>NZ_CP151837.1:613885-920828 GCF_046736275.1 Luteolibacter sp. AS25
TCTCCGAAGGCTCCTTGGGTTTTGGCCTCGAAAGCCATTTTCCCGGAAACCGCAAAAATCTGAGGAACAACTCCGATGCGTTTCATCGAGAGGTCCGCCATGTGCTGGAGGATGATTTTGATGTCGGACTCGTCGCGTTGGTCGGCCTGTTGAACGATGAAGGCGACGCGTTTGTGGCATTCCTCGGGAATACGGGAAATGAGGTTCCAGGTGGCTGCTCCCCATGGATTGGTTACCGGAAAAACGAAAAGAAGGAGGTCGGCAGCTGGCAGGAACCGCTCCGTGATTTCCTGGTGTCCTTTTACGATGGAGTTGGTTCCCGGAGTGTCCACGAGGTTGAAGTCCCTGAGGAACTCTATTGGACGGTAGCGTTCCTCGAGGGAATCCGTGGCCTGGACATCGCGGGGAGGTGCCCCGTGGCGATACCACACTACACGATCTGTCTCCGGCAGGATGTTGACCTTGCAGAGTTCCCGGCCGAAGAGGCCGTTGATCAGGGAGGACTTTCCTGCGTTTACTTCCCCGCAAACCACGAAAAGGAAAGGAGTGGCCAGATCTTTTTGAAAAGCTGTATTCGAGAGCGAGTCACCCAGATCAGTTCCGGTGTTTCTCGCTAATTCATGGATACCTGCGACGACATGAGCTATGCGCTCACGCGTTGCGAAATACCGCTCTCCGAAGTTGAGCTGGCTCACGTTAGATCAGGGGGGAGCTTAAGTTAAGCGTGCGCTCAGGGAGCGGGGGTGACCGATGCCTGTGTGGGAACGGGCTCGGTTTTCATTGCGATCAGCTGTGAAACTGTCACGAACTTGAAACCTTTTTTCAGGAGGCCATCAAGAGTGGCCGGCATTGCGTCGACAGTCTGAGAATGAAGGTCGTGTGCCAATACGATGCCACCTGCTGTGGTCGATGAAAGGATGCGCGAAGCTACGACGGATGGGCCGGGGCGTTTCCAGTCCAATGGATCTACCGACCAGAGGATGGTAGGGTAGCCGAATTCATTGTGAATGAGTTCGCGTTGACGCTGGAGAAGTCCGCCATACGGCGGGCGCATGGTGCGCATGCGGACACCTGCCGCTTTGCCGACGGCATCTGCACAAAGTTGCATTTCCTTGCGGACTTCACTATCGCCGAGCTTGGAGAGGAGGCGGTGGGTGTGGGAGTGGTTTCCAATCTCGTGACCTTCTGCCACGGTGCGGCGGAGGACGTCCGGGTGGGTATTCACGCTGCGTCCGATTACGTAGAAAGTTGCCTTGATATTCCGTTTTGCGAGCATGTCCAGAAGACGCGGGGTGTTCTGGGGATGCGGGCCATCATCGAACGTGATGGCGATGTAGTTGCCGGAGACGGAAACGCGGGAAAAGGTAACGCCTGCGTTTTTTGAGAAATTGCTGGAAGGATTTCCGACATTGTTACGAGGCGATGCACCAGGGACGGCCGGTGTTCGGTAACCGGTGTTTGGAGCTGTCTTGATAGGTGCGCCCGCAGGTGACGGAGGCGTTGCGGCTTTACAACTGGCGATAGTAGCGGCGGAGGCTGCCATGAACCCTCTTCTGGATAAAACACCTAGATCGGGATTTTGGGAGAGGCTATCTCCGATTTTTTGAAGGGAATTTTCCATGTATGGGGACAGTTATTACGAGCAGCTGGCAGGTTTACAAATATAAGGAAAATGTCACGTCTAGATTTATTTTACGGAAGCCGGGTTTATCTGTTTTGGAGGAAATAATTCCTGGCACAAAAGGCATGACTTCCCATCGCAGCCGCGGGCGGTGCAATATTCCCGGCCGTAGAAAATGATCTGGAGATGCAGTTTGTTCCATGATTTTCGAGGAAAGAGTTTTTTTAGGTCCCGCTCTGTCTGCGTGACGTTTTTCCCTGGCGTGAGTTTCCAGCGTTTCGCGAGGCGGTGGATGTGGGTATCGACGGGGAATGCCGGGACGCCAAAAGACTGGGCCATGACGACGGAAGCGGTTTTGTGACCCACACCGGGTAGCTCCTCCAGGTCTTCGAATGATTGAGGGACCTGGCCGCCGTGCTTATCGACGAGGATTTTACTGAGATTGGAAATTGCGGCTGCCTTGGTGGGAGAAAGGCCACAGGGGCGGATGATTGCCCGAATATCCTCAACGGGGATTTTCATCATTCCCTCTGGTGTGTCAGCGAGGGCGAAGAGTGCGGGGGTTACAAGGTTCACCCGGATATCGGTGCACTGGGCGGAGAGGAGCACGGCGATGAGCAATGTATACGGACTGGTGTGATCCAGCGGGATCGGAGTTTCCGGATAGAGTTGTTCGAGGCGTTCCAGGAGGTGCTCTGCCCGCTGTTTCTTTAACATGATAGGGAGTAATTTGAATAAATTGTGACCAGCCTTGTCATATGCGGGCTGGATAGATGGGTTGAAATTGGCATAAGATCATAAACAAGTGAAGGTTCGGGTGAAGTTGGTTCTGGGGTTGCTCATTTTTTGGGCGATCGTGGGGATCGTGTGGGTGGGTTGGAAAGCGGATAGGGCCGGGTATTTCGACGAACTGGTAATCATTCAGAAGAAGCCGAAGCCGGATCGTGAAAGGTATGAGGTATTGATGAAAGAGCTGGCGCGCTGGCGTGGGGAGCTGGCGGTAAAATATAAGACCGCGAAGACTGCGGAACAAAAGCTGGCCGTGGAGTACGATGCACGGGTCATGTTGGAGCTGGTGATGCCGGAAATGATGCGTTGCTGGGTGGGGACCGGTTATGATTTCAACGGAACTGCGGAGAGGCCTGGAGAAGGGAAAGTTGCATGTGGGTATTTTGTTTCCACTGTGCTGAGGGATGCGGGTTTCCGGGTAAACCGCTACAAGCTGGCCCAGCAGCCTTCCGAGAATATTCTACGGACTTTTCTGCCAAGGAAGTCCTGCCTCCTGAAGGTGGATAAGGACTACGATGACTACGCGGACTGGGTGGAGGGGCTGGAAAACGGGATCTACATGATCGGCCTGGATACGCACGTCGGCTTTTTGGTGAACCGGGAGGACGGTGTCTATTTCTTCCATTCCTCCGCTTCACGGTTGAGGGGGGTGGTGGAAGAGCGGCGCAGTGATGCGGGAGCGATCAGAAGGTCCAAATGGCGGATGATCGGTAACCTGAGCGGAGAGCCTAGTGCTATCAGGACTTGGCTGCAGGGTGATAGTATAGTTGTGCGGAGCTAGGTGCCGCACTCCTAGTGGCTAAGCTCGATATACTTGTTTCCTGAGCCGTCCCAGACCTCGACGAAGCCGTTTCTTTCCGCCTCCATGGCGAGCGTGTCGCGGTGGATGGAGAGGAGTGAAAAGATGTCGGCACCGCAAGATTCGAGCGCCTGTCCTGTCCAAACGTTGCAGATTCTCGGGAAATAGTAGACCTGCGGGGATTCCAGCAAAACTCCTCCGCCCCAACTTGCGGGACCCGCTTGGGTTGGCTTCCCGTTTTCGTCCGGAATGGTGCAATGATTGAGAAATGCGGCTACGTATGGACCCTGCTGGCGGGGGATGGATTTCATCCAGATGTGCTGGTTTGGAGAAACTTCAGCAACTCCCCAGTTGATGGGAATGCATTCCATGACCGCGGGAGATGGCCAGAATATGGCGTTGAAAATTTCCGTACCAGTGAGCCAGCGGTGATTTACGTAGGCTTGCCGATCTCCCCACGAGAAGGTCACGTATTTTGATTTCGGGAAATTTTCCGGAGCCACCCAGCCTGATTCCACCAGCCACGTATACTCGAACACCATACCGGTGTGCAGCTTATCCGCGATCATCCAGATCTGAACTTCGGGCGTACGCGCCGGAGTATAGCTGGAGACTGTGTTTTTCTCGATAAGAGCAGGGTCCGGAGCCGGAGGTGGCGGGAGTGTGACGAAATTGCAGGAGCAGAGCGCCAAAACACAAGCGCACGAGAGCGCTATCCAGAATGCCTTCATCGGGAGTGAAACGAGGGAAGACCCTAGAGATACGAGCAGATATATTGGCAAGTGCCTGAATTTACCGTGATGGTAAAGCCGCTGTTTCCATCCACGTTGAATGATTCATCCGTAGGAATGAAGCGGGTAGTATCTGATCCATCGATGCTGATCTCGCAGGAACCATCAATGATTTCCATCAGTTCCGGAGCTTCGGTCTTGAATTTATAAGTCCCTGGAAAAAGAATACCGAGTGTCTTTTTTGTGCCGTCAGGAAACTGAACGGTGTGTGAAACTACCCGCCCATCGAAGTAGACATTGGCGAGTGCGTTGACTGATACATTGGTGAATTCTCTCATAAGCTCTGCGGCTGTGTAGCTGCGGAATTAGGAAATGTCCATACCGCGTATGGCTAGTTTGTGGCAATCTTCCAAGCCTCATAGCCGCCCTGGAGCAGTGAAACCTTGTGGCCGCGTTGCGCAAGGCGAGTCGCTACATTCATTGCATCCGGACAGGCCATGTCTGTGCAATAGATAACGACCGGGGTGTTTTCCTCATTTGCTGCGGTGATTCGAGGCTCGTGCTTATCGATGTCCGCGAGAAATTTACCCTGTGGCCAACTGATGGCATTAGGGATGTGACCGAGCTTATAAATCAGGGAAGGGCGAACGTCGAAAATCAACGCGGCGTTGCTTTGGACGAGCTGGTAAAGATCTCCGAGCGGCATCCGGGTGACGCTGCCCTGTTTTGGAGCTGAAGGAGTCGCAGTTTCCTTTATTTCCTCGGGTTCGTCTTTCTTGATAGCCTTTGAAGGATCCAGTGGCGGGACTGGTTTCGGCGCGGGATCCTCAGCGCAAGCACCTAGGATCAGGGCAAGAAAAAGCAGCAGAAACCTGTGGAGATTCCGGCTGCCGAAAGAATCGTTGAGGCGATCCGGGGAGTTCATTTGCCAATTTTTATGAGCTCGATGTCAAATACGAGAACTCCGGCAGGATACCCGGCCGGTGGATTTTCTCCGTAGGCCATTTTTGCAGGGATCCAGAAGCGGCGTTTTTCGCCTTCCACCATGAGTTGCACACCTTCAGTCCACCCCGCGATGACACCATTGAGCGGGAATGAAGTTGGTTTTCCACGTTTTACGGAGGAATCGAAAAGTTTTCCATCGGTGGTCCAGCCCGAGTAATGGACGGTTACGAGGTCCGTGGCTTTGGGGTGGGTTTTTCCGGTGCCTTTTGCGATGACTTTCGAGGAGAGTCCGGAATCAGTTACTTCGGCATCGGCTGGGGCTGCAGCTACATCTGTTGGAGTTTCAATCATGGTGGGATTTGTGTTCGTACAAGAGAAGGTGGCAAGGGAGAAGAGGGCGAGTGGGAGAATTTTTTTCATTGGGATGACTTAATAGATCAACGGGCGTGATGTCAAAACGGCTGTTGATCAGGATTCCTCGGGTGGGTCCTCGTGTTCCATTTCCACGGCTGTTCTTCGCTCAACGGTGATGGCGGATAGGAGGTTGTCCTGCCGGACTACGAATTGATTGAGTTTCATCAGTTCCAGCACGGCTAGAAATGTGACGATAACTTCAGATTTGGTGGTGGCGGTTTGGAAAAGAGCATCAAATGACAAGGCTTGTCCGGGGAGAAAATGCCCCAGGAGGAATTCGATTTTATCGGAAACTGTGAAGCGATCGTCGATAATGTCTCCCAGATCGTGGGATTCCTCGAAGCGTTTCAGGACGTTCTGAAATGCGCGGATGAGATCAAAGATGGAGACTTCCGCAAGGGTAGGTGGCTCTTCGGGAGGTTTCGCGCTGGCATCCGGCTGGTGTGCGAAGCGGCCCTGCTGCTCAAGCTCGCGGATGGAGAGGAAGCCGGCTGCATCCTTGAATTTCTTGTATTCGATAAGCTGCCGAATGAGCTCCCAGCGGGGATCGTCTTCTTCCGCATCGTCTTCGGGTGGCTGCTCCGTGCGTGGCAGGAGGGTGCGGGATTTCAAATACATCAGGTTCGCTGCCATGACGATGAACTCCGAGGCGAGGTCGATATTGAGCAGCTTGAAGGTATTTATGTAATCGAGATACTGCTTGGTGATGCGCTCGATTGAGATGGCGTGGATATCCAGCTCGTCCTTTTTGATGAGGTAGAGGAGAAGGTCGAGCGGACCTTCGAATATCTCCAGTTGGACTTTGTAATCGTTGGTTTCCAATTTGTTACGTTGTCTGGTATCGATGGAGTTTCTGCTAGCAAGAGGTGCTCTACAGGGTTTCTATGTCGCAAATCGATGAACGAACAGTCTGAATCAGAGCAATCCAAAATCTTTCAAGAAAGACTTAGCCAGTGGATTTCGAGTCAGGGGTTTTGGTTTCAGCTCAGATACTCATTGTCGGGTGGAGGATCACAGGGGGTGGCCTTGTTTCACTTTCTCAGACTACTCGCACGGGTGTTTGTATTTGTTATTGTTATAGGGATTGTCGCCTGGATTTTTATCGTCAAGCAGATGGATGGCGAAGGTTTCCGTGAAAAAGTGGCGGACTTGATCGAGGAAAGGTTGTCTGCCGAGGAAATAGAACTGAGCGGACTTTCTGTCGCCCATGGTGAATTCCGCATCAGCAGTCTGGCGCTCGGGGGAGGCTCAAACACATTCTTCGAGGGGATGAATATCCGCAATTTGCGCTGTCGCATGGGGACATTCGACCGTTTCAAGCCGGAGTGGGATACTGGCCTGGTAGAGATTTCCGATGTGGATATGGAGCTTCAGCCCGGTGCGGATTCAGAGGCTTCGGCTGCGTCAATCGGTGAGGTCATTTTCCAGGATACGGGGAAAATGAAGATGGAGGCCATCCAGGTGTCCAGGATCTCCATGAGGTGGGGGTATTCAGAGCGCACACGTGGCTCGATTTCCGGTAGCAAGATGCACGCCCAGAAGGTAGCCGATGGGTGGAAACTCAGATTCCGCGGTGGCACTTTCTCACAAAATTGGCTCAGAAACCTAGATATAGATGAGCTGGATGTCGTGTTTTCGAAGGAACAGATAGTCTTCGAGAAGGCGCGTTTCAGAGCTGGCAAGAAGGGAACGGTAAATTTGGACGGGTTGCGGATCAAAACAGGGGATCGGCCGATTCTGGATGGTAGGGTGAAGCTGAAGAAGGTGGATTTGGAGCCTCTGCTTCCTCTGGCTGTTCATGATTACGTAGAAGGAGTGATTTCAGCGGAGTTGCGAATCTTCGGATCAACCAATTCCTCGGAAGGCATCGGCTTTGAAGGTCCGGTGGAGCTAGGAAGTGGCGAGGTGATCGTATTGCGCGACAAGGTTCACATTCTAAGGGCTTTGAGCGTAGTGGATGCATTTAATAATTACCGGCGCCTGGATTTTGAAACAGGGTCGTTTCACCTGAAAAGCTATGGTGGCGATATCGAGTTTTCAGATCTATTTCTGGTAGCTGGCGATCTATTTGCGATGCAGGGAGGGATGAAAATTCGGGTGCCGACAGATCAGGAGGCTACCGCCTTCAGCGAACTCGTTTCGAAAAACGAGGCTTTGAAATGGGTGGGTGATGGCGAGGCTTCGAACAAACGTTATGATGTGACGCTCGAGCGCGCGGCGGAGATTTCGGAAGACGGGAATCAGATAGGGTTTGGAAAAGCCGGGGATCTTTCGCTATTCGAGAAACTGGGTCTCTCTATCGAGGAGAGGCAGAAGAAGCAAAAGGCTGCAGAATTGCGCTTCCAGTCGTTCCAATACGAAGGGAAGTTCAAGGTCACTCTGGCCAAAGATGCATTCGTGAGAGCGCCGGAACTGGCTGAAATCTACCCGCCAAGTGGGACGAGAGACCAGATTCAGATCGATGTCCCTGTAAACGGAACATTGTATGAGGTGACAGAGAAGCAGGCGGAGCAGATCTACAAACTCGGAGCCCGGTAGGCTGCGTGCGATCCTTACCAGCGGAAAATCAGGGGCGGGACGACGATTTTCAAGTTGCCGCCGCTTCTGTCCTCACTTTCCTGGATAGCGGTTACCGCGCCGTCTTTGAACTCGATAGTGGTTTTCCCTTTCTCCTCCCGTGTGATGTGGGAGAACTGTCGAAATACTTGGCCAGTTGTCTGATCGACGCGGGTGATGAAGTGTTTTACCTCTTCATAGTCGATGAACTCCCATGTGCCCTCCTCTCCATCCGCGGTGCGGCGGACGGTTGTTTTAGTAGGTTCGCCGCGTGATCTTGAAACTTCGGGTGGGGTCATTCCTATAGCGATCTCTCTGGCTGCAATGATCTTATTGACGGCGATCTGACGATCGTAGAGTTGCTGGAGCTTGGCCACGAAATCTTCTTCCGCGTGGGAAAAAGCCCATGGTGCGACCCAACCGGCTATGCCGTGGCGGGTGCCCTGACCGCGGACCCGGTAGGCCTTTGATGTCATGCCTTCCAGCTCGACTGTTTGATCTGCCCTGAGGTATCCGAGGCGGTGCCTTCCGTCTTTGTCCGAAAAGACAGGAGCCTCTTTGATTACTTCCAGTTTGATCGGAGGGGTGACGATCTCCTCCAGGTAAATTACCTCGGGATCGGCATCGAGTAGAGATTTCCGATCGGCATCGATTTCCGCGTATAAACTGCCGAAGGCCATGCAGCCGAGAATGGTGACTATAGCGGTCTTCATGATCAAGGACGCTAGCAGCGAAAAAAGTCTGCGTCAATTCGCCCCTCGGACGATGGAATCAGCGACGGTCAGAACAGGGAGCTTCGGGAGATTTTCAGTGGAATCGAGCCAATTCAAATTCGTGGTGGTGATCCATTTCTGTGAATTTACCGGCAGATACTTGAGAAGTGCGTTACGGCGCTTGATATCAAGCTCCCCGAAGATGTCATCGAGAAGGTAGATGGGTGTCTTTTCGCAGCGTTGCCGTAGGATTTCCCCTTGGGCAAGCTTGAGGGCGAGAGCGATTGTGCGCTGCTGTCCCTCGCTGGCATATTCGCTGGCGCGCATTCCATGAAGTCGGATTGACACATCATCACGGTGGGGGCCGATGACCGCCTGACGGGTGGCGGTTTCCCTCTGACGGGCTTGGTGGATGGAATCCTTAAGCGATGGGCCGGAGGCGGGGAGGTATTGAAGGGTAAGGGCTTCGCTTGTCCCTGAAATGGCGATCTGTGAGGCGGAAACCAGCGGGGAAAGGTCGGATACGAGTTTACTCCGGCTTGCGGTGAGAAATGTGCCATGCTCGATAAGGATTTCCTCCCAGGCAACCAGCTCTGGAATGCGTAGTTTCGGCTCCTTGAGTAGAAGGTTTTTTGCCTTCAGGGCGCGCCGGTAGCGGGTGTAGGCGGTGCGGTATTTCGGATCCAGCTGGGCACCGATGAAATCCAGAAAGTGGCGCCTGGCCTCGCCGGGACCGCGTATTAGTGTGAGATCTTCATTGCCCATCCAGACGATGAGCCCGCCATCGGATAGGTATTCGGTGCGTGATTTGCGGATTTCACCTTCGCATTTGAGCATCAAACCGGTCGATTTCTGCTGAATCTTCCGTTCCTGATCCCATGGGTCTCCGGCAATTCCAAATCCGCCGGAGGAAAATTTTGCGAGGGTATTGAAGCGATTCGTTCGCGGGGAATGAAGCCTGATCAGTGTGCAAACTGCCTCCAGAATAGAGGTTTTTCCTTGTGCGTTATCGCCCGTGAAGATGGCACCCTCGGGCGGGACTTCGAGGGATAATGTCTCGAAGCAACGGAAATTCTGCAGGCGGAGGTTTTGTAGCACTGGTTGGCCGATTTTGTTGAAATCAAGCTTTCTGGAGGTGATCCAATGCTTTCTGGTAGGATGCGTTTTTTAGGAAATGCGCAAGTTGTGCATCGCACCCGGAGCGGTGTTCACTGAAGTAGCTGTCGATCTCACCGGATACGTTCTTGAGCGCTTCCAGATGACCATCGGGGTCACGTTCGTACCATGAGCGATCTGAGATGATCTCGGTGCGTTTTAGTAGGCTGGCCTGAAGTTCTGCGTGCATTTCGGGATACACTAGAGACGATTTCCAAAACTCCAAGGACTAGCTGGTGGGGAATTGCGATGTATTCGGAATATCTACCGCTCGGTAAGTTATTTAAAAAGTGTCTCTATACCCATGGCGGATTCACGGAGAAACTTCGGCATGCGTTTTGGGTCACGTGGAGTGAACAGGCGGTAAGCAAATCCGATGAGATGGAGGGTGAACAGGTGATCGATCACGCGATATCCCCGCTTTTTGCGGAGTAGAAATGAGGAAGCCCAGGAGAGTGTGCGGCGCTTTACCTTGAACTCATCGAACGAGATTTTGATGCGGTAGCGATCGCGGACGTTTTTCGGATACCTTTGTTTATAGGTCTTTTTCGCGGCCCGGATACTTTCCGCGAGGTTTTCATCGAAGGGTAGGAAGTAGTAGCGGCGTGCCAGAACCAGAAGTGCGAAAAAATCACGCATATGCTCAATGTCTTGAACCGGGAGGTCTGCATCCTTCGCCAGCTGTATCATTTTCGGAAAAAGGGACATGGCGCTTTCTCCTGCCCGGATGGCACCTTCCGGATCTGGAACGAAGTGACGCAGGATTTTCGAGACAGCGTGATTGATGAACAGGCAATCCCAGCAAATGTTCACGAGCGGCGGTATCCTAACGCGCCGGAAGAAGAGTTTCTGGCGTGCGAAGTCCTCTATATACAAAATCTGATGAATGAGCATGTCGGCATCGCGCAGAAGCTCCAGAGTGGCGGGTGCACGATCTGGTCCCATCAGGCTTTCAACGGCATCCTCCACGCTTTTGCCTTCCTTGAAGATCCGGATGGCGGAGACAACATTCAGACGGATCCAGATGTCCGAATGTTTGTTATCCTGCAGAAAGGGGAGTCTGCGGAATCTGTGCCAACCTCCTGTTTGGCACCACATGGACATTCCTACAACGTTGTCCGCCGCTTCCAACTCGCGGGCGAATTGCTCGCAATCGCGCCCAATGAAGGAAGGATACTCCCCGGCGCCCTCATATTCACGGCGGCCCTGGAGCTCAATGATCTTTGCCTGCTTTACCCTGAAAAAGGCGCGGTTGATGGGAATGTAGCGGAAGAAGTCACTTTCCCCGTGTTTCATGGAAACGATAAAATTGGGTGATTCGATTTCATCCAGCGTTTCGGCAAGGGTGCCCCTGTGCCAGATAAGATCGCCGATACGGTGTGCTCCCACCGTCCATGTTCTGAGAATCAGTTTTTTCCCCCGAGAATCGAAATGAGGGAGAAGTTTCTTGATGAGTGAATTGGTTTCCTTCGGGTTTCTGAGGTGGAGACGTGTGCGGATGAGATCCTTCACATCATTTCCATCGCTCTCACCGATCCGGAGAATTAGCCCGGACAGCTGTGGGAAATCGTCCAGCACCTGTTTGACGAGAGAGACGTAATAGTTCTCCAATCCTTTCGGATCATCCCTGAATTCCTGATCAATGGCGGGAGTGAGAGGAATAATATCACTGGTAAGATAGACCTGGAGCTGGAATTCCCCGGTCAGCATGGCGAAAATCTCTGTGAATTTTTTCCGGTAAAAAGCGATTTGGCCTACAACCACAGGCTCATGGAGCGGATGGGTGGCAAGGTGCGCCAAGTCATCCAGCGTTACTGCATTGTAACCGATGGCTTTCACCTCTGTGGCAAAGTCGCGGAGATCGGAAATGATTCGCTGCCACTGGGCTTCGGCCTCTTCTCCTTCGGTCTTTAGATGAGTGAATGGGATCTTTGACCAATTGATCCGGCTGCTTTCGTATCCTCTGAAGAAAGGACCGATCGCATCGATGAGAAATAATTCCATATGTCTGGAGGAGCAGGCTGATGGTAGCCGGTGGATGTGTGTAGAGGGCTTGTGTTACGTGGTTGTCACATAGTGCCGGACGGACGCTGTTTCTCCAATCGACAATAAATTTTAATTAGGAATGATTTTTGGGTTGTCAAAGTCGAGCTTGGCAGACTTACTCGCGCCCCGCCCGAAAGGGTGTTGATGTGAGGCCCAATAGCTCAGTTGGTAGAGCAGCGGATTGAAAATCCGCGTGTCCCTGGTTCGAATCCGGGTTGGGCCACCACTCATCTGCTTGTTTCTGCAGATTTTTACTCCTAGCCCTTTGTGGGTTTGTGTTTGTTTGGTAGAGGAGATTTTGGTTTTTTCTTTGAAAATTCGTCTTTTGCAGCCTTTTAATGTTGCTTTTCACAATGGGTAAAATGAGGTTGCTACCGGTCTCTGTGCTCCCTACTTTATGAGGCCCTGCGGCGCAGCCGTGGACAGAGAAAAACCTTTGTTGTGGAAAGAAAATACTTGGAACAGATCAATCAAATATCCTTGAAAATGAGCACCGGCACGCGTCGGTTTCATGTTTCTGCAGCAATTTCCGATTTGGGGATCGAAAGAAGTAACGAAACCCAAACCCCTCGTGAGGTAGTATGAATTTTCCGATTATTTGTTTAGCCGCCGATCTTGGCGCAGGTAGTGGCCGTGTTCTTGCAGGCTTGTATGATGGTGAGAAGCTCACCCTGGAAGAGGTAAACCGTTTCCCGAACGAGCCCATCAAGATGGAAAGCGGCTGGCATTGGCAGTTTGATAAGCTTTTTGAAGAGATCCGGAAGGGAATCGTTCTGGCAATGGAAACGCACGGCACCAAGATTGCATCCATCGGTGTTGATACATGGGGTGTTGATTACGGACTGTTGGACGCCGAAGGATCGCTTCTGGGCGTGCCTTACCAATACCGGGATGCCCGTACTGACGGTATGGAGGAGCTGGCTTTCTCAAAAATGCCAAAGGAAGATATCTACGGGAGAACCGGGATTCAATTCATGTTCTTCAACACGCTTTTTCAGCTACTTGCGGAAGCCAGGTCTTCGAATGCTCTTTTGGAAAAGGCGGATACAATTTTGTTTTTGCCGGATTTGATCAACTATAAGCTTACAGGTCGCCGTGCGGTAGAGCGTTCCATCGCCAGCACCGGGCAGCTGTTGAATGCTGCTACCCAGAATTGGGATACGGATCTCATTTCTGCGATGGGCTTTCCTCAGAAAATTTTTGGTGAACTGGTAGATGCCGGCACTGATTTGGGGCCGATGCTCCAAGGAGTGCATGGTGTGCCTGGCGAAGAGGCTGAAATTCGAGTTATTGCTCCCGGCTGTCACGATACGGCTTCGGCGGTTGCAGGTATTCCTGCGGAAGAGTCCGAGCCTGTATTCCTTAGCTCGGGGACATGGTCATTGATGGGGCGTGAGCTCAAACGGCCGCTAGTTAGTGATCGAGGTTTTGAAGAAGGCTTTTCCAATGAGGCCGGAGTTTCGGGGACAACACGTTTCCTCAAGAATATTGCAGGCATGTGGTTCCTCCAGGAATCCAAGCGCCATTGGGATGCCGAAGGGAAAAACCTTGGGTTTGCTGATCTGGTCGTCGCTGCTTCTTCTGCAAAGCCTTTCACTGCGCTGATTGACCCGGATGCACCGGAGTTCCGCGCACCGGAGCACATGCCTTCAGCTATCACAGCGTGGCTGGAAAAAACCGGGCAACCCGCGCTCACTGAGCCGGCGGATCTCACCCGCTGTATTCTCGAGAGTCTTGCGCTGAAATACAGGCAGGTGAAAGAGAGTCTGGTGGAGCTCACTGGGAAGCCAATCGACCGCATTTATATTGTCGGCGGCGGATCACAAAACGATTTGCTGAACCAATTCGCGGCTGATGCGGCGAATTGCACAGTCGTAGCAGGCCCAGTGGAGGCTACTTCCATCGGAAATATCCTGATCCAGCTCCAGACTCTCGGCGCAATCGATTCTCTTCAGGAAGGCCGCGCGCTTGTTCGTAAATCCTTCCCTGTGAAAACGTTCTCACCAGCCCCATCCACCGCATGGGACGCCGCCTACGAAAAATTTCTTAAACTACAATCCATCTAACCCCGATTCATCATGAACGATATCCTTCAGAAACTTATCAAGCTCTCCCACGAACTTGGCCGCGAAGATCGCGAGCTGGCGATTCTAGGCGAGGGAAACACCAGTGCAGACCTCGGTGACGGCACATTTCTAGTGAAAGCATCCGGCAGCCAACTCGGCACCATCGATGAAGGCGGTCTAACCCGCGTTCACCTCGACCCGGTCCTCGAAGCTGTTGAAAATCCGAACCTCACCGACGATCAGGTCCGTGGCCGTCTCGAAGAGGCGCGCGTTGATCAATCCGCACGCCTTCCATCCGTGGAAACCTTCCTTCACGCACTCTGCATCAAGGAAGCCGGCGCGAAGTGGGTCGGCCACACGCATACGACATCCGTTCTCCGGATCCTTTGCTCCAAGCTCGGCGCGGAGCCGTTTCTCAAGCACGTGTACCCGGACGAAATCGTTGTCTGCGGCAGAAACCTCGCGGTGGTTCCTTACATCGATCCCGGCTTGCACCTCGCTGTAGCTGTTCGTGACTCCCTCCGTAAATTCATGGACGAGCACGGTGCGGCACCAAAAGTAATTCTTATGGTGAATCACGGCCCGGTTGCACTCGGTGCGACTGATCGTGAGGTTCTCAATATCATGCTCATGCTCGACAAGTGGGCGAAGGTCATCGCCGGAAGCTACCTCATGGGTGGACCGAATTTCCTTGAAGGCGGTATTTCCGACCGTATTGAAAACCGCCCCGACGAGCACTATCGCCGTGCTGCTATCGGCAATATCAAGTAATCGATCTCATTTGTTTCACACCTTTAAATTAGACCCTACCTATGAAAAATCTTCCTAAAATCGGTATTCGTCCGACAATCGATGGCCGCCTTGGCGGAGTGCGTGAGTCCCTTGAAGACAGCACAATGGCGCTTGCCGAATCTGTAGCGAAACTCATTTCCGAAACACTTCGCTACCCAACCGGTGAAGCGGTTGAATGTGTTATCGCCGATACCTGCATTGGCGGCGTGGCTGAAGCCAGCGCATGTGCGGAAAAGTTCAAAAAAGAAGGTGTGGGTGTATCCCTCACCGTTACTTCTTGCTGGTGCTACGGCTCCGAGACCATGGACATGGATCCAACCATCCCGAAAGCGGTTTGGGGCTTCAACGGAACAGAGCGCCCGGGCGCAGTTTACCTCGCGGCAGTTCTCGCAGGTCATGCACAAAAAGGCCTTCCTGCATTTGGTATCTACGGTCACGACGTTCAGGACGGCGGAACCGAGGAAATCCCGGAAGATGTAAAAGAGAAGCTTCTTACCTTCTGCCGTGCCGGCCTTACCGTCGCCACAATGCGCGGACGTGCGTATCTCGGTATGGGTGGCACATCCATGGGAATCGCTGGTTCCATGGTCGATCCTAATTTCTTCGAGTCATTCCTCGGAATGCGTGTGGAATCCATCGATATGTCGGAATTCATCCGCCGCATCGACTGCAAAATCTACGATGAAGACGAGTTCCAGAAGGCTCTCTCATGGGTTAAGGAAAATTGTAAAGAGGGCAAGGATTACAATACCCCGGAAACAACACGTAGCCGCGAACAACTCGATAGCGAGTGGGAAACCTGCGTTAAGATGGCACTTATCGCTCGTGACCTGATGGTAGGGAATGAGAAGCTTGCTGAAAAAGGCTTTGGCGAAGAAGCACATGGCCGCTACGCAATCGCCAGCGGTTTCCAGGGACAGCGTCAATGGACCGACCATTTCCCGAACGGAGATTTCATGGAGGCAATCCTTACCAGTTCCTTCGACTGGAATGGCAAGCGCACTCCATACATGGTCGCGACAGAGAATGATGCTCTTAATGCAGTATCCATGCTGTTCGGCTACCTTCTCACAAACACTGCCCAAATCTTTGCCGATGTTCGCACCTTTTGGAGTGCTGAAGCGGTTAAGCGCGTGACCGGTCATGAACTCGAAGGCGCTGCCGCAGGTGGTTTCCTCCACTTGATCAACTCCGGTCCTGCCGCACTTGATGGCACTGGCCAGCAGTCGGTCGACGGCACACCGGCAATGAAGCCTTTCTGGGAAATTAGCGATGAAGAGGTTGATTCCTGCCTGAAGTCCACAACTTGGCACCCTTCCATCACCGAGTATTTCCGTGGCGGCGGTATGTCCACCCGCTTCAAGACCAAAGGTGGAATGCCAATGACCATGTGCCGTATCAACCTTGTAAAAGGTCTCGGCCCGGCACTCCAGATCGCCGAAGGTGAAACAATCGAGCTTCCGGAAGATGTTCACAACACTCTCGACGAGCGCACCAACGCTACTTGGCCGACCACATGGTTTGTCCCGAGAACAAGTGATTCCGGCGCTTTCCGTGATGTTTACACTGTAATGAACTCATGGGGCGCGAACCATTGTGCAATGAGCTACGGCCACATCGGCGCGGATCTTATCGCACTTGCGTCCATGCTTCGCATTCCGGTTTACATGCACAACGTCTCCGAGGAGAAAATCTTCCGCCCGGCGGCTTGGAACGCATTCGGCACCGCCGATCTCGAAGGTGCGGATTTCCGCGCATGCGAAAACTTCGGGCCACTATATGGTCAAAAATAAGTAGAATCACCTGATGAAGTATAACGAACACATCCTCAACCCTGACGTCGTATTGATCGGCAGTGGGGTCATGTCTGCCAATCTCGGCGCACTGCTCAAAAAGCTCTCGCCGGAGATGAGTATCCAAGTCTACGAAGTCACGGACGACGTAGCCGAGGAGAGCTCGAACGGTTGGAACAACGCCGGAACCGGCCACGCCGGAATCTGCGAGTTGAGCTACACTCCGCATCGTGAGAAAGACGGATCTGTGGATGTGTCCAACGTCATCAAAATCTTCGAACAATTCGAATATTCCCGGCAGTTCTGGGGATCCGCGATCGAAGAAGGAATGATCGATAACCCGAAGGAATTCATCAACCCCGTTCCACACCTGAGCTTTGTTCACGGTGCTGACTGGGTGGATTTCCTGAAGGCCCGCTATGAGGGTATGAAGGCCCACCATTTCTTCTCCTCCATGGATTACAGCACGGAGACTGAGACAATTGGTTCCTGGTCTTCGCTGCTTACCGATGGCAGGGGGGATGTGCCGATAGCAGCCACAAAAATGGATGCCGGCACGGACGTGAACTTCGGAAACGTTTCCCGCAAGCTGCTTGATTGGCTCAACAACCAGGATAAATGCGCGGTTGCCACCGGTCACCGTGTGATTGACATAACCAAGTCCGCTAAAGGCTGGGAACTGAAAATCAAAAATCTCAAGACTGGAGAAATCCGCAACAACGCATGCAAATTCGTATTCGTGGGCGCGGGGGGCGGAAGTCTTCCGCTTCTCCAGAAGAGCGGTATCCCGGAGGCCAAAGGCCTCGGAGGTTTCCCTATCGGCGGTCAATGGCTCGTCTGTGACGATCCGGCTATCGTTGAGAAGCATCAGGCGAAAGTCTACGGCCAACCGGCCGATGCCGCACCAACTATGGCCGTTCCTCACCTCGATACACGTATCCTGGATGGCAAAAAGACGCTACTTTTCGGGCCGTTCGCGAACTGGACCACCAAGTTCCTCCACAAGAAGGGAAGCTTCGCCGATCTACCGTTTTCGGTGAAACCGGATAACCTTTCGACTCTCATAAAGATCGGTCTGACCAATCTTGATCTGGTGAAATACCTTTTCAAGGAAGGCACCCAGAGCATGGATGACCGGATCAAGACGATGCAGATTTTCTACCCCGAGGCGAAAGTCGAGGACTGGAAACTCATCGACGGCGGTATCCGCGTGCAAGCCATCAAGAAAACCGATGGTGAGGCAGGAATTGTCCACTACGGAACGGAAGTCCTCACCAGTGCGGATCGCTCGATTTCGGCGCTGCTCGGTGCTTCCCCGGGGGCTTCGGTCTCTGTTCACGTTGTGCTTGATGTAGTGAAAAAATGTTTCCCGGAACTCCTCGAAACAGAGGAAGGAAAGGCTCGCATGAAGGCGCTCATCCCTGTCTGGGATGTCGACATCAAGAAGCCGGAAAATGCGGATTACTATCGTGAGACCGCAGCCAAGGCTACCGCTCAACTCGGACTTTAAAATCAGATGCTACGAGGAATTTCCCCAATTTTCAGCCCGGAGTTACTTTCGGTGATCTACCGCATGGGCCACGGCGATGAAATTGTGCTCGCTGACGCACATTTTCCCGGTGATTCGTTCAACAAGAACATCATTCGGGCGGATGGACACGGTGTCACCGAGTTGCTTGAGGGGATTATGCCTCTCTTCACTCCGGATCAATATGTCGATCACCCGCTGGCCATGATGGCGGCGGTGTATGGCGATACGGTGGATCCGGTCATCGAGGAATCCTACCTGAGAGCTATCCGTATAACCTGGCCCGAAGTCACGGAAGTCGAGCGCGTCGAGCGCTTTGCCTTCTACGAGCGGGCAAGATCGGCTTTCGCGGTTGTCATGACGGGTGAGGTAGCCAAATACGGTAACCTGATTCTCCGCAAGGGCGTAACCGATGCTGATTGGTCGAAGAAACAGCTAGGCTCGGCAACGGTCAGCTAAGTCCATTTTTAAAGGGCAATCATTACAAACGATTGCTCAACCCTTTCTGAAGCCGTTTTTTATCAAAAACGGCTTCTTTTTTGTTCTGGGCTTCTGAATTCGGTTTTCCAGAAACCAGCATGGCACTGAATTGTGTAGGCAAACAGGAAGCTCGGGGAATTTCAGAGAAAAGGAAAGACTCTGGTTAGAGTGCTTATGGAGACTCCTGCCTTGACAGGGTAAAGCGGGCAACATAGCTATTTCTCTCTTCTTGAGACTAGTTCTCAATAGTTAAGGGAGAAAACGGAGATCAGACTGATAGATATGAAAAAAGAACGTCCGAAGAAGGTGTTGGGAACTTGGAAGTGTAGCTTAGCGAAAGCCGGTTTGCTGTGTGTTATGGCGGCGATGCCGGCCTTTGCACAGGAGGCTACTTTGGATGATGTCGCAGGAGCCTCGGAGGAACCGGATTATTTGGAAGAATTGGTAATAACGGCCAGCGCTGATGCCAGTGTGGCGGGCCTGCCGGAAAGCTACAATGGCGGACAAGTGGCCCGGGGTGGTCGGGTGGGTGTTCTAGGCGCGCTCGACTACATGGAGACACCGTTCAGTTCGACCAATTATACAGAGGAATTTATAGAAAACCGGCAGGCACAGACGATTGGAGATGTGTTGGAAAAAGACCCTGCTGTGCGTGTGGCACGCGGGTTCGGCAACTTTCAGGAGTCATATCTGATTCGTGGTTTGCAGGTCTATTCCGATGATATGACGTTCAATGGCCTGTATGGATTGCTTCCACGTCAGTATTTGGCCGCTGAATTGGCTGAACGGGTGGAAGTCTTCCGAGGAGCAAGTGCCTTCCTGAATGGAGCGGCACCCACAGGTAGTAGTCTTGGAGGCACGGTCAACGTGTTGCCGAAACGGGCGCCGAATGAGCCATTGAACCAGTTCACCTTAGGATACACGAGCGATGGCCAGGCCTATGGTGCGGCGGATGTTGCCAGACGTTATCTGGACGGAAAACTCGGGGTCCGGTTGAATACCGCGGTGCGTGATGGTGACACTGCGATTGACGGGGAATCCGCGGGCACTGCGCTCTTTGCCTTGGGCCTGGACTGGACTGACGAGCGTTTCCGCCTTTCCGCCGATCTTGGATACCAAGAGGTGAAGTTGCAGGGGATTCAGCCGAATATCACGGTCTTGCCCGGGGTGGATATTCCATCAGCGCCCTCCAGCTCGCAAAGTATCGGCCAGTCATGGACCTATGCCGATTCTGAAGAATTTTTCGGGGTGCTGCGTGCTGAATATGATTTCTATGAAAACTGGAGTGCCTGGGCGGCGATCGGGGGCCGCTCTGGAGATGAGGAAAACCGGTTTGCCAATCCACGGGTTAGCAATGTCGATGGAACGGCGAACAGCTACCGCTTTGACAATACGCGGGAGGATACTGTTCTTACTGGAGAGGTCGGAGTCCGAGGAGACTTCCTAACGGGGCCTGTAAGGCATCGCCCGAGTTTGTCATTCATGGCCTATTCCTTGGATTCGAAGAATGCGTATGCGTTCTCCGATTTTGGAGGCTTCGCTACAAATATTTACCAGCCGGGAACAGTCGCACAGCCAGATGCGACGGCTCTCATCGGTGGAGATCTGAGCAATCCTTCCACAACTTTTGAGGTTGAGACTTCGAGCTTTGCATTGGCGGACATGGTTTCCATGTTCGATGAGCGTCTCATCCTCGTAGGAGGGCTGAGATATCAGAGTATTGAGACTTCGAGCTTTGACTACAACACAGGGGCGGAGATCTCGAATTATTCCGAAAGTGAACTCACCCCTGCGTTCGGAGCTCTCTACAAAATTACTCCCGAGTTGGCGGTCTACGGCAACTATATCGAGGGACTGAGCGCTGGGGATATTGCTCCTGCGAGTTCGGGTGGCTCTCCGGTAGGAAATGCTGGAGAGGCATTGGACCCTTATGTTACGGAGCAACTGGAATTTGGTACGAAGCTGGACTACGGAACCATTGGCGGATCGGTAGCCCTGTTCCAAACGGAGCAGCCGCTCGCAGGGATAGACGGAGACGGCGACTACAGGGTTTTAGGTGATCAGCGTTACCGTGGAATAGAATTCAGCTTTTTCGGGGAAGTCTCCGAGGGTCTGAGACTGCTGGGTGGCATCAGTCTGCTGGACACTGAAGACGACGGCACCGATCTCATTGGTGCACCCAGTTACCAAGCAAATCTGAATGTCGAGTGGGACACACCTTTTATTGAGGGCTTTACCTTCGATGCAGGGATGATTCATACCGCATCGCAGTATGCTGACTCGGCCAATACCCAGAAGGTTCCTTCCTGGACACGTTTCGACATCGGCGGGCGCTATCTCTTCACTCTTGATGATGGGAAGACCATTACACTGAGAGCGCGGGTGGAGAACCTGCTCGATAAGGATTACTGGGCCTCTTCAGGAGGATACCCAGGTAGTGGTTACCTCACGGTGGGTGGGCCAAGGAGCCTTGCCCTTTCCGCTACCTATAGCTTCTGATCCCCGTCCACGAAGCTAAGTGCGTAAAATCTTCTGGCGTCTTCATTCGCTGGCCGGCCTCTTCGCAGGAGTCGGCCTCCTCTTGCTGGGTCTGACGGGGAGCTTGTTGGTTTTCCACGAGGAAATTGACCTGCTACTGAGTCCGGAGACTCTGATAGTGGAGCCAACGACCGAGGGGCGGCTTCCTCTCAATGACCTAGTCGCTGCGGTAGAGGAGGAGGTGCCGGATCACAGCGTAACGGGCTGGCGACTGCACCGTGAGAATCCGCGCTTGGCGGATGGTGTGTATGTGATGCCGCACGGGACGCGGGAGTGGCATTTGCTCACTGTGGATCCATACCGGGCGGAGGTTTTGATGGATCCGAAGCTTTCCGAGGACTCCTTGGCTAGCTGGTTGCTGGAGTTGCATACCAGTTTGTTTCTTGGGCATTTTGGTGAGGCTTTGGCTGGAATTCTGGGCGTGGCGCTCTGTTTCCTGGGGCTTTCCGGTCTCTGGCTTTATCGTCGCTTTTGGAAGTCGCTATTGCGCCTGCGTTTTGGTGCGAGCTGGCGTTTGATGACGGGGGACTTTCACCGTTTGGTGGGTGTATGGTCGGTGGGTTTTAATCTTCTACTGGGTTTCACCGGGGCTTATTGGAGCTTGTCCCACACGTTCGAGGATCTGTTTTTTCCGCATGAGGAGGTTGAAGAGGTTTTGTTCTACGAGAAGCTGTTTCCAGCCAGTATAAACCTTGAAAGTTTGATGGCTGAAGCCGGTGATCACGTGCCGGGCTTCGAGACAAACTATATCTCGTTTCCCTGGGAGCCCGAGGGCCGTTTTACCTTGTGGGGTAAGCCTGACGATGCGGCTTGGGTTCGTAGCAGGTATGGCTCTCAGGTGGCCTTTGATGCGACAACCGGTGGATTTCTATCGTCGTATGACCTACGCGATGAAAGCTGGTGGGCGTGGGTTGAGGATAGCTTTGAGCCCCTGCACTTTGGAGATTTCGGAGGGATATGGTCTAAGATTCCCTGGGCTATTGCCGGCCTTTCCCCCGGGTTGCTTTGTATCAGCGGAATGTCGATATGGTGGTCGCGTAGAAAGGGGAAACGGGCTGGAAAGAAGAAAGTCTCCCGTTAGACGGCAGGAGTTGCCGCTGTTATTCAGGTTGGAAATTGACACAAAAAAGGCAGGCACCTCGCGGTGACCTGCCTTCTAAAAAGAAATGGTAAAACGAATTACCAGCGTCCGCCACCGCCGCCGCCGCCACCACGATTTTCGCGGGGTTTAGCTTCGTTGACCTTGAGACTACGTCCGTCAAGTTCTGTGCCGTCAGCGCCTTTGATAGCGTCTTCCATTGCTGACTGACTATCCATAGTCACGAAAGCGAAGCCACGTGGGCGACCGGTTTCACGGTCTTCCGGAAGATGGGTGTCAGTTACTGCACCATATTGGGAGAAAAAATTTTCAAGTTCTTGTTTTGTCGTGTTGAACGACAGATTGCCTACGTACATTTTCATAATAATAATTGGACCTTGCAACGAGACTCCAATTTACAAAACTGTCGAAGAAACAAGCCGAAGTGATCGAGTAGCCTATCTTGCGCAATTAAGCCACATTTTTCAGAAACTTAATTTCCCAAGGACTTAAAATTTGAGCCGAAAAGTGAGTTCCTAGGCGAACCATAGTGAGAGGAGCCAAAGGGCACGATTCTGATTCCGAAGAGGAATTAGGGGATTTCTCGTGTTGAAATCAACACTTGAGAAGGACAGGTCTACGAGTGGGAGCCGTTTCTTTAGAAAAGAAAAATGGCGGACAGAGAGGGATTCGAACCCTCGGTAACATTGCTGCTACACACGCTTTCCAAGCGTGCTCATTCGACCACTCTGACATCTGTCCTTGGAGGGCGGGAAACTAGTTAGCCAATCACTTGTGGGCAAGCTCATTTTGCATGAATTTTCAATTACCAGTTATTGAGGCCGGTTTGCTGGTCCAATCCGTGCATGATGTTGAAGCTTTGAATGGCTTGTCCACCGGCACCTTTTCCGAGGTTATCCTCAGCACTCATAAGGATTACACGGTTTGTGCGAGGATCTGTTTCGAACCCGATATCGATGAAGTTGGTTCGTGTGACTTGTTTTGTATCAGCTGATTTCCCCCGGCCCAGTAATCTGACGAATGCTGCGTCCGAGTAGGCGGATTCGAGTGCGTTCCCGATTTTTTCGGGGGTGGCACCTGCGGTGAGTTTCGCGGTGGTGGTGGTGACGATACCTGAATTCACCGGGATAAGGTGAGGAATGAAGGAAATCGTGACATCTTTCTCGGCGGCGATGCTGAGTTCCTGCTCGATCTCGGATAGATGCCTGTGTTTGGGGACTCCGTAGGCGCGCGCTGATTCGTTGCACTCGCAGAAGAGGAGTGAAAGATCGGCTTTGCGTCCTGCTCCGGAGACGCCGCTCATCGAGTTTGCGACGATGGTATCCGCATCGATCAAGCCTTCCCGGAGGAGAGGTAGTAGTGGAAGGATAATACTCGTCGGGTAACACCCGGGGGAGGCGATAAGCTTGGCGGCTGCGATTTCAGCGGCACGGACTTCAGGAAGGCCGTAGATAGCATTTTCCAGAAGATCGGGAGCGGGATGGGCGTGTCCGTAGAATTCCTCATATACCGCCGGTGAGTGCAGGCGGAAGTCTGCACTAAGGTCGATCACCTTGATATTGCGCTCCAGCATGGCACGGGCAATTTCGGCAGCTACTCCGTGAGGGAGGGCCAGAAAGGCGACCTCGGCTCCGGTGGAGGCAATATAATCAGGGTCCGGTTGGCAAAATTCGATTGCGGCTGCCTTTGCTTTGGCAAAACGTGGAAAAACTTCATCAAGCCGTTTGCCTGCTTCCGCACGCGAAGTGACCGCCACGAGGTCTACGTTGGGATGGGTGAGGAGTGTGCGTATCAGTTCCATACCGGTGTATCCGCTGGCTCCGATGATGGCTGTTTTGATCTGTTTCATAGGGTTTACATCTCAGTTATTTCAGAGCTTGCCAACTCAGGATTGTGCTGCTTGATTTTTCGCCCCGAAGGAATGACGGGCTATGGCGCAGCCTGGTAGCGCGTCTGCATGGGGTGCAGAAGGCCGTGAGTTCGAATCTCGCTAGCCCGACCATTCTTTTCTACTGGTTAATTATTTTTTCCCCTTCGTTAACCGCGGTGGCGGACATAAGCCCTCCATATCACCAATGTTCAATATAGTGCTTCTTGAGCCAGAAATTCCCCACAATGCGGGGGCTGCCGGGCGATTGGCGCTGGCCACGGGCTCATCCCTACATTTAGTGAAACCGTTGGGCTTCTCCTTGGAAGATAAGTATGTGAAGCGTACGGGACTCGATTACTGGCAGGATGTTGACCTCCATGTTTGGGAAAATTTCGAGGAGTTGAAAGAGTCTATGACTGAAGTGAACTTCTGGTATCTTTCCACAAAGGCTAAAAAATCTCCGTGGGAGGCGAAGTTCCAAAAGGGCGATTGTCTGGTGTTCGGAAGGGAGACAAAGGGTCTGCCCGAAGATATGATCGAAAATGCCGGGAACGGAGCACTGCGGATACCAATGGCGCCAGGTGGGACCCGGAGTCTAAATCTTTCAACAGCGGTGGCGATCGTCCTGTATGAGGCTGTCAGGCAGCAGGCTCCCGAATGGTAAACATGTGACTGGCACTGAAAATGCTATTCTTGGAGATTATGTATTCTCCATCATATAGTTTTATAGCGGGTGATAGAGGGCAGTGGAAAGTAGAGAAGATGTCCTGTTTGGCAGGAGAGGAAATGGAAGCGACCCCCTTCCTTGATGTCAGAAACGAATACGTGATGCAGGTGCCTGTGGATTTCAGGTGGCTGCTACGTGGTATTTCCAGCAAAGTCAGACGGTCGGATTTGGCTGTGGAGAAAAACTCAATGCTACCGCTGCCACAATTAGGCAGGGAGAGAGCAACATGCGCTTGTTTCATCGCGATGAAGAGGCAGGAATCCTGGTGGGATATGAACGATGATGAGAAGAGTTCCCACGCATGGATAGGTGAGGATTTCTACAAGGAATTCCCAACAGTTGCGAGGCAGTTACATCATTGTCGTGAGCTGGGTGAGCCCTTTGATTTTATAACCTGGCTGGAATATTTTCCAGAGGACGAGCCGAAAATAGATGCCATGCTTGCATCGTTCCGCGATAGTGAGGAATGGCAATTCGTGGAACGCGAAATTGACCTGCGTCTTGTGAGGCGGGAAGATTATTTACAGGCCTCCTAGGAAACTTTCCAAAATCACCGGGTTCCGCCCGGAGTCATTTTAGATATTTGAAGTCCCTTTGGTCTTTCATTAGGACAAGGTTCTTCTTAGTGCCATCGCTGTATTTGGTGCCGCTTATCTGGATTTTCTTCCCTTTAAGCCTTTTAAAGTGTCGGAAGATGGCGTTCTTGGTTTTCGGGGTGGCTCGAATGACACCGCGAATATTTTCATCGTTGTTCGGGAGAGCCATTGTCAGGTAGAGGTGTTTTCCTGATTGGGAGAAATTGGTATCAGAGATTATTCCGGTCAGCTTGACCACCGGTTTTGAGCTGATTTCAGAAAACTCCTTGTAGTCCAAGGGTGAGAAAACGTATTCGAGGCGGCCCTCTATATCGTTATCATCGACTGTAGGTGGCTCGGCAATCTCGGCTACCTCAGGTTCGGCCTCTTCTATTTGCTGGGAAGCAGGGGTAGATTCGGGATCGATATCGGCAGACTCTTCGGATATGGAGGCTGGAGTTTCGCTGCTGCTTGCTCGTACCGACTCGATGGGCCGACTTTTCTGTTTTGTGTAGAGGAAACCAAGAGCTCCTATGATTGCCAAAAGGGCGGCAACAACGAAAGGGACCGGGGACTTGGATTTCTTAAGAAGGACTGGGGTGCTCTTGCCGATAGGAAAATCCGATGGCGCGCCGGCTTTGGTCGCTATGGGGGATGGAGGTGCTGGTGGGGTCGGCACCGAAGCCGGCGAGTGGGAGGTTCCGGTCTGCTCTTCTTCTGTTGGACTACTCAAAAGGGCGTTCAAAGAGAATAAAGCTTCTTCCAGACTGGTGCTTGGGTGGGCTTTCAGGTTTTTCAGCCATCCGCCTAGACCGAAATATGAGTTTTCCCTGTAAAGTTTGGTTTTCCAGTCGGTAAGTTCTTCGGTGAGTTCGATCAGAGGGGTGATATCATTTATATGATCCGCACTATTCAGCCATTTGAAAGGAGATAGCCAAAAGGTGAAACCGCGGCCGCTTTCTTCAGTGCCTACTACGATGGAGCGCACTTGAGTTTCCACCCAGATTGCTTCCTCTCCGAGGATGGCTGAGAGTTGAATGGAAGCTTCCAGAGCGATTCTTAAAATATCGATAATGTGCCCGGGAGCTAATTTTTCTTCTTGAATCACTTGATCCAACGGCGTTCCGTCCACCCACTCGGTTACCAGGAACGGGATCCGATCGATCGGATCGACGGATGCATGGATGATTGAGCGCAAAGATTCATGCTTAACCATTGAGAGGCGCCCCGCGGCAGTCTCAAAGATTTTAGCTTCATCGTTGTCGAGACCGCCTCCTTCGCTTCCGAAAGGGAAAAATCTGCGGATTGCGACAGTATTTCCAGTGGTTGAATCATTCGCACGGAAAACTATGCCTCTGGTATCCTGTTCAAGGATTTCTTCTATCTCGAATCGGCTCATTATTCTGCCTCAATATATTCCCCGGAGAAATTTCTCCAAGTAACAAGAAGCAGATTTTATAGTTTGTTTTTACCGAGGAATTTCCATTTCGCTGAATTTCCTGAATTCACGTGGTTGATGAAAGTCTGGCTCGGCGCCGGGTAGGTTGCACGCGCTGTGGAATGTTTGATCTGGCGAATTCAGAATGGCGGCAACATTGCCCGTGGTATCTTCATTGAAGCCGATGATTTCACAGAGGAATTCCAATGGAATCTTGATCGCTGTGATCCAATTCTCAGATATGTTTTCCTGATTATAGACTTGGACATGGTGTTGAAAGGATGGCTGTGGCTCGTATGCAACACGCGTGTTACTAAATTTGGATGCCCACCATGCTCCGTTCGGGGAAATATTGAGCTCCAGATACTCGCCGGTGAGGGGGTTGGAGAGAAACAGTTCCGCCACATCGTATTTCCACAACTCGGGTTGAAATGCTCCGGCTTCGGAAGCCGGGTGCGAAAACGGTGTACCCTGTCGAGTCGCTAGAAACCAAAGATGGGTCTGATCCCTTACAATTGAGAAGCCAAGTGGAGGGGTCAGGTTCTCACCGAACCAGTCCTTGCCTAGTCCAAGAATAGGGACATCCAGATGACCCCATTCCAAGGTTTTTGCTGTCGCGAAGATTTGCATGGTTTCGATAAATCAAGAGACTTGCGTGCACGCTGCAATTCCCGAGAGGTGGTATGAAGAGAATTTATGAGAATTCTGACTATTTGTTAGTGTGGCGGCCCGTAATTTGCTAACCATTTTTAACTTCAAAGAAATGGCACGTTCACGCTCAGGATTTTACAGCACAATCGAATACATCGGACCTCGTCCGCAAAAACCTAAAAAGCAAAATTTCTTCGGTGGATGGGTGATTGTCGCAATTGCGATCGGAGCGGGAATCTTTTTTGGCAAGCCACTTATCTCCGGCGCTTGGGCATCGGATAACGGTCCGACCAGTGCGGAATCCGAACTGATAGTCAAAGAGCTCTCTGCATCAGACTCCTTTGGCGATCAACTTGCAGCAGAAGCGCTCAGGTATTCGGATACCGAGGTCTTATTTGACCCAGCATATTTTCAAATCAACTACCCCGGCGGTGATGTTCCTGCTTCAAAAGGTGTGGCAGCAGATCTGGTGATCCGTTGCTATCGTAAGCTGGGCGTGGATCTTCAGGAGAAAATTCATGAGGATATGGCTGCGAATTACCGCCGCTACCCCGATCTTTGGGCTTCAAGTGCACCTGATACAAATATCGACCATCGCCGTGTGCCGAATCTCCAGCGTTTCTTCAACCGGAATGCGACTTCCGTAGAGGCCGGCAACGAGTCCGAAAGCTATAAAGCTGGTGACGTCGTAGTCTGGACTCCAACCAACGTTTCCGAAATGCACGTGGGGATTGTTGTCCCCGGGCCTAGCGGTGAAGGATCGGAACCTTGGGTGGTGCACCATCTTCCGAGCGGTATCAAGTGGGAGAAAGCCTATTTCAAGGATGTGCTCGGCCATTTCCGATATCCTGCGGAATAAGTAGCGTCTTGCCACTGGATTTTCTGTTGGTCCGAGATGATTTGTGTGATGTCCTGCGCGCAGGGAAAATCATCTGATGTCTACTTGGAAGCCAATTGTAAAAACACCACTCTGGAAGCGGTTCCTGCCCGTGTGGTTGCATGGCCCGGCTGTGCTTCTGGTTCAGATTTCAATTGCAGGATTAGTAATTTTTCTCGGGGTTGTTTTCTTTTATTTCCTGGTCGCATCCAAATTTGATCTGGATGAGGTAGGAAAGCTTCCTAGGAAAAACACTTTCTACGACCGGAATGGTGAGGAGATTCAGGGTCTAGGCGGTTCGGGCGGTAAAATGATTGGTCGTTCGGAGATCCCGGATTTCCTGGTGGAGGCACTTGCCGCCAGAGAGGACGCAAGATTTTTTGAACACGGCGGCGTCGATGTCCGTGGCTTGTTTCGGGCCACTTTGCGGAATGTGAAAGATAGGGACTTTACCCAAGGTGCATCGACGCTTTCGATGCAGTTGGCGCGGAATACCTACGATATGAGAGCTAAGTCACTGCACAGAAAGGCGGTGGAGATCGCGCTAACCTTGCGGATCGAGGGTAGATATTCCAAGGACGAGATTTTGGCGAGTTATCTGAATCGGATTTACTTTGGTTCGGGAGCCTACGGGATTGAAGAAGCTGCACGGACTTACTTCGGGAAATCCACCTCCCAACTGCACCCGGGAGAGTGTGCGATGTTGGTGGGAATCATTCGCGGTCCGCACATTTTTTCTCCGCTGAGAAACTATGAGGCGGCGAAGGAGCAGCAATCGCAAACATTGGCAAGAATGGTTGATGCAGGCTTCATTAGTGTGGAAAGAGCGAAAGCCGTTGGTGAGCTTGAGATCCGGCTGGCCAAGGAAGATGCGAGCACTGGCGGCAATACCTCGTATGCGATGCGCCGGGTTCGGCAGGAGCTCGATCGGATCATGGATTCATTGGGTATTCAGAGAAGCGGGCTAAAAGTGACTACGACTCTCGACAACGGATGGCAGGGTCGGCTGGAAATGGAGTTGGCACAGGCTGTTAGCCGGCTCGAGAACAAGGATTTCTGGGAATATGAAACCATGGCGGATTTTATTTCAGGTGAGAATGCCGCTTACCTTCAATACGCGGCGGTGACGACGGAAACCAGGTCCGGAGCAATAATGGCACTGGTGGGCGGAAGAAACTATAGCCATTCAAGATATGATCGCACCTATTCGAAGCGGGATCTTGGCTCTGCGTTTGAACCATTCGTGGCGGCGGCGGCGGCAGAGCGGCGGAAGTTGGTTCTTCCGGGCAAGCCCGTTCAGACAGGGCGGCAAATTGGGCCGGCGGAAGTTCAGAGACTGGCGAAAAGGTGCGGGATTTCCGGGCCATTTCTGGATACCGAGGATTTATTCCGGGGAGCTGTAGCTGCGACACCTATGGAAATGTCGGTGGCTTTGGCAACGTTAGGAAATGAAGGTAAAAAGCCCAAGGCGTTTTTCATCCGGAAGATTGCCGGCAGTGAAGGAGAGCTTCTCTATCAGGCCAAATCTGAAAACAGAGCCGCTCTTAGCCCTGAAGCTGCAAAAGAAGCCATCGGCATACTCAAGACCAAGGCGGGAAGCCGCAATTTTACAGGTGCCACAGGCTCGGAACGGGATGCCTGGGTTTTGCGGCTGGGGCCCACGGGATCCACCGCGATCTGGCTAGGGTTTGATGATCCGAAAAAGATAGCGAGCGAGAGTCAACTTGATGCGCTTCTCAGTGAGTGCGTGAACGGCCTTGGAGGCTGATCCAGTCAAAATGTGCTCTACTGATCGGGGAGTACGTCGTTGAGGATACGGTTGATCCCTTTTTCCGCCTGCTGTGATCTTGGATGCAGATTGCGCGCTTTCAAATACCAGGTAAGGGCGGATCCTATTTGCTTGGGTGTGCGGTTCTCGAACTGACGTGCTTTATCTAGAGCGAGTGTGAAATCCGCGACCTTGGGAGCCAGGAGCTCGAGCTCACGGCCGAGTTTCGGATCATCGGGAAATCGTTCACGAATTTCAGCCAGTTGTTCCCAGGCTGCATAGCTCTGCCCGATACGAGAAAACTCTGAAGCTTTGCCAAGGGATGCTTCGATCTCCTGTAGATTCTCCATGATCTGCTTGAAGGCATCTTCCCGGGTGGCATCACCCTGGATAGCGGGAGCAAACTCATATTGCCGCTTTGCGATTTCACGATAATTACCCTCGGAAAGAAGCCGGTCGAAGTCGTTGCGCGCAGTGGCGACTCCTCCAGAATTGCTAACCAAGGTGCGGAATTCTTCCAGTTTCGGATTGGTGGGCCAAAGTTCTGTCGCTGTTTTGATTTTCTCCGCGGCTAGGACGGTTTCACGGGAAAGCAGGTGTGTCTTGGCCTCCTCAATGGCCAGATCGGAAGCCAGGGTGTAGGCGGCAATGGCGGAATCTACCTTGGAGGAGGGAAAGTCGTTGGCTTTCTCCTTGAGGCTGGCGACGAGGACTCTGGAACGGACATAATCCTTTGCCTGAAGGGTGCCATAGAGTTCGTGAAGCTCACGGACGTATGCAGCCACTCGTTGTTTTTTCTCGAGAGGTAGGGTTGCTACAGGTGCGAGGTATTCGCCGAGTGCGTAGGCTTCCATGAGGCGCTGGGAGGCAGAATGGAGCTCGTCGCGGGAGAGCATTAGGTCGAATGCCTGCACGTATTTCTCAACCTCTCGGATGGCTTCATTGGAGAGCGAATCGAGTGAGGCTACCGTGGGAGATATCCCGAGCGATTCAGCGAAAAGTTTGGAAACATCCGAATTTTCCTCGATCCGCAATGTGGCGTCTCCATCTTTCCAAATCTGATTGTAGAAGCGCGCGGCCATCAGAACATGTTCGTAGCGACGCTGAACGAACCACTGGATCATGGATACCTGATACTGAGCCTTTGTGCGGATGGTTTGTGCCTCCGAGCGGACGATGTTTTGTTTTTTAAGAACCTCGATTTCGGAAATACGTCGGAGTGTTTCGGTATATCGAAGTGATGTCACCCCTCTGCCTGGATTGGTTGCAGGTTGATTGCGCTTGGTATCTTTGCCGCCGGTGGACTGGCTATCCCCAAGGCTAGGATCTCTTTCCGTGCGGGCGTCCCAGTCGGCCTTGCGGATGATCGCGCGTTTTTCATCTTCGATGGATCGATTGAGAGCAGTGAGGGAGTTTACGTCCTTTTTTGCCAGGAGTGCGGTGTAGATGGACTCCGCGAGGGACATGCATAGATTTGCATCTCCCGGATATGCCGAGGCGCTTGGAAGAATTCCGAAGGCTCCTTTCAAGTCGGGACCACCTTTGTGAAATGGTGAGATGCTCGCTAGAATTTCATCAATATTTTCACGATATTCGATGGCTTCTTCCGAGGTTTCCGCAGGCTGGCTCAGGTATTTTTCAAAACGTGCTTTCAGTAGGCGGTTGTCACCTATCGGGATTGAAACTCCGCCTACCGTGATAGTTTCCGCTGATGGATCAAGCATGGGAAACTCTTCTCCGAGGGGGGATGTGGCGGCCTGCTTCTGAATGTTCGGGCTACTGTCCGCGGCAGGTCCACCAGCGGGTGATGATGGCGTGGCCGGTGGTGGGGTGTAGACCTGTGCGCTTGCGGAGGCGGATAAAAGGAGGAGGAGAATGAACGCTGGTTTCATCAGGAAAATGGATATGGGGTTTTGATTAGAGACGGCTGACATCGGTGGCAACCGGTATACCGCCTTGCTGGAACTCGATTTTGAATGCGTAGTTTTGTTCACGCTCGATATTGAGTTTGCTAAATTCCTGGGGGATCTGAACCGGTATGATTTCCTCCCCGGCTTTTGTTTTAACCCGAACGCTGACAAATTGACCACGGTCGGATGTCCAGCGAAGCTTGTCATCGATTTTCCCCTGGATGGTGTAGACATTACCGCGGAGGCTATTGCCGTTTTCCAAAAGGTCCTGCACCGAGAGCGGATTCTCATCGGCGAAAGTATTGGTTTTCTTCGTCATGAAAAATTTTCCAGCGATGAAAACAGCTATAATGGCGACAACAATGCCGATGATGAGGGTGGGATTTGTGCTAGAGCTTGCGCGACGGGCCATTGGGTTTTCTGGTGAGTTGAATCAAAGCGAAGGAAAACAGGATACTCCGACCTGTTTTCTATGCAATTTCCTTTCTCACTTAAAGATATTCTAATCCCACTGGGGCTTGCTCGCACCGATCCAGGCCAAACCGAGAGCTGCGACGATGTGCAGTGCCAGGGTGTAAAGGCAGGTGCTTTGGCTCGATAGCGAGGTATCGATGACCGATTTTACAGCTGTGTTTACCTGTGCTTGAAGTGCCTCGACCGAGCCGGACCATGCCCAGTAAGCTGAGATGAACGGGCGGGTGTAGGCTTCAATATGCTCTGGAAGCGCGAGCACGGCGCCGGAAAGTGGTAGCTGGAAGCCGACGAGGTAGATCGAGAGAAGCGATGCCTGTTCAGCAGTTTTCATCAGAGAGGAAATGGCGAGGCAAATGGCGGTCATGGCCGCATTGATGAGTAGGAGATAGATGGCGTGCTGGATAAAATCTCCGCGGAATGGGCCGAAGAAATTCACGAAAAATGCCATCCAGAGTGACTGCGCTATGACAAGACTGGAGAGGAACGCGATCTTTGAGGCCAGATAAGCCAGAGGGCGGAGGCCTCCGAATCTTTCTTTTTCATAAATCGGGCGTTCTCCTGCGATTTCACGGGCGGAATTGTTGGAGCCCATGAGGGCGAGAAGGACAACCTGGAACATGATGATCCCTGAAATGGCCGAACCGACTTTTGCCTGATCCGAACGGACGGATTGCTGTTCCTGGATTTCCTCGAAGACGTTTGTCTGTCTGGTTTCAGAATAGCGGCGGATATTTCCGGACGCTTTATCGCTGAAGATTGTGACGATTACCGGAAAGCAGAGAAGTATAGCTAGCTGGAGTAATACCTGGCCGCGATCACGGAAAAAGATTCTCCACCTGCGGGACAGCAGGGTGGCAAACTGGGAATAAAAGTTAGGAAGTTTGTTTTGATTGCTTTGGGCTGCCTCATCTTCGTTTTCCGGCTCCACCGGGAGTGGCAATCTTCCGGAATTGATCTGTTTTTCACGGTTTTCGGTGATGATTTTGTAGAAAGCCTCACTGTGTTTTTTCCATGATGCCTGCCAGCGTTCGGACGCCTGGGATGCGAGGCGGGGATAAACTTCTTCCGTGTCTTTCACAGAGAAGTAGTGGTTCAAGCGCTCCGGCGGGCCGTGGTAGGCGACCTTTCCTTCGTGGAGAACCAGAATTGAATCATATAGTTCAAGGTGGGAAAGCGAGTGGGTGACGGATAGGACTATTCGGCCTTCCTTGCGCGAGAGATCGTGCAAGAGATTGACAATTTCCCGTTCCGAGCGTGGATCGAGCCCGGAGGTGACTTCGTCGCAAAGGAGAAGTTTCGGGTCGGAGACGAGTTCCATGGCCAAGCCAAGCCTGCGTTTTTGGCCGCCAGAAAGAATTTTGACCCTTCGATCTGAGATGGCGCTGAGTCCTGTTTCCTCGAGGACTTGATCGATGCGGTGATCGAGTTCTTCCGTATTGTTGGTTTTTACGCGGAGTCGGGTCGCGGCTTCCACCGATTCGTCTACAGTCAGCGGATCGTAGGCGACGGAGAATTGGGGGACGTAGCCGATTTCAGAAGGTTCGAAGTCAGCATCTTTTGAGAGATCCCGCCCCTCCCAGTGAAGTGAGCCGGCCGATTCCGGGTTCAGTCCGGCGATGGTTTTCAGGAGGGTTGTTTTACCGCAGCCGGAGGGGCCGACGATGGCCATGAAGTGACCTTTCGGAACCTCGATGGAGACGTTATCGATCAGCAGGACTTCCTGTTTGTCCTTCTTGATGGTGAAACAGACGTCTTTTAGCTCTAGCACGGAGAATGGATAAATGGATTTTAATTTTGAACTGAGGAGGATTTCTACTGCTCGAGTGGGACAATCCTTAGACCGGAGCTTTTCCGGGAGTTGATATCGCCGATAAGGCTAGGTTTTGTCTCGGTGGTTGTTGTCTCCGATGGGTCCAGAGCATTTCTGAGAGCTCCTTCTACAAGCTGGCCACAATGAATTTTCATTGGTGGAAGTGTTCCCAGATCACCTGCGAGGTCCTGGGCGCTGAGGTTCTTGGCCTCTTCCGCGGTCTTTCCTTTCAGGAGTTCGGTGGCGATGGATGCGACGGCGATTGCCGTCTGACATCCGAATGCCTGGAACGATGCACGGTCGATTACTCTTTTTCCGTCCTTTTCGGAAAACTTCAGCCACATGCGCATCATATCCCCACAGTCGGGTGAGCCGACTGTTCCCACGGAATCAGCATCGGTCATCTCGCCTTGGTTTTTTGGATCGGCGAGTGCGTCTTTAATATTTTTTTCGAAATCGCTCATGGGCTGATTATGGGATGGAAGTGAGGATTTTCGAGGGAGAATCCTGAAAGGCTTACTTTTGGAGTTTTTCGATCAGTTCTTCGTTTGGATCCGGTTTCTCCGGGTTGAAGTCCTTGGCGTATGAGAAAATGTCTTTGTGAAGATACTCCACAAGAATCTCCTTTTGCTCTTTGTCGAGGCGTTCCCAGATGGCGATGTTAAGCGAGCGGGCGACTTTCATCATCATTTTCAATGTGAGTCGGCGGCCGGATTTAGCGCGCTGGATTTGTTTGTGGGTGAGTTGCTCGGGAGAGGCCTCTACGATGTCGTGATTGGTGAGCTTCCAACGGTCCATGATCGGGCCGAGTGGTTGGGGTCCTAGTTCTACTTCTGGTGTGTCCATGGGAAATGCTGTCTGGAGTGAGCGCCGGATTCAATATCGAACCGCTTTAATATGATAGTAGGGATTCTGTCGCACGAAGGGAGGCTAAGTTCCCCGCTACATCATGAACCCGGTGGAGCATTACGTTTTTCTGGCGGGCCAGGGCGGTAAATGCGTGGGTGGGAGCATCGCGCAAATGAGTCTCGGGGCAGTTTGATAGCTTGGATAAAAAAGATTTTCTGGATAGTCCCAGAAGAAGGGGGCTGCCTGGGGGGGCTAGATCTCCGAGATGACTGATGAGGGTGAGATTGTGGGTAAGGGTCTTTCCGAAACCAATTCCGGGATCGAAGCAGAGCCTTGAAGGATCGATCCCCAGTGAGGTGAGGGTATGCAATCGCTCCAGAAAGTAGGCTCGGATTTCCGCGAGAATATCCTGGTAGTCGGGGTTTTCCTGCATGTCCGCAGGGGTGCCCTGCATGTGCATGATTACGATTCCGCAGTTTGACGTGGCGCAAAGTGCCGCCATATCGGGATCCGCGATGAGGCCGGACACGTCGTTGATGATGTCTGCACCAGCTTCGAGTGCGACGCGGGCAACGGCTGCTTTCTGTGTATCGATAGAGATGAGTCCGTCCCATTCATTGCGGATCGCGCTGATGATGGGGGCTGTACGTCGGATTTCTTCTTCGGGAGAAACAGGGAGTGAGCCAGGCCGGGTGGATTCTCCGCCGATATCGATAATGCAGGTGCCTTCGGCGATCATCTTACGGGCCTGGTGGAGGGCGGTTTCAAGTGAATCGAACTGACCACCGTCTGAAAACGAGTCGGGTGTGGTGTTGAGAATACCCATAATTTGGGAATTTTCAGTGAGGTCGAGGCTTGTTCGGCTTGTTTTCCAGATCATGGATCAGAGGATTTCGTGAGAGTAAAAAACTACTGGCGATTGAGTGGAGAGGGTTTCAAGTTCTGCGTATGAACTGGAACGATACCTTTTGCGAGATGTTTGAGAAGTGCTCTGCGGCCTATCAGGCGGGAGATTTTGACTTCAATACGAGTTATACCGACGATGAACTTTCATTTCTGGCCAGTATTGGATACAAGAAGCGTGAGTTTTTCGATTTCATCGAAGATTTTGTGGACGAGAAAGTGCCTTCGATGTCCACCGCTTTGCTGATTGCTGCGGTGAGACGGGATTATTTCCTGGTAGAGCAAGGTGGGAAGCCGAGTGAGAAGGAGATTAGCAAGGATGACTTACCGACGTTTGGAGATGAGCTGGATGGTATTAATTACCTTCCCCGGATTCTGGTGAAGGCACGCGCCAAGCTGAAGGGGGAGCTGGATCCCGACATCATGTTCGGCTGCGGTGGAGATAGGAAGTTCCTTTCAAAACACGGAAATATCCCTGCAGCTGATTTTCTACGACGTGTTTGGGCATCCGGCGGAGATGATTCCAAGGTGCTGGAATGGATCAAGTCTCTGTGATCGTTTTTCCAGTGATGGAAAATCCAGAAACTCCCCGCTTTACAAGGAGGGGGTGCTTACCCATATTCCGCCGCCCATGATTTTCGCCGCAATTCCTTGGCTAACTATTAGCATCAACATCCTCCTGGTTGTCTTCGTCATCGTCTGTCTTTTGATGGCGCTTCTCATTCTTATGCAACGTCCGAAGCAGGAAGGCTTGGGCGCTGCCTTCGGTGGTGGTGTAACTGATCAGGTGTTCGGTGCTCGCACTACTAATGTCCTCCAGAAAGGCACTGTTTATCTCGGTTCCTTGTTCTTTATTCTGAGTCTTACGCTCGCGATCCTGATCGGTAAGCAGAACAAGCAGACGACACTCGTAGAAGCAGAAAAGCCTGTTGTAGAGGAGAAGGCAGCTGTTGAAGAAGAAGTCGTAGTCGAAGAAGAGGCTCCTGTTTCTCTTTCGGAAGAGCTCGAAACTGAAGCTGTTCCCGCTCCTCCTGCAAGTGTTCCTGCTGATGACGCTGCCGAGGCAGCAGCAGAAGCGGTGAAGGAAGCTGTAGAGGAAACACCTGCTGATGCAGTGGAGGAAGAAGTGGAAAACAACGCGGACAAACCCGAGTAAGCGGAACGCTTGCAAGGTGTGAGTAAGCAACAGGAAGAAGACTCCACCGATCCGGAGTCAGATCTTCCGATCTGGGCGAGAAAGAGTGCATTTCCTACTGCCGACCAGGGATATGGCTGGTGCAATCGAAAGGGCGTCAAACATCCTTGTGCTTCGCTTGATGAGCTTTCCCAGGAAATCCGGGAAGATAAGGAGAGTGCGATCCATTTGGTATGGACGCCGGATAGCGAGTTTTGCCGTGTCCCGGAGGAGGTCGAGGCCTTTACTGAATCGATTTCCGTGGTCCGGAAACGTTGGGCGGTAGATGATTTAGCGGATGCGAATCATCGCCTGAAATGGTTTGGTTTTTGCCTGTTGGGATTGCTTTGTTATATGGCTTTCATGGGCTCCAGGCAGATGGATGCGCTGGAGAATTCCAGTGGATTGGTCGCCAGTCCGATGGAGAAGATTCAATGGATTTTTAAAATCTTCACTTCATCAACGACGGTGGGTATTTCACTTCTCGGGTTCCTGGTATTTGCATTTATTCCGTGGTATCAGGCCCAGAAGCGTGTGAGGGAGATGAAGAGGCCTGCAGGATTGAATGCACCTCTGGTTCCGTTGCTTCGATTTGAGACGTGGTTGCAGGACCAGAAATCTCCTGTTACCTGGGGGATTCTAGGAATGATTGTGGTGGTGTTTCTTGCGCAGTTTTTTTCCGGAAATGCTGTGGAAGCCGCCGGTTTGGTAAAATCCGAATATCTTGCGGGAGAACGTTGGCGGTTGCTGACGGCTCCGATGATGCACGGCGGGATACTCCATCTCGCGATGAATGGAATGGGGCTGCTTTATCTGGGAAAACGCGTGGAGGTTTTCGCACGGTGGCCACATGTGCCGATGGTATTTCTTTTTACCGCACTGGTGGGTGGCGAGGCTTCGGCCCGTTTCGTTGATGCCAATTCGGTGGGTGCTTCCGGTGGGTTGATGGGGTTGCTGGGTTTCCTTTTGGTCTTCGAGACCCTTCATTCAAAACTTGTCCCGCGAAGTGCGAGGCGCAGGTTGATCGGTGGGGTGGTGATGACGGGGCTTATTGGGCTTGTTGGCTATAGATTCATTGATAATGCGGCACATCTGGGAGGGCTTTTGGCCGGGATGGCCTATGCGGTAATTGTTTTTCCAAAGTCAGGATCTGTTCTCAGACCTCGGGTAACACTTACGGATCGACTGGTCGGCGGGGCTAGTCTGGGGGTCATTGCCGGATCTGCGATCTATGCAATTATACGGATGTCAGCCTAATGATTTCTATTGCTTGCGTGCTAGCGAGTTCAGCGTTTACGTTCTTTCCACAATATGAGTGAGCGACGGGTAGTTATTACTGGAATCGGATGTCTTTCCCCATTGGGAAATGACTTGGAGACAACTTGGGATGGTCTTAAGAACGGAAGAAGCGGGATCGGTCGTATTCAACAGATCGATACCGAGCCGTTTGAATGCAAGATCGCCGGTGAGGTGAAGGATTTCAATGCGGATGGATATTTCAATGCTCCAAAGGATGCGCGTCGTTCCGACCGTTACGTGCAATTTGCGGTAGCGGCTTCAAAAATGGCGATGGCGGATTCCGGTCTCGATACTGAAAAAATCGATGCGCGCCGCTATGGTGTGATGGTCGGTAGCGGAATCGGTGGACTTTCCACACTTGAGCGCGAGCACACCGTTTTCATGAACAAAGGTGCCCGCCGGGTTTCCCCGTTCACGATTCCGATGATGATTTCCAATATTGCTTCCGGAATCATTTCCATGGAGCACGGTCTCCTCGGCCCGAACATGGTGATCGTCACGGCATGTGCGACATCCAACCACAATATCGGTGAAGCATGGCGCATGATCAAATTCGGCGATGCGGATGGTTTCCTCTGCGGTGGTGCCGAAGCGGCAGTTCTCCCGATGGGTCTTTGTGGATTCCACAATATGAAGGCTCTAAGCACTAGAAACGATGATCCTGAAGGTGCATCCCGCCCGTTCGACAAGGATCGCGACGGTTTTGTAATGGGCGAAGGCGCCGGTGTGGTGATGATCGAAGAACTGGAGACTGCAAAAGCACGTGGTGCGAAAATTTATGCAGAGCTTACCGGTTACGGTGTCAGTGCGGATGCTTACCATCTCAGTGCTCCATCGCCTGACGGTAGCGGCCCTGCCTACGCGATCGGGATGGCTCTCAAACACGGAAAAACAAATCCGGAAGAGGTCGAGTATCTTAACGCCCACGCAACCTCGACAGGTCTCGGCGATATCGCAGAAACGAAGGCGATCAAGCTTGCCTTTGGTGATCATGCGAAAAACGGACTGATGGTGAGTTCCACCAAATCGATGACAGGTCATATGCTTGGCGCTGCGGGTGGTATCGAACTCATCGCTTGTGTAATGGGTATTCAGGACGGTGTCGTGGTTCCTACGATTAACGTGGAAAACCAGGATCCTGACTGTGATCTCGACGTCGTACCAAATGTTGCCCGCGAAGTGCCGATCTCTGTGGCTCTGAGCAATAGCTTTGGTTTTGGAGGCCACAATGCTTCCGTTCTGGTCCGTAAATACGAAGGTTAAACCGAGGTGGAAAATCCCTGCCACAGCTATGACTGCGAAGTCGCCTTTGCAGACACAGATGCGAGTGGCTGGGTCCATTTCACCAAAATCCTGACTTACGCGGAACGGGCGGAGCACGATTTCCTGGTGAAGTCCGACGTCCCTGTCTTCGAAAGAAAAGGGGGCGGGTGGCCGCGTGTTCATGTGACGTGCGACTATAAGATGCCGCTGAAGTTTCAAGAGAAGCTTCAGGTCATTATTGGCTTGAAGAGGCTGGGCTCAGCCTCGATCTGCTGGGCATTTGAAATTCTTAAAGACGGCGGAAAATTGGCAGCTGTAGGAGAGATGATCGTAGCAAAGGTCGACTGTAATGGTGCGCCTACGCGTATCTCGGATGATGAAAGGAAGTTTTTGGAGGTTGCATCATGAGTGAGGTATCAGGTGGGAAAATTGCATTGGTGCCGACCCCGATCGGGAATCTCGGTGATATCACTCTCCGCGCCATTGAGGTGCTGAGGGAAGCGGATCGCATAGCCTGTGAAGACACGCGCAGGTCAGGTATATTGCTTTCCCATCATGGGATTTCCGGAAAGTCACTGACATCCCTTCATGAGCATAACGAGACGCGTCGTGCACCGGAGCTGGTTGCAGCAGCAGCCGCCGGTGAGGTTATTGCGTTTATCAGTGATGCTGGAATGCCGGGTGTATCTGATCCGGGTTATCGCTTGGTTCAGGCTTGCTTGGACGCCGATGTGGATGTGGAGGTTTTACCCGGTCCATCGGCAGTTCTCACCGCGTTGATAGGATCCGGATTACCATGCCATGCCTTCCGTTTCGGCGGTTTCCTATCTGTGAAATCCGGGAAACGAAGGACTGCGATGAGTAACGCAATCGAAAGTGGTGAGACCGGGATCTTTTTCGAAAGTCCCCACCGAATTATGTCCACCCTCGAGATTCTGAAGGAGATCGCCCCTGAGGCCAAGGTCTGTGTGGCACGCGAGTTGACGAAGAAATTTGAGACCTATCACCGCGGAACAGCTGGTGAAATCCTGGAATGGTTCCAGACAAACGGCACAAAGGGTGAAATGGTAATTTTGATGAACAAGGGCTAACAGCCTTTGCCAATAGTTGTATAAAACCGGAATTGAAAATTTTCTGGGAGACAAAGCTGGCGGTATCGGCAACAAGAGCTGACATGAAAAAATTGTTTCCTCTTACTTCTCCCAAGCACGCACCGGCGCGTGTTGTAGCATCGATCAAGGCAGACGTGCGGAAATACCTGAAGCGCGAGCGCCGTAAGGAGCTTCCGGAAGGAGTAGACTTCTGGGACTTCGATTGCCGTGCAGGTAAGGACGCGGAAACGGCGGCAGAAGTTCACGTAGCGGAAATTACCAAGCCAATAGATGGGGCGGCCACCGAAAACTGGGAGGCAATCTACTTGGAAATTCTTGCAAAACCGGGGCACCGGACGGCAAAGCCGCAGCAAGAAGACTAAACCGAAACAGATACAGCCCGGATCAGGGAGCGTTTGATCGTTTCCCACCGCATTGGCACCGATTTCATGAAAAATGATTGGGAAACGGTGATGCGGATGAAGTCATATTTCCCGTCCGGTGAGATCAATTCCGCCCAGCGGATGAGTGATGATTTCGTTCCGATCGCCTGGCTGCTTGCATCCACCTCGGATGAGGGGAGTTCTGCAACGGCGGCATCAGAGAGTTTCTTCGCGTAGGCAGAGGAATTATGCTCGAAAAGGATTTTCCCATCGGCAATGGGAGCTGTGTGAATGATGAGATGGGTGATGGACTCGTATCGCTTCAGGTCCTCGATGATTTTCAGCTGAATTGCTTGTCTGAACTTCTTCTGATGGCGGTCCACCAGTTTTTCGCGCGTGGCCTCCGGGAGTTTCCCTGAAATTTTGCTCCAGCGCTTGTCGCCCTCTTCTTCCAGATCGATAAGGAGTCTTGAGACCTCCCCGTGGATGAGTGGGGTGCTGAGCTTCATTGCCAGACCCTGCGCAAGATTCAGGGAGCCAGGCTCCCAGCCCTCTACCGATGATACGAGGTCTTCCGAACCCTTGAATAGCTGCCTCTGGGCCTCTGGAATAGCGCAGGTGGCGTGGCTGCAGGTGATCAGAAATGACTTCATTAGACCCGTATCCTACTGCAATCCATTTCCGGTGCAATGAAGGACTCGCCGAACCGGAAAAGAGCGGATTAGACAGGAGTATTTTGGGCGATCTTGTCGAGAAGACCGTTCACGAAGCGCTTAGAATCTGTGGTGCCGAAGCGTTTGGCCAATTCGATTGCCTCGTTGATCACGACCTTGCGCGGAGTCTTGGTCGAGATGAGTTCGTAGGTGCCGAGACGCAGGATTGCGCGGTCCACCGGATCGATCCTTTCTGGAGCGTAATTCTCTAGAATCGAGGAAATCTTGCCATCAATGTCTTCCTTGGCCGCTAGGATTGCATCGACAAGTGTATCGGTGCTTTCCTTGAGTGCGGTGATCTCTGATTTCGAGTCGCGTAACTTGGAAAGATCTGCCTGCTCGGGGAATTTTTCCGGGTTTTCGACGGTGCGGATCCTGTCGGAAATTCTCTGAAGGCGGCGGATGGATGCTGCCACACCTTCGGTTTGAGCTTTCAGGGAAGGGTGATCCTCTAGTTTTTTAAGAAATTGATCGCGGTGGAAAGTTAGGTCGCGATCAGTTTTGAAAAAGTTCTGGAGGGCTAGTTCAAACTCATGGGCAACGTCCGAGTCATCGCCGGTTTTGGGGAGTTTTTCCAATTTCGAAATCGCAATGCTCCATGATGACTCGAGGGCGAGGAGGCGGGTGAGAAGCGTTTTTAATGGCTCTGCAACCGGGAGGGCGGAAAGGTGCGCTCCGGCTGTTTCCGCACGGGTGACGAATTCCGCAAGTCTATCCTGACGCCCGCTGGCGAGGTGGTGGACTGTACGGAATGTGGCTACCTGTAGATTTCTGCGATCACTTTCCGTAATGGAGTCCCAGAAGGGCTCACGGAGAGAGGTGGCGTCAGGACCTCCTTCAAGGTCTGCACAGTAGAGGAATTGGATGGTGGCTTCCCTGATTTGCCGGCGGCTTGGCATATTCGATGTTTGGTTATCGTTTTTTCTCGAACTTAGGCATGCTCTTTTCGATCTCTAAAAAGACATCGATCATGCTGGCGGCGGCGCGGGCTGCTTCCCGGCCGCGATTCATGGTTTCGGCGATGCTGCGAGCATACGCCTGCTTTTCGTCTTCGACGAGGAGGACCTCATGGATGACAGGTGTTTTTGAAGAAATTGCAAGTTGCTGGAGACTGTCTGTGACAGAACTTGCGACTAGATCCGCGTGCTGGGTGTGGCCGCGGATAATGAGACCCAGAGCGATCACGCAGTTGAATTTCTGGCGGTCCAGAAGATTGGCTACGGTGACAGGAATTTCAAAAGCTCCCGGGACACGGATAAGGTCCACACGGGCCAAAGGAGTGAGTTCCTCAAGCTCTTCGATGGCATTATCCACCAGCGCATCTGTGAATTTTTCATTGTAGCGTGAGGCTACAATACAGATGCGTGTCTTCTGGCCGATGATCCTGGGTTTTGGTTGAAACGCTGTGGACATGTTACGGCTATGGAGGGATTGGCAGGAAAAGTCAACTGGTCCCAAAGTTTTCTCTCAAGGAAACCGGGGAGAGGTTTGGGCTTTACGGGAAAGGAGTGGGGAGTAAACAAGAGCGGACGCGGAATGAAGGATTTCCGCGATTTTCAATACAAATCTGACTCTATGGATATTCAAATTGCAACGCTTTGCGACTTCGCTGCCGACTACAATGGCAAGCTGGTCATTTCCGGAACTTTCGACACTCTTGCAGCCCGCGCTCTGCCTGTCGTTCACCCAGCATGTGCGCTTGCTATGCGTTTCTGCTTCACCAACGAGGATGTGGGCCGCCATAAGCTTTCGATCAATATCATCAATGAGGATGGTGAATCACTCGATTCGAAGAATATGCCGATTGAGCCTGAGTTCGACGTCCAGCTTCCAAGTGGTGTTCCATTTCTTACCCGGAACATCGTTATGAATCTTCAGGGACTCCGCTTTCCCGAAGATGGCCTTTTCTCCATCGATATCGGCTGTGATGGCGAGATGCTTATGCGCCTACCGCTCCGCGTGGTGAAGGTGAACCCAGAAGGAAATGGTCAGCAAATGGCTTAGTTTCTTTTGAATTGAAGCCTACCCAAAGCTTTTGTTCTTTTTTAGAACGGTCCACTTTTGCAGTGGGCCGTTTTTTTGTGGAAATGAGCAGTTGCGTGAGCAGCAGCATGGGGTTTGATAAGCACATGATACATCATTATTCATGCGCGCTGATCACGGGTGCATCTTCAGGTTTGGGTGAGGAGTTTGCAAAGCAGCTGGCCGGTCGTGTTGATAAACTAGTGCTGGTAGCCCGGCGGACGGATCGGTTGGACGCGATAGCCAACGTCTTACGTGAGGCCAATCCACATGTGGCGGTAATGGTGCACGCGGCGGATCTTTCCAAACATGCCGAGCGTGAATCTCTGGTAAATCAGCTGAGAGGAAATGGATTTATGCCTGAAATCCTCATCAATAATGCGGGGCTGGGGGATTACGGGGATTTTACAACTGCTGACTGGGGTGTTCTGGATGCAATGCTGAAGGTGAATATTGAAGCATTAACCCATCTCAGCCACCTTATTGCCCCGGAAATGGCAAAAAAGGGTATGGGTGCGATTTTGAATGTGTCTTCACTTGCCAGCACTCTGCCGATCCCTGACTTCGCCGTATATGCTGCGACGAAGGCGTATGTCAGCAGTTTCAGCGAAGCTCTGCGGATCGAGCTGATGGAGGATGGTGTGCAGGTGATGTCACTTTGCCCCGGGCCGGTAAAAACGGAGTTTGGAGAAACAGCCCGCCGCGAGGGCAAAAAATCGGGAATGCCTCCAGCTCACAAATCATTCTACGTTCCAAAGGAGCAAGTTGTAGCAGAAGGTCTCGAAGGTTTGTTTGGAGGGAAAGCGCGCGTTTTCCCTGGCATCCAAGTGGCTGCAGCCGGTTTCCTGATTGGTGCGATTCCGCTGATTCTACTTCGCCAAATACTGAAAAAGCGCCCGAGGCGTTAATCCGAGGGTTTAGCTTTTCATTACGGTGAAATTTAGTAAATTCCTGCCTGTGCGATTTTCCCCTAAGTTGATTTTTATATTGGTTGCAGTGCTTTCCGGGCTGCAATGCTCACCGGTAGGTTCGAACGGAGGGTCTGCATCGAATAGTAAGAAGATCTCCCCGTCGACAATGATGCGGAAGGTAAATCTGAAGGTGGATATGGTCCCGAAAGGAACCCACGGCCGGAAGGTGGTGCGACCGATGAATCCACGCTACATCACGATTCACAGCACACAAAATTATACCGCGGGCGCAGAGCGTCATGCACTCGCCTTGAAACGTGGGGCCCTTCGATCCGGGAAGCGCCCCGGTGGGAACCGGATCGGTTACCTGATATGGCATTTCACTGTAGATGAGAAAGTGGCTATCCAGCATATGCCGACCTCCGAACAGGGAGAGCATGCGGACTTCAGTGGGCCGGGAAATCTATATTCAATCGGGATAGAGATGTGCGAGGAACGCGGCTCCAACCTACGGTCCACCATAGAGCGTACGGCCCAGTTGACTGCGGTGCTGATGAAGAAAAAGGGCATTCCATTAAAGAATGTGGTTCCGCATTATCATTGGCCGCGCGGAGGTAAGACTCCTCCCAATAAAAATTGTCCCCACTTCCTGCTGGATAATGGCAAGCCGGGAAGAAAGTGGAAGTGGTTTCAGGGCCGCGTGAATTATTACTACCAGAGTCTGGAGTGAATGACGGGCGCGAAAGCTTTGGTAGTCCGGGAAATCAGCATACTGTTCTGGACCCTACGGTTAACTACGTCTGTCAGCGTTGCACTGCCTGTTGCAAGTGGCCCGGGGATGTCCGTATCGAGGATTCGGAAATAGCTGGAATTTCAGGATTTCTCGGTCTTACCGAAGACGAATTCATTGCAAGATATACACGTCTGCGGACAAATCGCATGGGTCTCTCTCTCATCGAGAAGGAGAACCATGAATGCATAATGCTCGAGGGGAACGGTTGCAAAATCCATGAAGTAAAGCCCGGGCAATGTGCGGGTTTTCCCAATAAATGGAATTTTCCAGGATGGCGTGATTTGTGCGAGGCAATCCCTGTTCCCTTATGATTACAAATTTGACCGATTTTTTCGAGGTTGAGTCAGATAGGGGTCGCCACAGGATTTTTCTTATGCGAAAACGATCCTGATTAATTCATTTAAAAAATTCCCCACCTTGAATTCCCATGCCAAAAACGAGCCATAGAGAAAATCCCAGAATCCTGATCGTTACCCCGGAAATTACCTATTTGCCGGCGGGTATGGGTAATATGGCTCAAAGATTATCGGCCAAAGCAGGTGGCTTGGCAGATGTTTCGGCTTCGCTCGTCTCGGCACTTTTCAATCTTGGCGCGGATGTTCATGTGGCGATGCCGAATTACCGGAAACTTTTCCAGGGCGATGTCTTCAACCTTCATGAGAAGGAGCTTAAGAAATACCATGAGGTGCTTCCCGAAAATCATATCCACCTCGCCGAGGACCGGATCTTCTACTACAGGGATCATATTTACAGCAATCAAACGGACGATGCGATGCGAACCGCGATGGTTTTCCAGCGTGAGGTAATCAACCACATCGTACCTGTGGCGAGGCCGGACCTTATTCATTGCAATGACTGGATGACCGCATTGATCCCTGCCATGGCCAAACGCCGGGGAATCAAAAGCCTTTTCACGGTCCACAATATCCATACCAAAAACGTATGGCTTGATGCTGCGGAAGAAACCGGAATCGATGCAGCGGAGTTTTGGATGAATTTGTTCTTTGCAGAGAATCCAGGTGATTATTCACACGCGAGATCAAACATCCCGATTGATTTGTTAACTTCGGGGATTTTCGCGTCCCATTTCATAAATACCGTGAGTCCGCGATTCCTGTGGGAAATCGTCGAGGGCTGGCACCCAGTCGTCCCATGGTCCGTGAGACAGGAAATCCGGAATAAGTATAACGCTGGATGCGCGGCAGGCATTTTGAATGCGCCGGATGCCTCTTATAATGCGAAAACGGACGATTGCCTGGCGATGAATTACACCTCGGAGGATTTGGTGGAAGGTAAGCGCCAGAACAAAGAAGCATTTCAGCGGGAGCTTGGACTGGAGGCAAATACGAATGCGCCTCTGTTCTTCTGGCCTTCCCGGTTGGATCCGGTCCAGAAGGGTCCGCAGTTGGTTACAGACATTCTCCATCAGTTAATTTCGGATTACTGGGACTGGGGTATTCAGGTGGCGGTTGTGGCCAACGGACCTCACGAGCAACATTTCCATGATATCATCAATCAATTCGATCTTCAGGGGCGGATCGCAATTGTAAACTTTGACGAGAGACTTTCACGCCTCGGCTATGCGGCATCCGATTTCATGCTTATGCCATCTCTCTTCGAGCCGTGCGGGCTTCCGCAGATGACCGCACCCCTTTACGGATCGTTGCCGATTGTTCACGGAACAGGAGGCCTCTACGATACTGTCCGTCCAATGGAAATTGAGTCGGCAACCGGGAATGGATTCCGCTTCAATGACTACAATGCGGATGCGCTCCGCTGGGCAATCGACGAAGCACTGAAGTTTTACGCACTTCCTTTGGAGGCCAAGGAGCCGCAAATCCGCCGCGTGATGGATGAGAGTGCCAAGGAATTCAGCCATGAACAGGTGGCTCGGAACTACATCGATATCTACGAGAAGATGCTGGCTAGGCCGCTTGTTGAAAATGAGGCAGGAAACGAAGTAGAAATGTCCGGGAGTCTGGAGACGATCTAATCGCTGAAAAAAGCCCTTTTGTTCGCCGATATTCGTTTGCTTGCATTCGTATATTCTTACTGCACTTTTGTTGCGTGAAGGGATCTCCGATCATTCGTTCGATTTTTATACTCCTGCTGCTGATTGCATCAGGATTCGGCTTTATGCGTCTTACCACGGGGAATCCTGCGGTGAGTGCGCCTGAGGTGGTGGCAAACGATGAGTCCGAGGAGAGCGATCTGATTTCCGCGAGATATTTTCTGACAGTTTCCGCGGAAGCTGAAGAAGTGATCCTGAACGCTGGCCCAAGCGATGTATCAGCGGTGAAAATATCAGATAACGAATATCAGGGATCTTTCCAGATCGATGCGGATACCGGGCTTATCGATGTATCGATTCGTTGGCAGGATGATACAGCCGGGCATTACTTTGCGAAGTTGGTGATTGAGGCGGAAGGGCGGAAAACATTCACGCATGTGTTTGATTCCCGCGGGGCGATTGAGGACTTTGTAGAGCTGCCATTTTGAAAACTGAAACGGAACACGCCAGCCACGATTGCTGCGCTCACCATGGAAGTCACCATGAGTTGGTGATCGATAATCTATCGGTAGCCTACCGGGAGATTATGGCTTTGGAGAATGTTTCGATGGCAACTTCATGCGGAAATCGGGTGGCGTTGATTGGACCGAACGGCGCGGGTAAATCCACTTTACTGAAAGCGATCGCAGGCTTGGTACCGAAGGCTTCCGGTGAAATAAGGTGGCGGAACGAATCAGTGAAAAACTGGTCCCGAGAGTTTGCTTATTTACCCCAGAGGGAAGAGATCGATTGGTCGTTTCCTATCACGGTCCGCGGATTGGTGGAGATGGGCCGTTATCCACAAACGAGCTGGTGGAAAAAGTTTTCGAAAGACGATAACCGTGCTGTCGATGAGGCGATTGATTCGCTGAATCTGGGGGATTTGCAAAACCGGCAAATTCGCGAGCTTTCAGGAGGGCAGCAGCAACGGGCTTTTTTAGCTAGATCACTGGCGCAGGAGGCGCATGTCCTTCTGCTTGATGAGCCATTTACAGGATTGGATCGGAATGCGGCCTCTTTATTGGGCGATTTGTTGGCAAAACTGGCCTCCGAGGGGCGCCTGATCATTGCCTCCCATCACGATATGGCTACGGCTCCGGTTCTCTTCGATGAAGTCCTGGTCATCAATACACAACAGGTTGCTTTCGGCTCGATCAATGAGGTGTTAACCAGCGAGCTAATCAGTCAGACTTTCTCCACTCCAGCATAGGAAGATAATATGTTTCTCGAATTATTGGAAAATCCTTTCTACCAGCGAACTCTTACTGCGGCTGCTTTCATCGGCTTCACCAATGGGTTTTTCAGCGGTTTTGTGGTGCTGCGGAAAAATGCTCTCTCGGTTTCAGCTCTGTCGCACACGATGCTTCCGGGGATAGCACTGGGAATTCTTCTGACTGGGGTCCTTGCGCAATGGAACGCCTTTTTTGGGGCAATGTTCGCGGCTTTGCTCGTGGGCCTGGGATCGGTGGCGGTAGCCAGGGGGAAACGCGTTGCCGAGGGGACTTCGCTGGCTGTTCTGTACACTGCGGCCTTTGCTGCCGGGGTCGCTATTTTACCTAAGCTGGAGACCAGAACGGAGCTGGAGCACTGGTTGTTCGGCGATATCATGGCTGTGGGAAATGCGGATCTGTGGATAGTTTTTGTAATTGGAGCAGCGATTTTACTGACGTCGAATCTTCTGATGCGTCCGCTCTTGCTGACATTATTCGAGCCCAATGTGGCGGCAGCGCAGGGCGTGCATGTGAGAGTGATGCAGTATCTGATCTTTGGGATGATGGTGCTGGCCCTTGTTTCCTCCCTGCAGGCGGTGGGATGTGTGCTTTCCGTTGGTTTATTGGTTACCCCGGCGGCTACGGTTTCACTACTGACCGATAAGACATCGGCCTTGTTCTGGGGCGGGGGATTGATAGGTGGTTTCGGCTCGGTGATGGCGGTATTTATCTCCGGTCCACTTGGTATTTCGCCGGGGCCTGCGATCGTTATTTTATTAGGGATTTTCTTTATTTTAGCCTACCTACTGAGCCCGAAGTACGGTTTGCTTACTCCGAAAACCATTTCTAAAAATCATCGATGAAAAACCTGCCCGAAGAACTCTCCGCTGCCGTTGAATCCGGCTTATTATTACCTGCTGCAAAGGAAAATATCGAAGCTCTCCTAGCCGGTGCGGCAAGTAGCCTTCCCATGAACTCTGTGAAAGAGCTGCTCCAGGAGAAGAATTTCTCTGAGCTCAATGACCGCTTTTTCAAGACTCTGGCCTTCGGGACCGGTGGTCTAAGGGGCCGCACGATCGGTAAGACTGTAACTAATTCCGAGCAAGGTGCCGGCGGCCCGAACGATCGCCCTGAATTTCCGTGCGTGGGAACGGCGACGATGAATTACTACAATGTCTCCCGTGCAGTTCGCGGTCTTATTGCCTATGTCAAAACGGTGGTTCCCGAAGGTAAGAAGCCAACATTGGTTTTTGCACATGATACCCGCCACTTCTCGAAGAATTTCGCTGATTTTTGTGCGAAGATTTGCTCGGACCTTGGCTGTGATGCCTATGTTTTCGATGGCCCGCGCTCCACTCCGCAACTCTCTTTTGCTGTCCGCCAGCTTCGTGCGGAATCCGGTGTGGTGATCACCGCCAGCCACAATCCATCCCACGACTGTGGATTCAAGGCGTATTTCAATGATGGTGGACAAATTGTGGAGCCTCACGCCTCGGCGATTATCGCCGAGGTTAATTCCATCAAGAGCGAGCGCTATGATCCCGTGGACGATTCCGAGAAAGGCACGGTTAAAACTTTGGGTGAAGATTTCGATAAAGAATATGTGGAGCTCCTGAAGACTCTTCTCCTTCAGCCTGAGCTTCTTGAGAAAGCGCCGATCAAAGTGGTTTTCACCAATCTTCACGGCACTGGCGGACACATCAATGTTCCAATGCTCAAGAGTCTCGGCTTCGAGGTGCTGACTGTGCCTGAGCAGGATATTCAGGACGGGCGCTTCCCTACCGTGGATTCTCCGAACCCGGAAAATGGTCCAGCTTTGGCAATGGCTATCGAGCTGGCGAATACTTCCGGAGCTGAAATCGTGATAGGCACCGACCCTGATGCCGACCGTATGGGAGTGGCGGTAAGAAATGCCGAAGGTAACATGGTGCTTCTTACCGGCAACCAGATCGGCTCGCTGATGGCTTGGTATCGTCTTAAGACAAATTTCGATCTCGGGTGGTTGACCAATGCAAACCGCACTCGCGGCGTTTTGGTGAAAACCTTCGTGACTACAGAGCTACAGAGCGCGATTGCAAATGCTTACGGAGTTTCCGTGGTGGATACGCTTACCGGCTTCAAATATATTGCCGCGAAGCTGCGCAAATATGAAACAGCAATTCCTGAGGACAAGCGCGGAGATTATCGTTCCCTCAGTCAGGAGGAAACCAGAAAGCTACGTTTGGAATATTCCAGATTCTTCGTTTTCGGAGGAGAAGAAAGCTATGGCTATCTGGGATCGGACGCCGTGCGGGACAAGGATGCGAATGGCGCAACACTGATGTTCGCAGAAGTCGCCGCCTACGCGAAATCGGTTGGGAAAACTCTTACCGAACTACTCGATGAGCTTTACACGGAATACGGATATTATCTGGAAATGGGCAAGGCGCTCACCATGGAAGGAGCAGATGGCGCTGCTAAGATTCAGGCTCTCGCCGGGTCCTACGCTGCGAATCCTCCGAAAGAAATCGATGGCTCGGAAGTAACCCGTTTCCGCGACTTTTCGGCACAGGATATCTACGATCAGGAGGGCGATCTGCTGCCGAAGGAGAAGATGCTGTTCTTCGATCTTGCCGATGGGCGCTCGTTTGCAGTGCGTCCTTCCGGTACCGAGCCGAAGATCAAATTCTACCTCTACGGAAAATCCGAAGCTGGTGGTGATCTTGATGCCGCAAAAACCGAAGTCGCGGCAGGTCTTGCGAGGTTGTGGAACTGGATCGAGGCAGATGCCAAATCCCGCGGCTGATCTGCGGTTCTCTGGGAGATGAATCTGTAGATGTTTTCCCGAATGGGAGTATGTTTGCAGATGAATTCTCCCATTGTCCTTATTACCGGCGCGACGCGTGGAATTGGCTTTGCCGCGGCAAAGCAGCTCATTGACCGTGGTGCGCAGGTAATCATCGGTAGCCGCAGCATGAAGCGTGCGGAGAGCGCAGCGAAAAAATTGGGTGAAACTGCTTACCCGATCCGCATCGACGTTACCAATCATGCGGTCCTGAAGGCTGCGGTGAAAGAGATCGGGGAGCGTTTCGGAAAGCTCGACGTTTTGGTGAACAATGCAGCTGTGCTACTGGATCACTATGCTACTTTCCGGGAGCTGGATACAGAGGTATTGACCGAAACGCTGGATACGAATCTGGTGGGGACATTCCGCACCACGATCTCGATGCTACCGTTACTGGAAAAATCTGATGCACTACGGATTATCAATGTTTCCAGCGGAGCGGGGCAACTGGACGGCGATCCCCAGGCATGGGCTCCGGCATACTCCATCAGCAAAACAGCGGTCAATATGCTGACCCAACAGCTGGTAGCTGCTTTGCCGGAAGCGATGGTGAACTCCATGTGCCCCGGATGGTGTAGGACGGAAATGGGTGGAGAAGACGCTACGCTCTCTGCGGAAGAGGGCGCCGATACCATGGTATGGCTGGCGACGGAGGCTCCCTACGAGATGCGCGGCCAGTTCGTAAAAGAGCGGAAATCTATCGCCTGGTAATGCAGGTGGCGGGCTAACCGACCGGATGCCAGGTCGTTTTGAGCTCCACAAAATCACGGATTTGGTAGAGGCCCTGCGCAGTGGCTGCCGACCAGTCATATGAACTTTCCGCGGAAATGATTTTCGTGCGTTTCACTGACTCGGAAGCACCGGACTGAAGTGTCTTTGCTTCTTCTGGCGTTGCATAAGCATAGACTGAACGGATGTGTTCGTGGGTGGCGAAGGTGGAGATCAGATCCGAATTTTTACCGGTGAGAAGATTAATCACTCCGCCGGGAAGATCGCTTGTGGCAAGCATTTCGCCAAGGATGATGGCCGGGTAGGGTGTCTTTTCTGAAGCCAGTGCGATGACTGCATTCCCGCTGGTAATTACCGGGAGAATCATGGAGATAAGGCCCAGAAGCGGAGCATCCTCGGGAGTCATGATGCCGACCACACCCATGGGTTCGGTTACGGAAAAGTTGAAATGGGCGGTGGCAACGGGATTCACGCTGCCAAGAAGTGCCTCGTATTTATCTGTCCAGCCGGCGTAGTGGACAATGCGGTCGATGGCTGCGGAGACCTCGGCAGTTGCTTGCTTTCTTTCCGCTGCATTTTTCGGGAAATGAGCATCGACGAGTTCGGATGACCGAGCCTCAAGCATCTCGGCCATGCGGTAGAGGATTTGGCCTCGATTGTAGGCGGATCGTTTTGCCCAACCGGCGCCGGCTTTTGCCGCGGCTTCGACAGCATTTCTCAGGTCCTTGCGGGTGCAGAGGGGGATGTTTGCGAAGAATTCCCCCTCACCGTCGGAGATCGCGTAGGTCAGGTTGCTTTCGGAGCGGATGAAGGCACCGCCAACATAACATTTCGGGGTTTTTGTGACGGTTAGGCGAGGCATGGTATGGATGCTAGTTTTCTATTCTCAAACATCAAGAAAGAGCGTTGTTACAAGCTCGTAATTTTGTTTTGCTTTGACGGAATACTGACGGTTCAGTAGGAAGTTTGTTAAGTCATGAAATGTCCGCGTTGCGTCCAGCGAATCCATCGAGCGGCATCTCTCTGTCCTCATTGTGGATTCGGGCTTGCAGATGCAGATGCACTCTATGGCGATGGTGAGGTCAAGCTGCGAAGTTTGACTGACGCGGCCGGGATTTTCCGCAAGAAGGATCGGGAAAAACTAGAAAATGCGATGGAGGCGATAGGTGTTTCGTTTCCCCAGATTTTCGTGGCTGTATATAGCGGGACCCTTGGGGAGAAGGCGAATATGCGTCAGTTCGGGTTCTGGCTGTTGAATCGGGGTTTGTTCGAGGATATCCCGGCGGAGAAACCGAATGAGGCTGGGATTATTTTCGTGATAGATCCTGAAACGAAAGCAGCGGGAATGACTTTCGGGTATCTGCTTGATCCATTTCTGGAGGAGCAGGACACCTTTGATTGTTTGTCCCGGGCGCATTCCTACTGGCTGGAGGAGAGGTATGCGGAAGGGTTGCACAAGTGTTTCGGATACCTGGAAAAGCTATTGAAGAAGCGGAGTCGGCAAGCCCGCCGTGATCCTGAAAAGTATGAGCGGAAGGTGAGTAGACCCGTAGCGGTGGATGATCTGGTGAAGAAAATCCGCCTGGGGAAAAAGAGAGAGGCGCCGGAAATAGAGGAGGCTGAAAAGTGAAGCGCTCGGCGGCCGTTATTTTATTTTTGTGCGGAGTCCTGAATGCGAATACGGAACCTCCGCTCCCGATTTGGGATGATGAAGAACGTGCGCGGATGATGGATGACGGTTGGGTGGCTGGCAGTTCCCTACTGACATACGATCCGCTTCCGGAGGTAAGGGAAGCGGGCGATACACCTCTGGCGGTGGAGGAGCCTACTCCAGAGGAGATCGAGGAGGTGGTGGAGAATGAAAATGTGGTGGATGAAGAGTTCTTGGCTGCCTATTTCGCGGAGCGGCCGGAGGGCTATCTGGTGGATCCGCAGGATCTGCTGGATGAGGTAGCGAGAAAGAACCTGGAAGCGTTTCTGGTGCAGCATGCGGGTGAGTCTTCGATCGATATGAGGCTGTATGTCTACGGGGGAGAGCAGGTGATACCGGGGGATGTCAGGGAAGAAGAGGTGGTAGAGCGGCTGTATTCAGTGGGTAAACCTGCATTGGTGATTAATTATTATCTGGGGGCCCCGCAGCGTTCGGAAATTTATCTGAGCCCGATTCTGACAGATGCCGTATCCGCTTCCGAGCAGCGTAGAGCATTACAAAGTTCTGTGGTTCAGGCGTTTACGAGTGCGAAGCCGGTGGATCAGCTGCAGTCGTTTTTGGTGCAGATGTCGATTCGCGCCTATTGGATGGAGCGCATGGCGGAGGGAACGGCGGCAGAGACACTTGAGAGTATTCCAAGTGGCGAAAGGGCGGCAGATTTTCGAAAACAGGATGGCGGGGAGAAGGAAATCCGGATACCGAGTTGGGCGAAGATCGCTGCCAGTGCAGCGGCTGCCGGATTCGGTGCCCTGCTGATGCTATGGAGCTTGTGGATGGTTTTTCGTGTGCGCGCGCGATACAGATTCCCGGAATTCGAGGTGGAAGCTAGACTCGGTGGAAGCCATGCGGCGGGGATCGGAGCAGTGATTTCCTTTGCGAGTGCGTCTGCTCCGCCCGCAAATCAACGCAATCAGGTGCCGGACTATATGCGTCGCGCGTGAAGAGTTTTTTGCATTGAGGGTTGATCGATGGATCTTGGGTGCGACTGTACAGGTGTCTTGGAGATGAAGCGCAGATACTTGAAAATGGTAAGATCAACTTACCGGATGCTGAGGCATAAGCGGCTTAGGCACAGAATGTGGTGGCGGAAAATGACGCAGCCGCTTTTCGACCGACAGCTGTGGGTGCCTTGTCGTGATACTGTGGCATCAGGAGTGGCCATCGGGTTCTTCTTTTCGATGATGGCGATGCCGTTTCAGATGATCGCCGCTGCTCTGACTGCGCTCCGCTTCCGCGGGAATGTACCGTTTGCCGTGGCCTGTTGCTGGGTTTCCAATATGGTGACACATATCCCGATCTGGGTAGGACAGGAGTTGCTGGGAGATTGGATGAGGGAGAAGCTAGGGTTCCCCATGCCGGATTTTCTTGTTTCCTCTTCGATCAATATTCCGAAATCCTGGGAAAATTTCTATACGAACAATGTGGCTGGCAAGTGGATGCAGCACACCATGGGGCTGGAGCTGCCGGAGAGCCTGAATGCTGGCAGCTTTCTTCTAGGGATGTTTGTTTCGGGTATCTTGATGGCTATCATCGCATATCCGATGGTCCATTTGTTTTCGGCATTGATGCCGCATCATTTGCCGGTGCTCAAGAAGCATCCGTTGAAGGGGGAAAAGGAGAAAATATCCGTGGAGAAAGAAGCTTAGGGGCACTTTTTAGGGTGGACAGGCAGATGGATGTAGGTGCCTTCTTTTTGGCATGATTCCAAACGTGCTCGCAGAGAGGTATTCTTCCGCAAAAATGAACGATATTTGGTCCGCGGAGGGGCGGATCGTCCTGGAGCGCGAGTATTGGATCGCAGTGATGAAAGCGCAGAAAGAGCTGGGTCTGGATATTTCCGCGGAAGCGATCGCGGCGTATGAGGCGGTGAAGGATCAGGTGGATGTAGCATCGATCATGGAGCGTGAGCGCGTAACCAGGCATGATGTGAAGGCACGGCTTGAGGAGTTTAACGACCTCGCTGGATTTCAGGATATTCACAAAGGGCTGACTTCGAGGGATTTGACGGAAAATGTGGAGCAATTGCAGGTATTCCGCGGGCTCTTGCTAATTCGTGAGAAAGTAGTGGCTGCGCTGCGTAGGATGCGTGAGAGCGCGGAGAGCTGGGATGAGATCGTACTAACGGCCAGAACGCACAATGTGGCAGCCCAACCTACCACTTTGGGTAAACGAGTGGCGATGTTTGGCGAGGAGCTACTTTCCGGCTATATGGTGCTGGAAGATGTAATTTCGGGCTATGCGGTTAGAGGGCTGAAAGGCGCGGTGGGTACACAGATGGACCAGCTATCACTCTTCGAGGGGGATGCCGCCAAGGTTGCCGAACTGGAAGGGAAAATAGTGAAGCATCTCGGTATTTCCAAACAGTGGAACAACGTGGGGCAGGTATATCCGCGCTCGCTGGATCTTCGGGTTGTGTCGATTTTGACGGAGCTTGCCAGTGGACCGAGTTCTTTCTGTAAGACATTGCGCCTGATGGCGGGCAATGAAACCGCCAGTGAGGGCTTTGCTCCGGGGCAAACCGGGTCGAGTGCCATGCCGCATAAAATGAATTCGCGCTCCTGTGAGCGGGTAAACGGTTTCCATGTGATTCTGAAAGGTTATCTGGCAATGGCTGCCGGCTTGGCTGGAGACCAGTGGAATGAAGGTGATGTGAGCTGCTCGGTGGTCCGCCGGGTGATGCTACCTGATGCCTTCTACGCTCTGGACGGTATGTTCGAAACCTACCTGACTGTCCTTGATCAGATGGATGCCTATGAGGGAGTGATTGCCAAGGAAACAGCACGTTATCTGCCCTTCCTGATGACTACGACAGTAATGATGGAAGCTGTGAAACGTGGTGTAGGTCGTGAGACGGCGCACAAGGTGATCAAGGAGCATGCGGTGGCTACCGTGGCTGATATGAGGACAGGTGAGGTCGAGAAAAACGATCTACTGGATCGCCTTGCCAAAGACGGTAGGCTTGAGCTCAGCCGTGATGAACTGGGAGCGATTCTGAAGAAGGGAGACCGCGAGGTTGGCGCTGCGAAGGAGCAGGTGAAAATTTTCTCGAAAGAGGTTTCCGCTCTTGAAGCGAAATATCCGGATGCTGCGGCCTACAAGCCTGGCGGCATTTTGTAGAGCTCCTTGACAGCAGGATTCCATGGGGCGAACGGTTCCCATGGAAATCAATATCGAAGGAAAACGGGCTCTCGTCACAGGCGGAAGTGGTGGTATCGGGTCGGAAATTGCGGAGGTATTCGCAAGAGCCGGCGCGAAAGTGTGTGTCAGCTATCACAGCGATTCCGCCGGGGCTGACGAAGTCACTGAAGGCATTATTTCAAAAGGAGGAAAAGCATTCTCCATGAAGGCGGATGTGACCAGGAATGAAGATGTGGTGAAGCTTTTCTCCCGGATGGATGAAAAATTCGGAGGGGTGGATATTCTCGTGAATTGCGCAGGGATTGATGGGGAGCGGGCGAAGACCTGGAAAATAGAAGCGGAAGATTTCGAGAAGGTGATCATGGTGAACCTCATGGGAACATTCTTTTGTAGCAGGGAGGCGCTCAGGCGGATGGTGGAGCTAAAGGGCGGAGTGATCTTGAACGTATCATCCGTACATGAAGTGATTCCGTGGACAGGTCATACCGCCTATACAGCGGCAAAGGCCGGGGTGGCGATGATGACTCAATCCATTTCCCAAGAAGCAGCGGAGCATGGCGTGAGGGTTCTTTCTCTGGCGCCGGGAGCGATCAGAACCCCGATCAACAAGGATGTCTGGAGCGATCCAGAGCAATTGGAGGACCTGAAAACAAAGATACCCATGAATCGTATCGGCGAGCCGGAAGAAGTTGCGAAGATGGCACTGGTGCTCTGTTCCGACTGGGGAAGTTACATGACAGGTTCCAGTGTTTTCGTGGATGGAGGTATGATTAATTATCCAAGCTTCCAAAAGGGTGGCTGATTGTGGGATGTCCTATTTCCGAATAAGAAAAAACCGTTTCATCGTTATGTGATGAAACGGTTTTGGAGTCTTGAGACTAGTGCCGGGAAGGTCGCTTCCCATTTGCGGCTCAGCCGCCGGTGCGCGGGGGACGCTTCTTCTTGGTTCCCTCAGGGGTAACATTTTTCATGTCACCACCCGGGCCCCGCTGCTTTTTCATTTTTTGAACTTCCGCCTGCTTATCCGCCATGCGCTGGACCCATGATTTTTTGCCGCCATCCTTGCGTGCCTTGAGTTCTGGCTCGGGGATTTTGTTCATGAAGTAGGTTTGACCGATGGAGAAAATGTTCTGGGTAGTCCAGTAAAGGGCTAGTGCGGATGCGTAGTTGTAACAGAAGAAGAAGAACATCAGCGGCATGAACATCATGATGCGCTGTTGCATTTTATCTCCCGTCTTCGGCATGAGTGACATCTGGATTACGCTGGTGGCGGCCATGATGATCGGCAGTATATTGATCGGGATACCGGCGATTTCCGTGAGTGTATCCGGCTGTGAGAGGTCACTGACCCAGAGGAACGGTTGGCTGCGTAGCTCCACCGCGTAGTCGAGCATACGGAAGAAACCGAAGAAGATCGGGATCTGGATGAACATCGGAAGACAGCCACCGAGTGGGTTGATACCGTATTTCCTGTAGAGGCCCATCATCTCGGTGTTGAGCTTGTTTGGATCGTCCGGATACTTCTCCTTCAGCTCCTTCATGATTGGCTGGAGCTTGGACATGCGCTTCATGGAGCGCGTGGATTTTGCGTGGAGTGGCCAGATGAGTGTGCGGACGATGAGTGTCAGCGCGATGATGGACAGGCCCCAGGACTGGGTGGTGGATATATTATCGAGACCAGTGTGGAGAAAGTTGAGAAGCCAGTTCAGCGGGCGGGAGACCCACCAGAAGAAGCCGTATTGCATCATATCGCCCCAGCCTTCTCCCGTGCCCTCGATGTTATCGAGCTTACGCAGCATGGTGTTTGCCTTGGGACCGGTGAAGATCTGATAGTTCAGAGTAACCGGTGCACCTTGGGTGAGAGTCTGTGAAGGAAGTGAAAGTGCGGCGCGGGCTGCAGTGAGAGGCTTTGCGCCTTCCCCCAGGACTACGGTTGAAGGTTTGCCCCAAACGGTAGCGGTGTATGGATTCTCTGGACGGATGACAGTGGTGAAAAACTGATCGGCAACACCCGCATAGCTGACTGTCTCATCACCGGGGCTGGAGATGATGGCCTGCTCGGAGGAGAACCAGTTTCCCTTGAATTTGGTTGCGGCCTTGAAATGCATCTTACCTTTTTCAAACCAGAAGAAGCCGGTGTGGGTGGGGCGCTCGTTCTGATAAAGCGGGGAAGCGTCTCCTACGTATAGATCGTATTCGGAAAGGCTCAGGGTGCTTTCATTGGTATTCTCAAGGGTGAGGGTAAGATTGAGGAAATACTCTTTACCCGGAATGTCCTGTGTCTCTAGGGAGAAAACTTTTTTGGCAATGATTCCGCTAGGAAGCTTTGCGATGAAGGTAGCGCTTTTGCCTTCCTGGGATTGATCCTTTTTGTAGGAGTATGAGGTGTTGTCGAGCACTTCGCCAGGGCCTACCAGGCCTGCGATAGGCGCACCGCCGTTGCGGTTGATTCTTACGAGCGAGTCTTCACCGATGTTCTTCTGTTCCTTGAGTTCAACAAATTTGATTCCGCCGCCAATGTTGGAGAGGGTGAAGATGGCTTTATCGTTTTCAAGAGTAACGAGTTCTTCGGAGGTCGGCGGTGGCGGCGTCTCCACTGTGAGGCCGGCGATAGTTGGAGCGGTTTCCGAACCGGCAGCTTCTGTCTGGTATTTTTCAGCCTCCAGCTTTCGGGCAGTTTCCTCGATCTCTGCTTGTCTGAACTTCTCCGCGTTATTTTTTGTGGAGTAATGGATATTCAGCGCAATGAGAGCACCGCATATCGCGAGAATGATCCAAGTTTTACGGTCGTACATGAATGTGTTGGAAAGTGATGTTGGTTAGGGCGAAGGGAGGGACTGCTTAGGTGCTTACGAGGTGTAGGTCAAGCGGTTGGAAGGAATGAAATTAGCGGGCATTCAGGAGCTTTTGGGGAAGAGTCCCAGACGGCTGGCCTGTTTTTTCCAATCGGCTTCCAGTTCCGCGGGGTCGGCATTTGCGGCCCCCGGACGTGCGATGGTAACTATAAATCGCTGCTGGTTCTCGAATTCCGGTGCGAATTTTTGCACAAAACTACGGAAGCGGCGCCGGAGGTAGTTCCGGTCATGTGCCTTTTTTGCAGCTCTTTTGCTGGTTACGAAGGCTGTCCGAATCGTCTGGAGTCCAGGATCCTCCAGAGTTGATAAAATGACAAACCGGCCTGCTTTCGCGTGGCCGGTCTTTCTAATGCGCAGAAAATCCGCGCTTTGGTTGATGGTCTGGTTGCGTGGGAGTCTCATGATGAGTGCTCAGCCGGAGCGCAATAACAGACAGATTATCTTCCGTGCTGCGTGGTGTGACGCTTGAAGTGGATTTCAGCACCTTTAGGAATGAGACGCTTGCGGCCTTTCTGACGACGGCGTTTGATGAGGTCACGTCCTGCTTTCGTGGCCATGCGGGCACGGAAGCCGTGTTGTTGTTTACGCGTGCGTTTGGAAGGTTGGTATGTGCGGAAGCTCATGGCGAATGTTTGTTGAAAGTTTGGTGCCGAGAATGGCGCGGGGGCGGGACTTTAGGTATCACGGAGGAGTTGTCAATGCAGCAGTGTGTCATTTTTCTAAAAAAATACGTCTTGTGGGCAGGGGTAGGGCTTGATTGTTTCTTATTCCGCAATGGCAGCTCCTCAAAATACAATCGCTCTGGTCTACGACTATGATCAGACGCTAAGCCCGAACTACATGCAGGACGACGTTCTGTTTCCCAAATTCGGAATCAATCCAGCCCAGTTCTGGGATAAGTGCAATAGCCTGGTGCATGAGCAGAAATGGGACGGCGAGCTGGCCTATATGAAATGCTTGCTGGATTACCTCGGAATGGACCGTGTGACCAATGACATGCTCTCGGAGCTGGGAGCGGGGATGCAGTTTTTCCCGGGGCTTCCTGAATTATTCGAAGATCTGCCGAAGGCCTCACTCAGGCCCGAGCATCACATTGCGGGGATCAAGATGGAGCATTACATCATCTCTTCCGGTCTCAAGGCGTTGTTGGACGGTTCAAAACTGAAGCCGTTTGTTAAGGAGATGTTCGGCTGTGAGTTCGGCGAGGATTCTGAAGGTTTGATCAGTTTTCCGAAGAGGGTGATATCCCACACAACAAAGACTCAATTTCTATTCAGGATTAATAAGGGGCTTTTGCGATACGATCAGGATGTGAACGATCACATGCCGGCGGAGCAGCGTCCGATTCCATTTCATAACATGGTGTATGTGGGGGATGGTCCTACGGATGTGCCATGCTTTACTGTGTTGGAGAGAAACGGCGGCCACGGGATTGCGGTTTATAACCCGGAGGATCCGACTAAAAAATCCTTTAGGAAATGCTATCAGCTGTGCACTCACGCGAAACGTGTGCAACATATTGCTCCGGCGGATTACCGGGAAGGTTCGCATCTTTGGTTGTTACTATCCCAGATGGTCACGGAGATGGCAGACAAGATCATGCTGACTCGTACAGAGGAGTTGGACAGATCCACGGTAGCGGCACCGAAATTTTAATTCATATGTCAGAGAAAACTCATTTTCACTTCACCGGAATTTGCGGAACGGCGATGGGGGCGGTGGCCTCCGCGATGAAGCGCAAGGGATTCACTATAACAGGTAGCGATGCGAGTGTGTATCCGCCGATGTCGGACTTCCTGAGAGGTCAGGGGATCGAGATCACGGAAGGCTACCATGAGGGAAATATCCCCGAAGGTGTGGATGTGGTGGTGATAGGAAACGCTATTTCACGTGGAAACCCGGAAGCGGAGGCGGCACTGAACCGTAAACTTTTGTATCATTCTCTTCCTGAGGTGATGAAGGATCATTTCCTAAGAGGTAAGCGGAACTTCGTTATTTCAGGAACCCACGGGAAAACGACAACCTCATCCATGCTTGCTTGGCTATTCCGTCACGCGGGAAAAGATCCAGGATTTATGATCGGCGGGATTCCAAAAAACCTCGGGCATGGAGCCCAGTTTACGGATTCCGACATCAATGTGCTGGAAGGTGACGAATACGATACCGCGTTTTTCGACAAGAGATCGAAGTTTCTTCACTATCTGCCGGAGTGCGTGGTGGTAAACAATATCGAGTTTGACCACGCGGATATCTACAACGATGTGGAAGAGATCAAACTGAGCTTCAAGCGCTTGCTGAATGTGGTGCCAAGCAAGGGAATGGCCTACGTGAACGGCGACGAACGGCACTGTCTCGATGTGGCCGCAAATGCGCCTTGCCCGGTGACTACCGTAGGATTTGGCGATGGCTGCGAGCTGAGGATTTCCGATGTGAAATATGATGAGGGAAGTAGTTCGTTCACGCTGGGAGCTGAGAGTTTTACAGTGCCGATGACCGGTGAATTCAATGTTCGGAATGCTGCGATGGCTGTTGCTTCAGCAATGTTTGGTGGACTAAGCGCTGACGAAGTGAGGGAAGGTTTGCTGGCGTTCGGCGGGATCGCGCGGAGGCAGGAGCTGAAAGGTGAGAAAAACGGTATCAAAGTGATTGATGACTTCGCGCATCATCCGACGGCGATCGGTTTGGCAGTCCAGAGTCTCAGGCAGAAATTTCCGGGGGCGAAACTCTGGGTTCTTTTTGAGCCGCGCTCGAATACCACGCGTCGCAAGGTTTTCCAGAAGGAGCTGGCCGAGGCATTGGCGAAAGCGGATGTGGCGATTGTTGCCGCGATTCCCGATTTGGAAAAGATTCCCGAAAATGATCGTTTGGATCCAGTCCTACTGTCCGCGGATATCGCGGCTGACGGTGGAATTGGTTATTATCTGGAGAACAATGATGCGATTATCGCCAAGGTAAAAGAAGGAGCCAAGTCGGGTGATGTTGTTGCAGTTCTCTCAAACGGGGGCTTCGGCGGGATACACAAGCAATTGCTTGAGGAGCTGTAGGGCGAGATTGTTCGCTTTACATTTTCCTCCGGCTAACGCAATTTTCGCGCCCCGCATTATTTCACGGAGAGATGGCTGAGCCCGGTCTAAGGCACTCGATTCGAAATCGAGCGTAGGGTTAAACCTACCGTGGGTTCGAATCCCACTCTCTCCGCCATTTTTCAACAGTGGTATTCTATCGTCCGAGCGCGACGGTTGGTTATTCTGAAAATGTCCCGAAGGATTGGTAAGGCGGGCTCCTTTTTGCGGTGGATTCGTGGAGCGGTTGAGACCCTTTGATGTCGATGCTGCCTTCTCTAGGATACCCAAATTAAGGATAATCGGGTGATTGTTTTTGCTTTATAAATTGTGAGATAGAATCAATCTCCATGGGCAGGAGTCGCTAAAACTCCGGAAACCCAAGAATATGCAATCACTTACCATCATTTCCTTTGTTCTGTTTACTGCCTTCGCTGCGGGGCTTACCTGGTTTTTAACGAGAAAGGATGAAAAGTGCACGTCGGACGGCTTTTTCCTCGGCGGCCGTTCCCTGACTTTCCCGGTGATCGCAGGTTCCCTGTTGCTGACGAATCTTTCCACCGAGCAAATGGTCGGGCTGAATGGATCCGCTTATTTAAATGGTTTGAGCGTCATGGCCTGGGAGGTTGTGGCGGTGGTGGCCTTGGTGCTGATGGCTGTGTTTTTCCTGCCGAAGTTTCTCCGCGCTGGAATCACCACGGTGCCCCAATTTCTCGAGCAGCGTTTTGACAAACGCACACAGACTCTGGCGAACTCGGTATTTCTTGCCGCCTACGCGCTCCTGCTCATCCCGATCGTTCTCTACACGGGTGCCAAAGGATTGATCAACATCATGGATCTCGAGACTCTAACAGGGATCCAGAACGAAACATTGCTCCTGCACATTACCTGTGCGGGCATTGGTATCGCCGGTCTTCTCTATTCCCGCTTCGGTGGACTGAAAACGCTCGCCACACTTGATACGATCAACGGAATCGGGCTCCTGATCGGAGGTTTTCTTATCGCTTACTTTGCCCTGAATGTATTGGGCGGAGAAGGCAGTATCGCCGCGGGTTGGGAAAAGCTTAATGTAGCTCATCCTGAACGGTTGGACTCCACTGGCGCGAATGGCACTGAAGTTCCGTTTTCTACGATTTTCACAGGTGTGGCTCTGTTGAATCTCTTTTACTGGTGCACTAACCAGCAGATCATCCAGCGCACGTTCGGTGCGAGCAGCCTGGCGGAAGGTCAGAAGGGTGTGTTACTGACAGGTGCACTGAAGCTTTTGGGACCTGTTTATCTGGTGCTTCCGGGTCTGATCGCTTTCCACCTCTACTTCGGGCAAGGAGTCAGCAATGACGATGCCTACGGAAAGCTCGTTGCCGATGTACTTCCCGGTCACCTCACCGGTTTCTTTGCCGCCGTGATGGTGGGTGCAATTCTCAGCTCCTTCAACGCGGCCCTTAACTCCACATCAGCACTTTTCTCGATCGGTCTTTACAAACATATGATCAATCCCGAGGCGACGGATCAGCAAACTGTAAAAACGGCTAAAATGTTCGTCACCATCATCGCAATCGCGGCAATGGTCGGAGCGCCTATGCTGGCAAAAACACAAAGTATTTTCAGCTACTTGCAAACGATGAACGGCATCTATTTCATCCCGATCTTCGCGGTCGTGGTTATGGGGATGCTTAATCGCCGAGTTCCGTCATGGTCGGCATTTGTGAGCATGATCGTCGGATTGATTCTGATGATTTCCACTTTGATCCTGTATCCTATCTTTGCACCGAGGACACTGAATCCCGAGACCGGTGAAAGAGCTGTTCAGAATTTCTCTGATTTCACCGGCTTTAGCAACTTTCACCTTATGGGGATCGTCTTCGCCCTGTTGGTTGGGATCATGTTTGTGGCCAGTAAGGTTGCCCCACGGTCCGAAGCCTGGGTTGCTCAAACGAATACACCGATCGACATGACCCCGTGGAAGGGTGCCAAGTGGGCAAGCCTGATCCTGATTGTCGCGGTAGTCGGCATCTATGTCTTTTTTGCCAAGTAATATTCCCAGCAAGATGCTTTCTCTAAACCCTTCGATTGAATCGATCACATCTTCCGCCAAGGAGGCCTTTGAAAAACACTTCGGGAGGCCGGCCACGGTCATGGTGGCGGCTCCGGGCCGAGTGAACCTGATTGGCGAGCACATTGACTACTGCGATGGTTTTGTGCTCCCGCTCGCCATCGAACGCACGGTGGTGATCGCCGCTGCGCCGAACAATTTCGATACCGTCAATGCAGCTACGGAATTCACAGCGGAAACAACGAGCTTTCCGATTGCTTCTCCACAGGAAATTGGAACTCCGAAATGGTCAAATTACCTTCGCGGTGTAGTTCAGGGATTCCATGACCGGAAGATCGAGGTTCCCGGTTTCGATGCGTTCATTGTTTCCAGCCTTCCGGGCGGTGCGGGACTTTCTTCTTCAGCAGCTCTGGAATGCGCGGTGGCTACTTTGATAGAGGTGCTGAGCGGGACTGATCTGGGTAAAAAAGAGAAAGCGATTCTTGCGCAGAAGGCTGAGCATGACTTCGCCGGGGTTCCTTGTGGTATTATGGATCAGTATGCTTCTTCCTGTGGGCAGGAAGGGGAGCTTGTTTTGATTGATTGCCGATCCAACGAGGCGGAGATGGTTCCGTTTTCCCGTGAAGATCTCACAATTCTGATAGCCAATACCAAGGTTTCCCATGAGCTATCCGACGGTGGCTATGCCGCACGACGGAAAAATACCGAAGATGGTTTGGCTGCAATCGGGAAAGCGAGCTGGCGAGAAGTAAGTTTTGCTGACCTGGAGGCGAACAGAGCGAAGATGGATGATACCACCTTCGCCCGTTCCAGGCATGTGATCGGTGAGATCGCCCGAGTGATCGATGCTGTAGAAGCTTTGAAATCTGAAAATTTCCCGCGACTTGGTCAGCTGATGTATGAGAGTCACAATTCGCTACGTGATGACTTTGAAGTCTCATGCCCGGAGCTGGATCATTTGGTTGCGAAGGCTGGAGAGATCGGGGGTAATGGCGGTGTAATCGGTGCACGCATGACCGGGGGAGGGTTCGGTGGCTCGGCCGTGATTGTTTGTGAGGCGGATCGTGCGGAACAGATTGCTGCGGGTTTGTGCGAATCCTATGAAAAGGAATTTGGATTTGCCCCTGAGATCTTCGCTAGCAGACCAGCTGCGGGAGCCAGGGAATTGAGATAGTGAGGTGACAGTTTCCCAATGATGTGGAAACTTTCCGCCGTGGGCTCCAATAGGGGCCCGTCGTAATTTTTTCACACATCATGTTTACCGGATTAGTAGAAGCGCTCGGAGAAGTAGGATCCCTAATAGAGAAGGGAGAGCAGGCTCGATTGGATCTTAAGATCAAGTTTGCGGATGAGTTGGCTCTGGGGGACTCAGTGGCCGTCAACGGCTGCTGTCTAACAGTGGCTGAAATTTCGGGAGAAGTTGTGGGATTCGATGTGTTAGCCCAGACTCTGCGCGTAACCTCTCTGGGGCAGCTTACTACTGGGGCTGTGGTCAATCTCGAGCGCGCCTTGCGGGTGGGTGACAGGCTGGGAGGGCATTTTGTCCAAGGGCATGTCGATGGAGTAGGGAAGATTATTTCACTGGAAGAAAATGGTCAGGATCATGTCGTCGAGGTTTCCCTTCCTCCAGAAATACAGCAGCTGTGCGTATCCAAGGGATCAATTTCGATCGATGGAATTTCACTCACCATCGCTGAGCTGAAAGATGCTTCAGCGATTTTCTGGATCACCCCGCATACATTCGCTCACACGAATCTGCGCGATGCAATTTTAGGGACAGTTGTGAATCTCGAGGGTGACATGCTGGCGAAGCATGTGGCACGGCTGATGGGGAAATAATCCCGCAGATGCCGTGATTTAAGAGCACTATAGGTCCTTCACGCAGCGGAAGCCGATGTGGTCCGCCGGGGAATCATTCTCGATGGAATGGCGCGCTGCCGGGCGGTAGCGCATGCAGTAGGAAATGTGGCAGAGGAAAGATCCTCCTTTCGTCACATGGCTTGGAGAGCCTTCGCCCTTTTGGCCTGTGGAGCGGCTGACCCAGGTGTCTGGTCCCGACGGGTCACAATTATCGCATTTCGCGCGGAACTCGGGATCGTAGAAATCAGAGCAGATTTCCCAGACATTGCCGGCCATGTCATAAAGTCCGAATCCATTGGGTGGGAATGATTTTACAGGAGCTGAGCCGGTGAATCCGTCCTCAGCCGTGTTGTTTTCCGGGAAATCACCGTGGAACGTATTGGCCATCCATTTATCACCGGGCTTCATCTCATCCCCCCAGGTATAAGTCTTGTTCTTCAGTCCCCCGCGGGCGGCTAGTTCCCATTCCGCTTCTGTAGGCAGGCGTTTTCCTGCCCACTTCGCATATGCGGCGGCATCGTCATGATTGACTGCTACCACAGGATGGCTGCCCTTGCCTTCGATGCTGGAGCCTCCGCCCATCGGATGGCGCCAGTTAGCTGCGTTATCCCAACGCCACCATGACATGAAGGCGCCCGGTTCATTAGGGTCGCCTTCGAATTCCTTCGGTGGTGTGAATACCATTGCTCCCTGGTTGAAAGGTGGCTTGGGCAAGTTGGCGAGGATCTGGGGAGGGAAATCAGCGATGTTTGCTTCCTGCTCTGCGAAAGTGACGTAACCGGTTGCATCGACAAAGGCAGCGAACTGATCGTTGGTTACTTCTGTTTCATCGATCCAGAATCCTTCGATCTCGAACTCCTTCATTGGAGCTTCCTCCGGGAATTCCTTTTTTCCATACGGGGTGCTGAATGAGCCTTCCGAACCTACCTTCGAAAGCCCCCCTTCGATTTTTACCATCCCGTCTTTTTTCTCGATCGGGTCGCTTTTGGGTTCCGCTTCCTGTTTACAGGAGATCAATGCCCCCGAGGTGAATATTAGAAATAGTGAGAGTATCGTCTTGGTCACGCTTGAGGATACGTTGGCTTCCGGTTCTATCCATCACAAAGAATGAAGAGATTTCAGGTTTCTTTGTTGCCGGTTAAGGGAGTAGTTTTCCTGCAAGTTTATGAAAGCGAGACTGACAAAAGATTTCCGATTCGAGGCGGCACATACTTTACCCTCTTTGCCCGAGGACCACAAATGCCGGCAGATGCATGGTCACAGCTTCAAGGTGGAGATATCCATCGAAGGCATAGTAGATGAAAAAATCGGCTGGGTTTATGATCACAAGCTCATTTCCAAGGCCATGAAGCCGCTACTGAACAAGCTGGATCACGCCTATCTGAACGACGTCGAGGGGCTGGAAAGTCCCACGATTGAGATTCTGGCCGGTTGGTTCTGGAAAAAGCTGGCTCCACAGTTGCCGGGATTGGCGGAAATCGTCATTTTCGAGACGCCTACGGCCCGCTGTTCCTTCAAGGGCGAGTTCTGAGAAAAAAGATTTCAAAACTACGTCAATTTAACTTGCGTTGATCGGCAGGTTGGATCAATTTCCCCGCCCCGTCACGGGACGTAGCTCAGCCTGGTAGAGCGCCTGCTTTGGGAGCAGGATGTCGTGAGTTCGAATCTCGCCGTCCCGACCACCTTATAATTTTGCCCCTGTTTTTTCGGAAATCGGGGCATTTTTTTCGGGTAAATTTAGGATTTCACTATTGAGCTTTATCCATGGCGGCTAGTCTCGCGGAGATGAAAGCGTTTCTCTGGTGTCTGTTTCCGCTCTTTTCCTTTTTTTCCGCTGCATCCGCGCAGGACGAGGAGACAACGAAGGCTACCGATGCCGTAGTGGAGGTGACGGATGTGACCTCGGATGAGGCGATCGAGGAGCGGTTGAATGGAATTTTCAGTCAGGTGAGGGAATTCGAGAATGTTACCTGCGAGGTAATTTCCGGAGTGGTCAGGCTACACGGAACAGTCCCGGATGAGAGCTCGCGGGCGAATGCACTAGCGCTGGCGGAGAGGACGGATGGTGTAATTTTTACCGTTGATCGCCTGCAGGTGGCCGCGGAGGTGCAGGCGCAGCTCACCCCGGCGTTGAAAAAGCTTAGGGCGCTACGGACATCCTTTGTTACGAAATTACCTCTGATCGGCATCGCCATTCTGGTAGTGGCGGTATCGATATGGTTGGCGAATTTCCTTCATCGCAGGGAAACCTGGTTCAAGAGGTGGAAAATTTCCTCCCTGACGCGTGTGCTGATTCGTCGCGTTATCCGGATGGCACTGATCGGGATTGGTTTTATCATCGCCTTGGAAATCCTGGATGCCACGGCGGTGGTTGGTGCAATCCTGGGTGCGGCAGGCCTGGCGGGATTGGCTATTGGTTTTGCCTTTCGGAATATCGCCGAGAACTATCTGGCGGGAATCTTGCTGAGCACCCGCAATCCCTTTGAGCTGGGTGATGCGATCGAGCTGAACGGAATGATAGGAAAGGTGGCTGCTCTGAGCGCGCGCGACACGGTGTTGATTACGCTGGATGGCAATCATCTGCGGATCCCGAATAGCGTGGTGATGAATTCGGAGTTGCTGAACTATTCCAGGAATCCCTTGAGAAGGCTTGAATTCACAGTTGGCGTATCAGTGGACCTTGAGCTGAATGAAGCGCGGCAGGTAGGGCTGGAGGCGATGAAGAGCAGTCCCGGTATTCTGAAAGACCCCAAGCCATCGGTAACGGTGGACAGCTTGGGCGATAGCACCGTCATATTACGGTTCTTCGGGTGGCTGGACCAACGGGCCAGTGATTTCCTGAAAACCAAGAGCGAGACGATCCGGCTGGTTAAGATGGCATATGATGATGCCGGAATCGAAATGCCGGAGCCTATCTATCGGGTGGTTTTAAAAAACAGTATTCAGATATCGCCGGATGAACAATCTGTGACAGCGCAACCTTCCAAGCCTGATAGGCTCCGGAAGAAGCCGGATGCTGGGTTCTTCGATGTGGAACTGAGCGATACCTCACCCGATCGCACGATCGACGATCAGATAGAGGCGGAGAAGCTGGAAACGAAGGATGAGAACCTCCTTGAGGATAAGGCTGTAAAAATGCCTGAAGAGTAAATCCTGGAATGAATCGCTAGTTTGCTGCGGATAATTTGAGAACCCCCACATATGGAAGGTTCCGGTATTTTCCTTTGTAATCCAAGCCGTAGCCGACGACGAATTCGTCATTGATCTCGAAGCCGATGTAGTCCGCCTCAACTTCTTCCGCCCGCTTTTTGTCTTTGGCGAGGAGGACGCCGGTGTGAACCGCAGCCGCGCCTTCTTCTGTCAGGCGATCAGCGACAGCTCTTAGAGTGCGGCCGGTATCGAGGATATCGTCCAAGAGGAGGATGTGCTTACCTTTTACCTCCGGGAAATGGCGATCAAGGAAGTCCACTTTGCCGGAGCTTTCCAGTCCCCCGTGGTAGCTTGCGACGTTAAGGCATTCGATCGAAAGCTCGCGGGGAATCCGGCGTAGGAGGTCGGATGCGAATACGAGCGCGCCCTTGAGCAGGATGATTACGACAATAGGCCCGGCCGGGAACTCATCTTCGATTTTACTGGCGAGTGTATCGAGGCGTTTCTGGATAACAGCTTCGTCGATAAGGATGCGTTCGATGTCGTTTTTCATGGATGGGATTCTGTGGTTAGCGGGGAATAGGCAAAGGATGAAATCCAATTGGTGACACCGTTGCTACTTTAAGGAATTAGGTGGGCGCTTAGGCCGCTACAAAGCAAGTGTGCTATCGGAGTCTGCGCGCACTGTGGCGTAGAGGTCAGGCTCTTCGCTGAGTTTATGGCCGTAGGATGGAAGGATCTCGCTGAGTTTTCCTTTCCATTCAGGTAGGCGTTTGGAGAAGCATTTCTCGATAATCTCGACCATCACATCCACCGCGGTGGACGCACCGGGGGATGCGCCAAGCAGTGCTGCGAGCGAGCCATCGGCTGCGGAAACGATCTCTGTACCGAACTGGAGTTTTCCGCCTGATTTCTTGTCCTCTTTGATAATTTGCACGCGTTGGCCGGCGGTGGACAGGTGCCAATCGGAAAGGTTGGCACCGGGGAAAAACTCTTTGAGCGCATCGAGGCGATCTTCCGGAGATTGGATGACCTGCTCGATGAGATAGCGGGTGAGATCCATGTTGTCCTTACCTACGGCGAGTAGCGGGACAAGATTGTTCAGGCGGACGGAGCCGGGAAGATCGAAAAGGGAGCCTGACTTGAGGAATTTCGGGGAAAATCCTGCGAATGGGCCGAAAAGGAGGGAGCGTTTCCCATCGATAATTCGGGTATCGAGGTGGGGGACTGACATTGGCGGCGCGCCAACGGCGGCTTTTCCATAGACCTTTGCCTGATGCTGATTGGCGAGCTCCGGATTGTCACATACGAGGAATTGGCCGCTGACCGGGAAGCCGCCGAAGCCCTTTCCTTCAGGGATACCGGACTTCTGGAGGAGAGGAAGAGATGCCCCGCCAGCTCCCACGAATACGAAGGGAGCTTTGATGGAACGGTTGATTTTTTTGTCCAGGTTTTTGACCGTGAGGTGCCAGCGGCCGTCCTTGGTGCGCTTGATGTCGCGGACCAGGTGACTGGTGGCGAGCTTGATCTGAGGCTTCGCCTCGAGATAGTCGACGAGGGCTTGGGTAAGCGCACCGAAGTTAACATCGGTGCCTCCTCGCGCGCGCGTTACGGCGATAGGTTCCGCTGGATCTCGTCCTTCGAGAAGAAGTGGTGCCCACTCGGCAATTTTTTCCCATTCGCTGGTAAATTCCATTTCGGAAAAGAAATGGTGGGAGGACATTGCCTCGTGGCGACGTTTGAGAAAGTTGGAGTTTTCCTCGCCCCATACGAAGCTCATATGCGGCACGTTTGTGATGAAATCCTCTGGTTTCGGAAGGATGCCGGCTTTCACGAGGAAGGCCCAGAATTGCTTGGAGACCTCGAAGGCCTCGTTGATTTCAAGCGCCTTGGAGATGTCAACGGAGTTGTCCGCGTTTTCCTTGGTGTAATTGAGCTCACAGAGGGCAGCGTGGCCTGTGCCGGCGTTGTTCCAAGGGTTTGAGCTTTCCTTTGCGACATCTGCCAGAGCCTCGACAATCTGAATCTCGAGGGAGGGATCAAGCTGGTGGAGCAATACGCCAAGTGTGGCGCTCATGATTCCTCCGCCGATGAGGACTACGTCCGGCTCTGCAAAGGTGGCGATACGTTCCGGGTGGGAGGACGATTTTGAGGATTGAGAGCTGTTTTCCATCGGCTTTAAAAGTAAGCAGGCTCATTGCCAGAACGTGGAATTTGGTGCAAGTGTTTCCACTATTTACCGAGCTCTATTTCAGTGCTGGTCGGGAAATTTTCCGGGAGCGGATAGGATGTTTTACCCGAGCAGAGCCATTCCATTGCCCTGATGAAGGATGTCTGGAACGCGATGCAGCGTGAACCGGGTGGGCGGTCCTGGTTTTCCCACACGTGGCCGTAGGTGGAGTTGTAGACGTTTCCTTTGCCGTATTTCACTGTCCACTCGATTGGAAAATTAAGGCCCGTCTTAGGTTCTCTGGCATAGGAGAGGACCGTGAGGTTTTCGGCTGGGCCACGGCAGTAGAAGTATTGCTCCAGATCGGCCGCCATCCATTTTGCCGGGAAGTCTTTGTTGATCGGGTGGTCGGAGAGTTTCGTGAGGACCACATCATTTCGTGGGCCGTGACCGGTGTTTGTGCCTTCACCGGGCGGGATTCTTTCGATTTCCCCGCTTTCGGTGATGGATATGGCGGTGCCGAAGTCCTTTTTTCTCCAGCCGAGTCCGATCATTTTGTTATACTCGTCCCATTCCGCGAACGAGTTATTGGCGGAGTGGAGAATATATAGGCCTCCTCCCGAGTTGACGTAGTTTTCCAGATGGGTGCGAACTTCCTCGGGCCAGGTGACCTTGTTCTGGAGGTTGTTACAATTCTGGATGACCGCGTCGTAACTTGAGAAATCCGGACGCCATGCAGCTCGAACCTGCCCATCATCAGATGTGGGCGCAGTGCTTACCTCGACGGTGAACAGTCCGGTTTCCTCGAGGATTCTACTCGTGAGGCGGGTCGTTTGTTTCCAGTCGTGATTGCTGAAACCATCGACGATCAGGACCCTATGTTTTTCCGGCGCCGCACTGAGCAGTGCTGGAAAAACAAGGGAGATCGCTACGAATGCGGCGGTCGTGAGGAGTTTTTTTCTGGGCATGAGGGTTGCCTATTTCGCCTTGCCCCAGGAATCGCGAAGAGGGGTTGTGCGGTTGAATACCGTCTTTTCACCAGGTTTGTGATCCTTGGAGTCGGTGACAAAGTAGCCATTGCGCTCAAATTGGAAGGAGGTGCCAGGCGCTTCGCCAGCTAGGGATGCTTCGACCTTGGCGGTGACGGTTTTGACGGAGTCCGGATTGAGAACTGAGGTGAAACCACCTTCAGCTGAGTCAGGATCCTCGACTGTGAAAAGTCGATCGTAGAGGCGGACTTCGGCATCTACGGCGGTGGCGGCATCCACCCAATGAATGGCTGCTTTGCACTTAACTCCCTCTGGCGCGTCTTTTCCTGTGGTGTCGGGTAGGAGATTCGCGCGAACGAGGGTGATTTCCCCTGACTCGCTTTTCTCAAATCCGGTGCACTGGATGATAGGGCCGCCACGGAGGCGGACGTAGCGTTCCGGGCCAAGGCGGAAGAATTTTTTCGGAGGATCTTCCATGAAGTCTTCCTGCTCGATGTAGATTTCCGCGGAGAGGGTAACCTCGCGCTCCCCGTATGAGGCGTCCTGGGGGTGGTTCGGGATAGTGGCGCTGGTTGTAGGCTCTTCACTGAAGTTTTCGATGAGGACCTTGAGCGGCTCCAGCACTGCCATGCGGCGGGGTGCGTGAGTGTTGAGGTGATCGCGGATATCGTGCTCAAGCAAGGCTACGTCGGTGGTGCCGTTGTATTTTGTAATGCCGATTCTTTTGCAGAAAGCGCGGATGGCTGCGGCGGGGTAGCCACGGCGGCGGATACCGGAAATGGTAGGGAGGCGTGGGTCATCCCAGCCCGAGACGTGGCCTTCGTTCACGAGTTGGAGTAGCTTGCGCTTGCTCATGATGGTGTAGGTGAGGCTGAGGCGGGCAAACTCGATCTGGCGTGGCGCGGAGGGCACGGGGCAGTTTTTAATAAACCAATCGTAGAGCGGGCGATGATTCTCGAACTCCAGCGTGCAGAGTGAGTGGGTGATGTGCTCGTGGGCGTCTTCGAGTGGGTGGGCGAAGTCATACATCGGGTAGATGCACCAATCGCTGCCGGTCCTGTGGTGGGCGGCATGCATGATACGATACATGACTGGATCGCGCATGTTCATGTTGGATGAGGTGAGCCCGATTTTTGCACGGAGGACGGCTTGGCCTTCCTTGTATTTCCCCGCCTTCATGTTCGCGAAGGCTTCGAGATTTTCCTCGATGGTGCGCTCCCGGAAACCGGATGGGGTGCCGGGGGTGTTAACGTTTCCGCGGTGGAGTTTAATTTCCTCGGGGGATTCCTCGTCCACGTAGGCAAGCCCTTTGTTGATGAGGTCTACGGCGCAGTTGTAGAAAAATTCGAAGTAGTCCGAGGCGAAGTAAAGGTCATCGTTCCAATCGAAACCGAGCCATTTTACATCTTCCTTGATGGAATCCACATATTCCGTTTCTTCCTTCTCCGGGTTGGTATCATCGAAGCGGAGGTTACACTTTGCCCCTGGATTTTCCTGGGCGATGCCGAAGTTCAGGCAGATGGACTTAGCGTGGCCGAGGTGGAGGTAGCCGTTGGGCTCCGGTGGAAAACGGGTGATGGGGGTCTCGTGTTTTCCGGTGGAAAGGTCGGTGGAGATGATTTCGCGGATAAAATCTAGCTTGGGAGAGTCTGACATGGGATGCAGTGGAAGATATTGAGTGATCTGCGGGAAATTTAGATGATATTTGCCCGAGAGAAATGATGCTCGTAGGTCTATGTTGAATGTGTTTCGTGCCAGTTGAGACGTTGGTCAAGTGCGTCTTGTGGAGCATATTCCAAATGGAGGATTCGCCGACGACTCGGATTGGTGCTTCGTTTTGAAGAGTGAAGTATGAGAGGCGACATAAGTAGGATATCTCCTGGCTGGCACTCGCAGATATAAGAGGATCTGGAAACAAATTCCGAGATAAGATCAGATGAGAGACGTCCTGTTTTATGAGAGCAGGGTGAGACTATTAGCGCTCCGTTTTTGCGGTCCGTTGGGTCTAGATGAATTCTAATTGTCGCCATTTTTCTGAGTAGATCAACTGGCGCCTGAGTGTGTGTTACGCCAGCTTTGGTGCTCCACGGGCCGTAGCCGTCACAATCCTTTTTTTCTTTGGTGGCAATTGTGAGATCCTGGTGCCAGGCAACTGGCCAGTTCTCAGCAGATGTTTTATCAAAAAGAATCGAGCGAACTGGTATATAATTCAATGACGGAAGTAGTGCCTTTAGTTTTGTGGATACTGAAAGGTTACGAATTCTTTCGGAGAGCATTGTTAAATTTCGAACACAGGCCGACCCCGCCTCCGCAGAAATTAGATCAGCCTCGATTCGCAAATCTTGAATTTCACTATGTGAGAAAGCAGCTCGGTGAATCTCGTATCCTAGTTCTGAGAGCATTAGTAATTCAGTTACTTCGCGAGTTCTTCTAGGAGTGCTTGGTTGAGCCTGATTCCGGCTTCGAAGTTCTGGATCGGGAAGTTTTCGTTCGGGGAGTGGATCTGTGCATCCGCGAGGGCGAGTCCGAGGAGTAGGGTATCGGTGCCGAGGATGTCCTGGAATGCCTGGACGATGGGGATGGAGCCGCCTTCGCGGATGAGCATTGGCTCGCCGGGAAACGTAGCTTTGAGAGCGCGTTGGGCGGCTTTTCCAAAATCGGAATGCGGATCGCAGGCGTAGGGTTTGCCATCGTGGCCGAGCTCCACTTCGATGTTCACTCCGGGAGGGCAGTGTTTTTCGAGGTGGGTCTTGAGTTTCTGGAGGATGACCTGGGGCTCCTGATCAGGAACGAGGCGGAGGGAGAGTTTTACAAAGGCTTCTGCGGGGAGAACGGTCTTCGATCCTTCTCCCTGGTAGCCGCCGCCGATGCCGTTGACCTCGGCGGTGGGGCGTGCCCAGGTGCGTTCGGCAGAGCTGTAGTTAGGCTCGCCGAATAGGGCTGGTGATCCGGTGACTTCGAGGAAGTCTTCGTCTTTTACGCCGGGGACCTTGGCCCACATCTCGCGCTCCCAGTCTTCAAGTGGTCGGACTTCGTCGTAAAATCCATCGATGGCAACGGTTCCATCCGGAAGGTGTAGAGAGGCGACGAGTTGGGCTACGGCGGTGGCGGGGTTGGCGACGGCTCCGCCGAAAAGTCCGGAGTGGAGATCGCGGGCGGGTCCGGTGATTTTCACCTCGGCACAGGCGATACCACGCAGGCCGTAGCCGAGAGTACCGGTGTTTGGTGCGACCATACCTGTATCAGAAATTGCGATGATATCGCAGGCGAGGTCTTGTTTATGTTTCTCAAGGAAGGGGGCGAGGTTCGGTGAGCCGATTTCTTCTTCGCCTTCAAAGAGGAGGATGATGTTGACCGGGAGTTTGCCTTTTTCCTTGAGGGTCTTCTCGATGCCGAGGATGTGGGCAAGCATCTGGCCTTTGTTATCAGTCGCGCCGCGGGCGTAGATTTTTCCGTCGCGGATTTCCGGGGCGAAGGGTGGCGTGTCCCAGAGGGCCAATGGATCCGCAGGCTGCACATCGTAATGGCCGTAAATGAGGACGGTTTTCTTGTCCGGCGAGTGCTCATTTCTCGCGATGACGATTGGATGGCCGGGAGTCTCGTGTAGCTCGGTGGAGAGCCCCATCCCGGAGAGTTTCTCAATGAGCCAATTCGCGCAGGAGAGGACGTCCTGCTTATGTTTCGAGTCTGTGGAGACGCTGGGAAAAGCGAGAAAGGTAAAGAGTTCCTGAAGTTCGGGTGTCATTCTGGTGAGAGGCTAGATTGTGATTTCTCTCCGACAAAGGAAAAGAAATCAGAATTGCTCAACAAAGCTACTTTTCCGATCTGTAGCAAAAAGCAGGCGATGGCTGTATCCGCAGCATGCCGGCGAGCCAGATCCTAGTTTTTCATCAGAGTGAAGCGATTTTGATCGTAGTGATCGTTCGGGCTGAAGAGCCAGCCGGGACTGGTCTCGACGAGTTGATAGTTGGTGAGCCTGAAGACAGGGAGGAACTGGTCGCTATTTGGATCGTATGCCTCCTTGCCGGTGTAGTTTCCGGAAATACGGTATTCGTAATTGTTATCGTAGCCGTAGCGGGCGCCGGGAGGTCCGCTTTCCGATTTACGGTCCGGAGCGTATTTGCTGCGCTCATCGAACAGAACGAGTTTTGCCTGATCCGCGGATTGACGAGGTTTACGGAGGTAGCCCCAGAAGCGTGTTTTGTTCACGTAGTAGCGGCGTCCGTAGTAGAAATCACCGGTTTGTTCATTTGCGATTTTTTCACTGCGCTGTTCGACAGTGGGGCCGCCCATGTTCGGTGGACCGCCGATGCTGCCGCCTGAACTGCCGGCGCATTGGCAGAGAACGATTGATACGACGGATAGCAGGGCCCATTTCAGAAATGACATGAGTGGATTTACTCACTGCTGATAGGTGGCGGCAAGTGCGGAGATGTTCCGGAGATTTTTTTCCGAAATACCATTTGCATTCCACCGTACATAGATAAATTTGCCGCAGCAACTTGGCAGGGCCATTGTCGTTTATCTCTCGTTTCTCTGTCTTATGCTGTTCCCCTATCGTTTTTCACTTTGTCTGGCTTGTTTCTACGCGGTTGGTTGCGCGAATCTCCCGATGCCGAAGGCAGGGGAAAAGGATGCGAATATTTCGATCCGGGGTGATTATGCGAGTGGTAGGGCTGCGGTTCCTGAAATGGTTTCAAGTCTTTCGGGTGTATTCGGAGGGAATGCGCTGCGGAATCAGATGGAGCTGGCGCAGCGGAAAAATCCGGATCTTGCGGAGGCTGCGGCTGTTCTGGAGGAGGCGGGTTTCAATACACGGAGTGCCAGGGCGGGGCTTTTCCCATCAGTCACAGGAAATGGTGGAGCAAGGCGGTCGAAAAGTAATTCTTCGGGAGCGGGTTTCAATTCCGGCTCTTTTATTACCGAGCAATACACCGCTTCCCTGGATGCGCAGTGGGAGGTGGATGTATGGGGGAAGATCCGCGCAGGTGTAGTAGCGGCTGACTCCACGGCGGAAGCTGCCGCGGCTGATTACGCGGCGGCAAGCCAATCGATCGCGGCACAAACCGCGCAAGCGTATTTTGATCTGGTGGCGGCAACGAAGCTACGGGATCTGGCGGAGGAAAGGCTGGCTTCCTTCCAGAGCACGATTGATCTGGTTGAAAGACGATTCGAGCTGGGAACGGCGGATTTTGGTGAGGTGAGTTTGGCAAAAACGGATGCTGAAAATGCACGTTCGGAAATCAATGCGCAGAAGAACGCGAGGGATCAGGCAGCACGACTTCTGGCAACTTTGTCCGGCGAGTATCCGGATAATAACCGTGCGGCTTCGGCCTGGCCATCGCTGAAGAAAAGTGTGGCAGCTGGTATTCCATCGACTCTGCTTGAGGTAAGACCGGATATTTTCGCTGCCTATCAGCGAATTCTGGCAGCGGACGCGAATGTAAAAGTGGCCCACCGTGACCTTTTTCCGAGTTTTACCCTTACAGCCAGCGGTGGCCAGCAGTCAGCCACGCTTAGCGATCTGGCAAAATCAAATTTCACTGTATGGTCGGTTGCGGCAGGGCTGACGGCTCCGATCATCGACGGTGGTGAGAGGCGCGCGGAACTTGGAGCGGCCAATGCCAGGGCAAAACAGGCCTTGGCGAGCTACCGTTCGACAGTTTTGAACGCCTTCCGCGAAGTTGAGAATGCGCTCGGTTCCGAGCTTTACCTGAAAAAGCAGGAAGATGCGACGGCTAGCGCGCTGGATGCGGCAAAAAATGCGGAAGAACGCAGCCTGCGGAACTATGAATCCGGTCTGATCGAGATTCTTGATGTTCTCGAGGCAAAGCGCCGGCGTTTCACTGCTGAAGAAACTTTGATCAATCTCATAAACGCACGCTACCAGAACAGAGTGACTCTCGCTCTCGCGCTTGGAAAAGCTTACTGACCACCATGAAAGTCGCTCTCAAAATAATTATTCCGATCGCAATTCTGATCCTTGCCGTGATCGGCTACAAGTTTCTAGGTAGCCTGAAGCCGGCGCCACAGAGCAAGCAGCCGCGGGAGGTGGTGCCGATTGTGAACCTATCGGCGATTTCACCTAGCGAACACACTCCGCCGATCAAAAGCTATGGGACGGTTAAGAGTTACTACGAGACTTCGCTTGCACCACAGGTTAGCGGCTCGATCACCTTTGTATCCGAGAGTTTCCGGGTGGGAAAAATGGTAGAGGAGGGCGAGATTCTGGTGAAAATCGACCCGACCGATTACAAGGCGGCTTTAGCCCAGCAGGAGTCTGTCCTGACCCTCGCCGAGCGGACGTATGCGGAGGAGGAAATCAGGGCGGAGCAGGCGTCTGGCGATTGGAAGGCTTCCGGACGTAGACTTGAGGATGCTTCGGACTTTGTTTTGCGCAAACCACAGCTATCGGCAACGAGGGCAGATATCGAATCCGCGAAGGCGCTGATTGAAAAAGCTCAGGCTGACCTGGACCGGACCGAGGTGCGCGCGCCATTTGCTGCAATCGTGACTGCACGAGTGGCGTCGCCGGGAAATCAAGCCTCCTCACAATCGTCTCTTGGCACACTGGTCTCCACCGAGAAGGTGGAAATCCGATTGCCACTGACTGCCGATCAGGCATTCCGGGTGGAAATTCCCACCAAGGCGAAACTCTCCAGTCCACTGAAGCCGGATGAAACCTGGGATGCTGAACTGGTGCGGATGGAGCCGACAGTAGATGAGCAGAATCAGGTGATTTACGCTGTGGCTGAAGTTTCCAATCCATTTTCGGAAGGGAAAAAGGCTTTGCCGGTAGGGATGTTTGCGAATGCCACGATCGATGCAAAACCTATTCCCGCATCCTACGAAGTGCCGGAAGCAGCCTTCGTGGAAGATCGCTTCGTCTGGTATATGGACGAGAACCAGGAGCTGCAAAGGCTTGTAGCTAAAAGGGTTCACTCAGCTGATGGGATGGTATATCTCCAGCCAGAAGAGGAAAAGGGCGAGCTTCAGGTCGTCACACGGCCGCTGAGTAATTTTCGCGCAGGGATGAAAGTAAAGGCAGCTGAAGAAGCGGAAACCGAGTGAACGCCTAGCAAACTAATATTTTGAACAAGCATCCTTTTATGACGTGGTTCGCCTCGAACCCGGTGGTGGCGAACATTCTGATGATCTCCATTCTGGGGGCGGGTATTTTCACTGCCCTTAGTGTGAGGAAAGAGGGTTTCCCTGCATTCGCGGCGGAATCCGTGACTGTCTCTGTGGAAATTAGGGGAGGAACCCCGGAGAACGTAGAACGAGGGGTGGCGATTAAAATCGAGGAAGCCCTCGAATCCGTCAGCGGGGTTGAGGAAATCAGCTCGGTGAGCTCCGACAGCGAAGCTACCGTGACTGTCGAGGCAATCGAGGGCTATGATGTGGAGAAGCTTCTGGATGATGTGAAAGTCCAGGTTGATGCGATTTCGACTCTCCCGGACCAGGCGGAGAAGCCAGTCGTGGAGGAAAACAAGCGTCAGAATCAGGTTTTGTGGGTGGAGATCTATGGATCGGAAAATGAGGCGCTACGGAAAGAAACCGCCCGTGCCCTGCGTGATGAGCTTTTGGCAATGCCGGCAATCTCTTTGGTAGAGACCTTCGGCGCGCGGGATTACGAGGTTTCCGTGGAGCCCTCGGAAGAGCAACTCCGGCGCTATGGATTAACTTTCCAAGAGGTGGCGGATGCTGTCTCGAATAATTCGGTGGATCTCGGTGGCGGCGATGTCCGTTCGGACCGTGGAAATATTTCTCTGCGTGCTAGAGACCAAGCTTACCGGAAAGCGGATTTCGAAAATATTCCAGTGAGGACAAATCCGGACGGAACCCGGATTTTTGTGAAAGATGTGGCAAATGTCCGGGATGCTTTTGTGGATCAGAAGTTTCTCAACCGCTTCCGGGGGAAACCGACCACGAGTTTGCAGGTGGTCACCGAAGGCGAGGATGACATCATTGATGCGGTGGAGCAGGCGACGCAGGTTGTTGAGAATTTCAAGGATCTCCCCGAGGGGATCGAAATAGCCAGCTGGCTGGATGGATCTACGAAAATCCGCGATCGACTGGCTTTGCTTGGTTCGAACGGGGTGATCGGCGTGCTTCTTGTTCTGGGAATCCTGATGATGTTCCTGAATCTTCGCCTGGCTTTCTGGGTGGCGATTGGAATTCCCGTTTCACTGGCGGGAGCGGTCACCATTTTCCCGATGCCCGGGGTGGACCTCTCGGTTAATATAATATCCGCGTTCGGCTTTCTGGTGGTTCTTGGGATCGTGGTGGATGATGCGATCGTGATTGGGGAATCGATCTACACGGAAAAAGAGGCCGCTGGACCGGATGATGAGGATCCAATTCGGACAACCGTGGTAGGGGTAAGCCGGGTGGTGACCCCTGCGACCTTCGGGGTTATTACTACAATCGCGGCATTCCTTCCGCTCACTCAGGTCAGTGGACGGTTGGGTAATGTTTTCGGCCAGATTGCGACTACAGTGGTATTCTGTCTGATCTTCTCCCTGGTTGAGTCGAAGCTGATTCTGCCAGCGCATTTGGCGCACATCAATGTGCATAAGAAGCCAAAGAATTTCATCTCGAAGGGGTTTGCCAGATTTCAGAAGGCAATCGCAGATGGCTTGAACTGGTTTGTCCAGAAGTGCTACCGACCGATGATCCTATGGGCTATTCCATGGCGCTATGCGGTGCTGGCTGGATTTGTAGCTGTATTTATTGTGACGCTCGGACTGTTTCCCGCCGGTCAGCTACGTTTCGTATTCTTTCCGAATATCTACAACGATGATGTCAGTGTGAATCTCAGTCTGGAGCAGGGGCAATCGGTTGATTACCTCCATGCGCAGACCATACGAATTACCGATATGGCCGGTGAGCTGGGAGCGGAATATGAGAAGGAATACGGGCAAAATCCTTTTCTAGATATCCAGGTGGCCGCCAGTTCCAATACGGATTCATCTGTAGTGGCGGAGTTGACCAGGTCCACAACTCGTCCGTATCTCTCATCGGAACAGGTCGTTCAGGATTGGCGGAAAGCTGTGGGAGACGTTGCAGGTGCACGTTCGCTGAGCTTCAAGGCTACAGCAGGCCCTCCCGGCGGTGACCTTGCAATCAACCTGGAGAGCGATGATCTGGATGAGCTGGAAGTAGCGGCGAAGGAGCTTTCCGCGGAGATAAATACCTACCCTGGGACTTTCGACATCAATGATAGTTTCAAATCCGGAAAACCGGAGATTGTCTATTCGATCACACCGGAAGGGGAAGCTGCTGGATTTACCCGCTATGATTTGGCGCTTGCCGTGCGGGATGCCTTCTTCGGTAGAGAGGCGCAACGGGTGCAACGCGGCCGGGATGAATTGAAAGTAATGGTGAGGTATCCGGAAGATCAGCGTGGCTCACTGGAGACACTGCGGGAAATGAGGGTGCGTGCTCCTGATGGCACGGCGGTTCCATTTCCTGTTATCGCAAATACCGAGTTTTCCGAATCTCTGGCATCGATCGAGCGGATCGACAACAAGCGTGTGGTCACGATCGAGGCATCCGTGGATAAGGCGAAGACTTCCTCCGACCTGATTACCAAACGTCTCGAGGATCAGTTCTTTCCAGATTTCCTGGCGAAGCACCCGGGAATTTCAATCACTGAGAGTGGAGAGGTGGAGCAGAGGAAAAAATCCATCAGTTCCTTGCTCACCGGTTTTGTGTTCTCGATCATTTTCATCTATGTCCTGATCGCGATTCCTCTGAAAAGTTACCTGAAGCCATTGATTATCATGTCGGTGATTCCATTCGGGATTATTGGCGCGCTACTTGGACATTTTGTGATGGGGATCCCGATCTCGATTCTTTCTGTGTTCGGAATTCTGGCACTCTCCGGAGTGGTGGTGAATGACTCGCTCGTTCTGGTTTGTGCGGTGAACGATCTTCAGGAAGAAGGGAAATCAATCGAAGAGGCTGTGAAGTTGGCCGGGGTAGATCGTTTCCGTGCGATCCTACTAACGTCTCTCACTACGTTCTTCGGTTTGGCTCCATTGCTTCTCGAGACGGAAGTTCAGGCCCAGTTCTTGAAGCCTATGGCAGCTTCCCTGGCCTTCGGGATTCTCTTTGCTACCCTGATCACGCTGTTTCTGCTGCCGATCTTGTTTATAATTATCAACGATATCAGGAAGGGGCTGCGCAGCTATCTGGAGCTGGAGAAAAAGCCGATGCAGTAGTTTGGATGACCCGCCGGCGCCTAGAGTGCGCCGAAGCGGCGGTGACGGGTTTTGTATTCCTCCACAGCGGCGAAAAGATCACCTTGGCGGAAATCCGGCCACATCTTCTTCACTATGACGATTTCCGAGTAGGAGATCTGCCAGAGAAGGAAGTTGGAAATCCGCATCTCGCCGGAAGTGCGAATCAGGAGATCTGGATCCGGTATTTCCGAGGTGTAGAGATGTTTTGAGAAAAGTTCCGGAGTGATTTCATCCAGAGTGATTTCACCCGCTAGGGCTGCTTCCGCAATGGAGCGGGCGGATGCTGTAATTTCCTCGCGGGATCCGTAGGAAAGGGCCAGGACCAGCGTCATGGAATCGTTGTTCTTGGTACGTTCCTGGATTTTCGTGAGCCGGTCTCTGGTGGATTTTGGAAGCCGGTCGATCTGGCCGATCGCCTGGAGACGGACGTTTTGTTTGTCCAGTTCCTTGCCTTTCTCATCAAGGAAACGATCGAGAAGAGCCATCAGGGCTTTGATTTCAGCTTCCGGACGGCTCCAGTTCTCCGAGGAGAATGCGTAAAGTGTGAGGTATTTTACTCCCAGCTCCTTGCATGCCTCCATGACTTCACGGACGGACTCGGCACCTGCGCGGTGACCTTGGGCACGCGGGAGGCCGCGTTCCTTTGCCCAACGGCCGTTGCCGTCCATGATGATTGCTATGTGCTGCATCTTGATTCTAAGAGGCGCTGGATGAACCTGCCTGTTTGATAGCTATTCAGGGTTTTGACTGAATGGCTACCAGGTGGAAGGGATAGTTTTTCATCGATCCGATGAAGTAACCTATCGCTTCAAGGTTTGCGCTCGGTCCGGGCCTACGCCGACGAAGGCGATCGGTGCTTCGCAGAGCTCGGAAAGGCGGGTGAGGTAGGCCTTAGCGTTCTCCGGGAGCTGATCGTATTCGGTGCAGGCGGTAGTGTCCTGTTTCCAGCCCGGAAGAGATTCGTAAACTGGCTTCGCGCGGTCCCATGATGAGCGATCCGCCGGTGGTAGATCGTGGTGTGTGCCATCGATATCGTAGGCCACGCAGATTTTCAGTTCTTCGTATTCATCGAGTCCATCGACGTTGGTTACTGCGAGGCCGGTCACACCGTTGACCATGCATGCGAAGCGGAGAAGGACGGTATCGAGCCAACCGCAACCACGTGCGCGGCCTGTGGTGGCGCCGAATTCGCGGCCGAGGTTGTGAAGATATTCCGAAAGTCCTTCGTCGCCGGTAGGGAAGGGGCCGGAGCCAACACGTGTTGTGTAGGCTTTGCAGACGCCAATAACTGCCTCGATGGCTGTCGGCGGAAGGCCGGTGCCAGTGGTGGAGCCACCTGCGGTGGTATTGGAGGAGGTTACGAAAGGGTATGTGCCGAAATCGATATCAAGCAGAGTTCCCTGGGCTCCTTCGAAGAGCAGGTTCTGCTTGGCCTTCCATGCCTTGTGGAGGACTGGAATGGTATTGGTGACATGCGGACGGAGACGCTCGAAAGCGGTGAAGGTTTCCTCGATGACTGCTTCTGCAGTGAAGGTAGGTAGATCGTATTTTTCGAGGATCTCGTTTACTTCAGCCGTGCGTCTGACGATTTGAGCTTCCGCGAAGGGGCGGTCCAAAAGGTCTGCCATGCGGAGGCCACAGCGGTTGACCTTGTCGCAGTAGGCCGGGCCGATTCCGCGTTTTGTGGTGCCGATTTTCTGGTCTCCAAGGGAAATTTCGCGGGCGGCATCCAGTTCTTTGTGGAACGGGAGGACAACGTGTGCGCGATCCGAGATGAGAAGTTTCTCAGGCCCGATTTCGACTCCCTGGCCTTCGATTCTTGCTATTTCAACACAGAGGCCGATTGGATCGACCACAACACCGTTTCCGATGACGTTGATCTTATCGTCCCAGAGGATGCCGGAAGGGAGAAGGTGAAGAACGTATTTCTCGCCTTTGGCGATGACTGTGTGGCCGGCGTTGTTGCCGCCTTGGCCACGGATGACTACGTCTGCTGTTTCGGTGAGGTAGTCAACGATCTTGCCTTTTCCTTCGTCGCCCCATTGGAGGCCTGTGATAACTGTGTTCATTACGGAATTCTAAAATCTAAGCACTGTCTTCTAAGCGTGCGCGTAGGTGTGTGTCGGGAGTTTTTAAAGTGAGTTCGAGGCTTAGGACTTGGAACTTTCGATCATTTCCGCGAAGTCTTCAAAGAAGTGCGCGGCATCGTTCGGGCCGGGAGCGGCTTCCGGGTGATACTGCACGGAGAAGACAGGAAGAGTCTTGTGGCGCATACCTTCGACGGTGTTGTCGTTGAGATTGATGTGGGTGACTTCAATATCATCCGGCAGGGAGTCTGGATCGACCGCGAAGCCGTGGTTCTGCGAGGTGATGGAAATTTTACCGCTGCGGAGATCCTTGACGGGTTGGTTGCCCCCGCGATGGCCGAATTTAAGTTTGAAGGTTTTGCCGCCGTAGGCGTGTGCGAGGAGCTGGTTGCCAAGGCAGATGCCGAAAGTCGGGATCTTCTGGATGAGCTCTTCAATCACCGCGTGGATGTAGGTGAGTGCAGCCGGATCTCCCGGGCCGTTGGTGAGAAACAGGCCGTCGGGATTCTTCGCGAGGATTTCAGCGGCGGAAGTGGTGGCGGGGACGACTTCTACTTCAAATCCTGCTTGGCGAAGCATGCGCAGTTGATTGTATTTCAGGCCCAGATCGATGGCGACCACCTTGTATTTTGCGTCAGGGAGTTCCTTGTATGTCTCACTTTCGCCGATGGAATGATTGGCGAGTCCCCATTTTCTGGATTCTTCGGACCAGATGTAGGATTCCTTGGTGGTGACTTCCTTGACGAAGTCGGAGCCTTCCATATGTGCGGAATTTTTAGCTGCTTCGACTGCTTCTTCTTCCGAGAGTTCGGTGGTGACACAGGCGCGCATGGCTCCGCGTGAACGGAGGTGCTTGGTGAGGGCGCGGGTATCAATCCCCTGGATACCAAGGATGTTGTAACGCTCCAGGTAACTGGCAAGGCTTTCGGTGGATCGGTAGTTGGAAGGGACCTCACAGAGTTCCTCGATGACGAAGGCACGGATGTGCGGTTCGCTGGACTCGTTATCTTCGGGGTTTACCCCGTAGTTTCCGATCATCGGATAGGTCATGGCGACGATCTGGCCGCGGTATGAGGGATCTGTGATGACTTCCTGATAACCTGTCATCGATGTGTTGAAACAGATTTCTCCGGTGGTCGTTCCGCTTGCTCCATAGGAAATTCCTGGAAAGCAGCGTCCGTCTTCGAGGGCAAGAATCGCAGTAGTAGGCACGGTGCGGGAGGGTATGTACGGAATGCGGACGATGGAACACTAAATTTTCAGAAAGCTGGTTAGAATTTTTGTTTTGGGTAGTTGGGGTGGGTGAAATGAGGTTTTGAGTAAATTTCCGGCCATTTGCGTGAGAAATCGGTGGGAGTCCGAAACTTTCGATTGTTAGTATCCGTTTTTAGAAAATGAAAACTTATCAAATCCTTATTCCGTGTTCGTTGTTGGCCTTGCTGATTTTTGCTCAGTCCACGGCACCGCCGCAATCGGAAGGGAGCTGGGAAAGAAAGCAGCTGACTGATAATTTTTGGGCAGAGGGAGCCGCCGCGGGGGATGTGGATAAGGATGGAGCGATTGATCTGGTCTATGGTCCGTATTGGTTTGCCGGACCGGATTTCGAGAATAGGCATACGATTTATCCCGACAAAGTGAGGACGAAGACAACTTTGGTGAGTGGCGGTAAGGGTCAGATCGAGGGGTTCCACGGAGCGAAGAGTAAGAAGAATGGCTACAGCGATAATTTTGCTGCGCTGATGACGGATGTGAACGCCGATGGATGGGAGGATTATCTCGTGGCAGGATTTCCCGGGAAGGAAACGTTCTGGTATGAAAACCCGCAGGGAGCGGAGGGGCTGTGGAAGCGTCGTGTGGCGCTGGATGTGACTGAAAATGAATCGCCGATGTTTGTGGATGTGGACGGCGATGGTCAGGTGGATCTGCTGTGCATGCGCAAGGGGGTGATCGGTTATGCGAGCTTCGATGCAGAAACTCCGGAAGAACCATGGGCGTGGCATCCGGTGTCACCGAACAACAAATACATGAAGTTCACCCATGGCCTGGGGGCGGGAGATGTGAATGGAGACGGACGTAATGATATTCTCGAAGGGCACGGATGGTGGGAGCAGCCGGAGAGCTTGGAGGGGGATCCTGTTTGGGAATTTCACCCGCAGCAGTTCCGCGAGGAGGCGGATAAGCCGAATGTGGGTGGGGCTCAGATGTTTGCCTATGATGTGAATGGCGATGGATTGAACGATGTGATTACAGCCCTGAATGCACACGGCTATGGTCTGGCGTGGTTCGAGCAAAAAGGAGATGGCTGGGTCAAACATCTAATCACCGGCACGCCCGATGATGCGGGTGGAACCGGTGTGGTTTTTTCCCAGCCGCATGCTTTGGAGATGAAGGATATGAATGGAGATGGAGTAGAAGATATTGTAACCGGCAAGCGGTTCTGGGCGCATGGTAGCCACGGTGATCCTGAATCAAATGCCCCGGCCCTGGTGCTGTGGTTCGAGCTGAAGCGTGATGGGAAAGAGGCGACGTTTGTGCCTCACCTGATCGACGCGGATTCAGGAGTTGGAACGCAGGTCTTCGTGGGGGATCTGAATGGCGATGGGAAGGCGGATGTGTTCTGCGGAAATAAGCGTGGTGCGTTTGTTCACCTGCAGAAATGAATGCTGGCGGAGAACTAAAGGATATTTCCTCCGTTTTTGCCTCCGCCGGGGCCTAGTTGTATGAGGTGGTCGGCGGTGGCGATGATATCCGGGTGGTGCTCGATGATGAGTATGGAGTGGCCGGCGTCGCGGAGTTTGAAGATGGCTTTGAGGAGCTTTTCTACATCGCCGAAGTGGAGGCCGGTGGTGGGTTCATCGAAGAGATAGAGTGTGTGCGGGGAGTTTGGTTTTGAGATTTCCAGGGCGAGTTTCAGTCGCTGGGATTCTCCTCCGGAGAGGGTGTTTCCGGCCTGTCCGAGGGAGAGGTAGCCGAGGCCTAGTTCTTCCATGGTGTTGAGTAGGCGGTAGAGCTTGGGGATGGGGCGGAAATGGGATTTAGCCTCGCTGACGGACATTTCCAAGATGTCTGCGATGGATTTTCCCTTGTAGGTGATTTCGAGTGTCTCACGGTTGAAGCGTTTCCCAAGGCAGGCCGGGCATTCTGTCCAGGCATCCGGGAGGAAGTGCATTTCGATTTTGAGTTTGCCGTTGCCTTGGCAGCGTTCGCAGCGGCCGCCTTTGGCGTTGAAGGAGAATCGGCCTTTGCCGTAGCCGCGTTGTTTTGAGAGGGGGAGTTTTGAAAAGAGATCGCGGATGAGATCAAAGGCGCCGATGAAGGTGGCGGGGTTGGAGCGGGGGGAGCGTCCGATGGAGGATTGGTCTGCGAGGACGAATTTCTCGATGGTTTCCAGACCGGTAATGGAATCGTGTGCGCCGGGTTCGTCTTTTGAATTATGGAAATGCCGGCCGAGGGCTTTTGCGAGGATGCCGGTGGCGAGGGTGGATTTTCCCGAGCCGGAGGGGCCGGAAATGACGACAACCTGATGAAGCGGGATGGGTACGGTGATGTTTTGCAGGTTGTGCTCGCGGGCGCCGTGGATGGTGAGGGTTTCAGTGGATGGTTTGGATTTTTTTGGGGTAAACCGGGGAATTTCTCCACGCAACCACTGGCCGGTGGGGGAGGTGATGGTGAGTGGGGGACCTTCTGCCAGGATTTCTCCGCCTTCGGGGCCGGCTCCGGGGCCCATATCGATGAGGTGGTCTGCGGCGCGGATGATATCTTCATCGTGCTCGACGACGACGAGGGTGTTTCCAAGGTCCCGGAGGCGTTTGATGGCGGTGATGAGGCGGGCTGTATCGCTGGAGTGGAGGCCGATCGAGGGCTCATCGAGAACGTAGATGACTCCGGAGAGGCCGGCGCCGAGCTGGGTGGCGAGTTTGATGCGCTGGACTTCTCCGCCGGAGAGGGTGCCGGAGGAACGGTCGAGAGTGAGGTAGTCTAGGCCTACGTCTTCCAGGAAGCTGAGGCGTTTTTCAACTTCTGACGCGAGTTCGCCTATGGGGGCGGGGTTTTGTTTCAGGGATGAGATCCAGGTTTTTGCCTCGGAGATGCCGAGCTGGCAAAATTCCATGATGCCCAATGATCGATTAGTGGGGGAATTTGGTTGTGGGGTGGTTACTTTTACGTGCTGGAGTTCTTTTTTCAGGCGGAGGTGGTTGCATGTTTTGCAGCCCAGGCCTTCGCAGTCAGGGCAAGCGCCTTCGAGGGTGTTGAAGGAGAAGTGGCGGGGGGTAAGATCGCCGAAGATTTCGCCGGTGCGGGGGTTGCGGTAGGAGGTCTGGAAGGTGATTTCACGGTAATCCTTTTCCCCGGGGGACATTAGGAGGACTTTTGCTTCGGCGCCGCACAGGCGGAGGGCTAGCTCGATGGAATCGGCAAGGCGTGAATCGATCCCGGGGCGGATGACGAGGCGATCAATGACGATTTCGATTCTATGTGGGCCGGGAGTATCGAGGCTTGCTTCTGTGATTTCCTGGATTTCCCCGTTTAGACGGATGCGGATGAAGCCTTGGCGCTGGAGGTCCCCGAGCAGGCGCTCGGGTTCGGCTGTTTCCTCTTCAGGGACGGCGGCGAGGATGATGAGTTTGGAGCCTTCCGGCTGGGCGGAGAGTTCGGTAATAATTTCCGAGGCCCCCATGCGGGTCATGGCCTGGCCGGTTTCCGGATCGTGGGGAATGCCGGTGGCGGACCAGATGATGCGGAGGTAATCGTAAATTTCCGTGGCGGAGGCGACGGTGGAGCGTGGGGATAGGCCGCCGACACGTTGTTCGATGGCGATGGCGGGGTTGAGCCCTTCGATGGAATCGACTTCGGGTTTCTCCAGCTGGGATAGAAATTGTCGTGCGTAGACGGAGAGTGATTCGACGTAGCGGCGCTGGCCTTCCGCGTAGAGGGTATCGAAGGCGAGGGAGGATTTACCCGAGCCCGATGGGCCTGTGATGACGGTTAGTTTCTCCTTGGGAATGGAGACGGTAAGGTCTTTGAGGTAATGCTGGCGGGCGCCGCGGATGAGGATTTTGTCCATCTGGGGAGGGAGTTTAGGTTTTGTGGGGCAAACTTCAAGAGGGAGGGTTACTGCGGGTAAAGTCTGTTAGGAAAACTCCGCAATCGCTGGCATGTTAGTTGCTTGTGCAAATAAGAGGGAAGATTTCCCATTTATTTTAAAGAGAAAAAGATTATGAGACACGGTGATATTTCGAGCAGTCCGGATACGGTGGGTGTGGCAGTGGTGAACTACAAGATGCCGCGGTTGCATACGAAGGCAGAAGTTCTGGAGAATGCGGGCAAGATTGCGGAAATGATCAAGGGGATGAAGCTAGGGCTGCCAGGCATGGATTTGGTGGTTTTTCCTGAGTATTCGACAATGGGGATCATGTATGACCCAGCGGAAATGATGGAGACTGCGGCGACCATACCGGGCGATGAGACTGCCGTTTTCAGTGCTGCGTGTAAGGAGTCCAATGTCTGGGGAATATTTTCGATTACGGGTGAGAGGCATGAGGATCACCCTGCGAAGGCGCCCTATAATACGCTGATTCTGATCAATAATGAGGGAGAGATCGTTCAGAAATACCGGAAGTGTATTCCGTGGTGCCCGATCGAGGGATGGTATCCGGGCGATACGACTTATGTGACGGAGGGTCCGAAGGGTATGAAGCTGAGTTTGATCATCTGTGATGATGGAAATTATCCGGAGATTTGGCGTGATTGTGCGATGAAGGGGGCTGAGTTGATCGTGCGCTGCCAGGGTTACATGTATCCGGCCAAGGAGCAGCAGGTGATGATGTCCAAGTGTATGGCGTGGTCGAACAACTGTTATGTGGCAGTGGCGAATGCTTCCGGATTTGACGGGGTGTATTCGTATTTCGGACACTCGGCGATCATCGGCTTTGACGGGCGGACTCTGGGAGAGTGCGGAGAGGAAGATATGGGCATCCAGTATGCGCAGCTTTCCGTAAGCCAGATCCGCGATGCTCGTGCGAACGATCAATCACAGAACCATTTGTTCAAGCTCCTGCACCGTGGATACACTGGAGTTCATAATTCCGGTGATGGCGATAAGGGGGTAGCGACTTGCCCATTTGATTTCTATCGGAAATGGGTAATGGACGCTGAAGGTGTGCAGAAGGATGTGGAGGCGATGACCCGCAGCACTATCGGGGTGAAGGATTGTCCGGTGGGAACTCTTCCGGTGGAGGATAAGGAGAAAGAGGCCTGATTGGTCGTTTTCTGAAAATTTCCATACAAGGAGGGAAATGTGCCTTTTATCAATGGGGTATTAGCCGAAAATCAGGAGAAGAATGAGATCGGGAAGTCCTTGGCCGCGGAGCCGAGGATGACTCGATTTCTATTCGATCCCGAGGCGATCAAAGAGCGGCTGAAGGGCCGCATTATCGGGCAGCCACAGATGTATGGGGCTGTAGGTGATATGCTGGATGTTGTGAAAGCAGATTTCGGCAGGGATGGACGACCTCTGGCGGTTTTGCTTTTCCTCGGATCCACAGGTGTCGGGAAAACCGAGACCGTGCGTGCGCTGGCGGAGAGTATTTTGGGAAGCAAGGATAAGCTCTGCAGGATCGATATGAACACACTTGCGCAGGAGCATTATGCGGCTGCGATCACCGGTGCACCTCCGGGTTATGTCGGGAGCAAGGAGAACCACACATTGTTCGATTTCGAAAAGGTGGCTGGGAGCTACGGGCGACCGGGGATGGTGCTTTTCGATGAGATAGAAAAGGCGAGCCAGTCTGTGGCCAGGGCGCTTCTAAATGTCCTGGATGCGGGCGTGCTTGAGCTTTCCGCAGGGACGAAGGAGGTGAATTTCGAGAACTCGATGATCTTCATGACCAGCAATGAGGGCGCCAGGGAGCTGGAGAGCTATCGCCGGAAATTCGAAAGTGGCTGGCGGAAATGGCTGGGGAGATTGCCAGCGGAGCGCCGGGAAAAGGAGATTCTGCAGGAAGCTCTGAGGCGTAAATTCGATCCCGAGTTTCTGAATAGGATCGATAAGGTGGTGTTTTTCGAAGAGCTGGGAGATGGCTGGATCGGCGATCTCCTAGACGTGGAGCTGAAGGAACTGGGTCTCCGATTGGCACGCCACGGGGTCACGATCGAGGTGGATAGTGCAGCGCGTGAATTTCTGAATGCCGGCTACGATAAACGTTATGGTGCAAGGGATCTGGCGCGGCGGGTTAGAGCGCATCTGGAGCCACCACTAGCGAGGGCGATGCTGGCAGATGCGGGTGCGAAGACTTTTTCCGTGGGAGTTGCCGGTTCTGAAATTGTTATTCGTAACTCAGTTTAGGGCTCACGTGGGAGAGGGGTTTCCAGCCGTTTTCCATGCGCTGGAGGATGTAGTAGTCCACTCCGCCTTCCGGCCAGTCTTCGGTGCCGAGTTTGAGTTCGTAGCGGTCCGGAGTGCGTAATTTTGTAAGGCGTAGGTCTACCTGGGCGCCATCGCCTGCTACGAAAAGCGTATTCTCATTTGGAGTTCTTCCACCGGCGACCCACTCATCGATACCTTCCTCCGGAACGTCCCAGACGGGAAGAGTTTTGAGGAGTGACTGAAGCGTAGCCGATGTGGATACGGGTGTCCGATCCGGGACGAATTCCTTGGAGAAGGGTGAGTGCGCGTAAGTAGAGGTGGTAGGCTGGCAGGCGAAGAGAAGAGCGGAGGCGAGGAGGAGTAATGGCTTCATTTCGCGGACTACTAAGAAGGGGTTTCTAGAGTTTTTCGAGCAAAGAAGCATGGAAACCATCGTGTCCGGTTTCGGACGGGAGTAGGTTTTGCTGAGAGATGAGTCTGTATTTGTCCGGGTTATTTTTAAGCAGTCTGGCGATCTGCTCCTGATTCTCGGAGGGTAGGATGGAGCAGGTGGCGTAGAGCAGTTTTCCGCCGGATCTAAGCATTTTCGGGTATTCCGCGAGCAGTTGCGCTTGGATGGACTGGACGCGTTTGAGGGCGGCGGGTTTAAGGCGCCATTTGAGGTCCGGTTGGCGTTTGAGCGTGCCGAGGCCGGAGCATGGGGAATCGATGATGAGTGAGTCCGCGATGTCTGCGAAATCGGTGGGTGTGGTTTCGATGATGGCCTTTTGGACGATGCAGGTGGCGCGGGCGCGTTTTGCACGTTGCTTGAGCTGGGCGAGTTTCTTTTCATCGACATCCATGGCGTAGATGCGGGCCTCATTTTTCGATAGGGCGGCGAGGTGGAGTGCTTTTCCACCGGCACCGGAGCATGCGTCGATAATGCGTTGGCCGGGCTGTGGATCAAGGAATGGAGCGATTTGCTGGGAGGACGGGTCCTGGATTTCAATGCGACCGTCGAGGCGGAGTGCTTTTGGCAGAATTTTTCCCGGAGGGAGCGCAAGTGCGTATGGGTGTCCATCGACCGGGGCTGTCTCGACGTTATTTTCGGCGAGCCATTCCTGTGCTTCCTCAAGGGTGCAAAGGAGGGTGTTTACGCGGAGGAAAACGGATGGCTTCTGGTTGAGGGCGGTGAGTTGGGGTTCCCATTGTTCACCGAGCTCTTCGTAGCCGAGTTTGTCCATCCAGTCGGGAATGGATTGGCGGATTGCGCGGGGTTGGTCCGGGATATCTGCCTGGCGGGCGATGATTTCTTCCGGCGGGCGTCCGGTGTATTTATGCCATTCCGGGAGTTCGAAGCCCATGAGGACCCACTGGGCGGTGATGAGTGAATTGGTATCGTCCGAATCCACGAGATAGGAGAGTGAGCGGCGCCAGCGGGTGACTTCGAAGAGTGTTTCCGCCACGAAGGAGCGGTCGCGTTTGCCCCATTTCTTGTTGTTTTCAAAGGCGGCGGCGAGTTCGTGGTCAAGGACGCGGTGGTTGAGGAGAACGGCTTTCGCGAGGTCGAGTGTGGAGGCGCAGAGATGGCGATGTAGTTTCATGGAAAGTAGATGTGGAAATTTAGAATTTCAGAAAGATGTGTTATCGGGAGTGAGAAAGAAGCGGTTTCTTGCTTTTTGTAGATCTGTATGTTGAGGATGTGCGGGTGGCTACAGTTCATTTAAAGTATCAGACGTTTCACCCTTCGATTTGGCCGAAGATGGTGGGGGAGGTTTCGCGGGATGCAAAGGCTGGAGATTTGGTCGAGGTATTCGGTAAACAGGGGACAAGATTCGGTTGGGGGCTGTGGAATCCAAAGGCGCGTATGCCGCTGCGGATTGTGAGTCACTCTCTGGAGGATCTGGATGATACGTTTTTCGAGCGTGCGATTGTGCGGGCGGGGGAGTTGCGGAGGAATATCCTGAAGCTGGATGGCGAGACGGATTGCTACCGCTGTGTGCATGGGGATGCGGATTTTCTGCCCGGGATGGTTGCTGATAAATTCGGGGATGTTCTTTCCGTGGAAATTACCGCGCTAGCCGCATGGATGAGGTTGGAAGGTTGGTTGCCGCTGATGCATCAGGTGTTCGGCACGAAGCAGGTGGTGGTGCAGGTGGATTCCGATTTGGCAAAAATCGAGGGAATACCAAGGCATGGCGGTGTGGAAAGTGACAATGTGCGCCTGGTAAAGGTGGTGGAGAACGGGGTGAGGTATGAGATTGATTTTTCTCAAGGGCATAAAACCGGCTTTTTCTGCGATCAGCGCGATAACAGGAAGAAGTTCCGCGAGTTGGTAGAGGGTAAATCCGTTTTGGATCTTTGCTGCTATTCGGGAGGTTTCTCGGTTTCCGCTGCTTTGGGTGGCGCGAGCGAGGTGACGGCGGTGGATCTGGATGAAGCTGCGGTCGCGATGGCGAAGCGGAACGCGAATCTAAACAGCGCGAAGGTGAAGCTTACTCATGCCGATGCGTTTACCTGGGTGCGGACCATGATTGAAAATGGCCGCAAGTGGGATGTGGTAATGGTGGATCCTCCGAAATTCATGTTCGGAAAAGACGATGAAACGGGATACGCGAAGTATCACGATCTGAACAAGCTGGCTGTGCAGTTGGTGGAGAAAGATGGTGTGATTGTAACGAATTCCTGTTCCGGGCAGCTGGGTGTGGATGCTTTCGAAAATATTGTGACCGGTGTGGTGCACAGGCAGGACAAGAGGTTGCAGGTTTTTGATAGAACCGGCGCGGGTGGAGATCACCCTACGCTCTCGAACTATCCGGAGTCGCGCTATCTGAAAGCGATCTGGGGTCGGGTAATCGGGTAGTGCTCCGGTAAAAGCGGGGATTGCGAAATTTTCCCCGTTTTGGGCGTTAGATTAGGATTTTCTTGTCGGTTCGGGGATTGTCGGGGTAAGTTCCGGGTCGAATTTTTTACAATGGATTTTCCGATAACACGTATCAAAGGGGGGGTGGGAGCTGCCAAAGGTTTCCTAACCGGTGGGGTGAGTTGTGGTATTAAAAATCCCGACAGCGACCGACTGGATCTTGCTCTCATCTACTCGGAAGTTCCTTCGGTTGCGGCCGGCGCTTTTACGACGAACAGGGTGCAGGCGGCACCGGTCAAGGTTTCGAAAAACCATTTTGCGGACGGGGATGTACGGGCGATCGTAGTCAACTCGGGAAATGCGAATGCGTGCACCGGGGTGCAGGGGATCCAGGATGCGCGGACGATGTGCAAAGGCGTGGCCAAGCCTCTCAAGCTGCGGCGCACGCAGGTGGGTGTTTGCTCGACCGGTGTAATTGGTTTGCCCATGCCTATGTCACGGGTGGAACCTAGGATGGAGGAGCTGGTTGCTAGCTTGGACAAGAAAAAGGGCAATGATGTGGCGCGGGCGATCATTACAAGTGATACGCGGGAAAAGGAATTGGCGATCTCGTTCGATATTGATGGGCACAGAGTCCGACTGGGTGGGTGCGTAAAGGGGGCGGGTATGATTTGCCCGAGTATGGCAACGATGCTGTGCTTTATCACGACGGATGCGAATTTATCACAGAGCTGTCTGGAGCGCGCTGTGAAGGAGTCCGTGGAAGAGAGTTTCAACCGGATCACCATTGATGGCGATATGAGCACCAATGATACGGTGATGGTGATGGCAAATGGTGCTTCCGGAATGCCTCTGGTTGCCCGTGGTAGCGAGGGCTGCAAGCAATTCAGGGATGCGCTGGGCTGGCTGATGCTGGAGCTGGCGAAGGAAATCGTAAGAGATGGCGAGCGGGTGACGAAATTCGTGACGGTGAAGGTGGAAGGTGCCCGCACACATCTGGATGCGAAGAAAGTCGCCGAGGCAGTTTGTAAATCAGCTTTGGTAAAATCTTCCTGGAATGGTGAGGACCCGAACTGGGGAAGAATTATTCATGCGGTGGGCTATTCCAGAGCGCGGATTCGCGAGGAATTAATCGATATTCACATCGGAGGGAAGGCTGCCTGCCTCGGAGGATTACAGGCTGAAACGCCAATGGAAGATTTACGGAAAATAGTGGCCAAGCCGGAGTTCGAGATTGTGATCAATCTGAACCGGGGTGAGGCAGGCTATACCATGTATTCGAGTGATCTTTCTCCAGAGTATGTTGATTTCAATCGATCCGAGTATGCTTACTGGAAGCAGGCGCGGAAAGATGGGCTGGTATGACCCTGCGCGGTGGTGCTGATGTGAATGGCCGCTGCTAGAGTTTTAGCTTGGTGCGGCCGCCGTTGGCTTTGCGGAGTGGATCGAAAATCATGTCCATTCCGGTTTCCTTGATTTCGCAGACGTGGGCCATGAGCTCGCCGAGGCGGCCTTTCGGGAAGGTGCGCTGCTTGAACCAGAGAAGGTATTCCTCCGGGAGATCAAAGATCGGGACACCCCTTGGAGGGTATTTTTCTTTCCCGAACATGCCGAAAGGGATGTGTGTCTGATGAATTTCCGCGAGAAGGTTCCGGAAGTCTTCGCGATCGATTTCAGTGAAGTTCATGATTTCGGATTTTTATACAGTGTTGCTTGCGGGGAAGAAGGTGGAGGGTAGTATCTTCAGTGATGATCAAGTTTTTGCATACAAGGATACGGGTGAAAAGTTTGGAAGAGTCGATCTCGTTTTACGAGAAACTTGGCTACAAGGAGGGTGTGAAGAAGGATTCACCGGAGGGAAATAAGCTGGTGTTTATGGAGCTGGAGGGAAATGACGTTTTCCTAGAGTTGACCTATTCTCCGGATTTCAACGGGAGCTGCCCGGAGGATCTGATGCATACCGCATTGGGTGTCTCTGATATCGTGGAGTATTGCGATAAGGTGGAAAAGGCGGGGATCGAGATCTGGCCTTCCAAGTGGCGTGAAAAGTTTACCGGCGGTGAGCGGAAAATGGCATTTGTGACCGACCCCGATGGATACGAGGTGGAGATTCTAGAGCGCTAGTATGTTTCCGCTGAAACGAGTCTGCGTTCTGCTAGCGATCGGCTTTCTGCCGGTGGCCGCGTTTGGTTTTCCGTTGAACAGTAAAAAGGCACCGGAATCGGAGGCTGATCTTTTGTCGATCCAGGAAGCTTTGCAGGAAGCTATTCCTAAGGCGAAGGCGGCGACCGTCTGCGTGGATCTGGGGAACGGAACCGGTAGCGGGGTGATAGTCACGGAAGATGGTTTGGTGATGACCGCTGCCCACGTTTCCACGGGTGTAGGGAAGCTGGTGACAATTATCATGCCTGATGGGACACGGCTGGAGGCGACGAGCCTCGGACTGGTGGCTGATGTTGATGCGGCTTTGATTCAGATTACTGAGAAACTGCCCGGGGATAAAAAATTCCCGGTGGTGGAGATCAACAGGGACAATGACACCAAGCTGGCTGATTGGATTTTCTCCCTAGGGCATTCAGGGGGCTTCGACCAAGCGCGCGGAGCGGTTGCGAGAATTGGTAGGCTGGTGAGGGTAGCTAATTCCACATTTCAGACGGATGGAACGCTGATCGGCGGTGATTCGGGTGGTCCGTTGTTTGATATGGACGGGCGCCTAATTGGTATCCACTCAAGGGTTGGCCCGCAATTGCCGGTAAATATGCATGTGCCGGTAGGACAGTTTCTCGAAAATTGGGATGGGATGCTTGCGTCCGAATTTATAGGAGAGGGGCCATTTGCTGCGAAGCCAGAGAAGGGTAAGGGCTTTCTGGGGATAATTACCGAGAAGGCCGAGGGAGGGATCCTGGTGACAAAGGTAGGAAAAAATAGTCCCGCTGAGTCGGCCGGTATTTTTGAAGGCGATCTATTGGTAAGCCTGGACGGTGAACAGCTGGAGAGCCGAGAAGGGCTGCAAGACGCTTTAGCCGAGATGGTGGCGGGAAATTTACTGGTTTTTGAAGTTATACGTGATGGGAAAAATGAGACAATCGAGGTGCGGCTGGGATCGCGGTAAGGTTTTGGCGATATGCTACCTCTTGATGGGGAGTGCTTTCGGCCAACAGACGCTTGAGACAAATTTCCGTATGTCGGGAATGGGGGTTCTTGCGGCTTTCGAAAACCAGCGGGAGGTGATTCAAAAGTGTAGCGCGGTTTTATACGATGGGAGATCGGAGATCGCCTACGGGGTGGTCATCAGTGACGATGGCTATGTATTGACGAAGGCAAGCGAGATCGCCGGGGCTGATGCGCTGAATGTAAGAATCGACCGGGAATCTTTCGATAAAGCTACGGTGGTGGTGGTCGATGATTCGTGGGATGTGGCTTTGTTGAAGGTGGATGGGAAAGGTCTTACGCCCGCTGATTTCGCAGAAAGCAGTGACGGGTTGGAGCAGGGGACATGGCTGGTTGTCAATGGGGCGACCAGTCGCACGAAGAGGAGAATCCTGGCTGGGATTGTCAGCGCTAGCCCACGTGAAATTGAGCCGGATGGTGGGGCGGTGCTCGGAGTAGAGCTGGAGGAAGAAAAGGATGCTCTGATGGTAAAGGCTGTTTCCGAAAAAAGTGGGGCGGAAGAAGCAGGAGTGAAAGTGGGTGATCAAATTCTCAGCGTGGATGGTGAGGGGATTTCCGGCGTCGGTGGTCTCACGGAGTTTCTGAAAGACAAGAAAGCAGGTAAATCCATCGATTTGATGGTGATCCGTGATGGCGAGGAAATTTTGCTGAAGGTCAGGCTATCGGCGCGGGGGGAAGTTTTTCAGGAATTGGACAGGAATGATCAGATGAGTGGCGATTTCTCCGAGAGACGCAGTGGCTTCCCAAGGGTGATGCAGCACGATATTCTGGCAAATTCGAGTACAATGGGTGGTCCGGTGATCACTCTGGACGGGAAAGTGGTAGGGATGAACATCGCACGGGCAAATCGGGCGGAAACCTTTGCAATTCCTGTGGAAGAGCTCAAAAAATTGGCTGATTCGATGTTGGCCGGCGCAAAAAGGTAGGCAAAAGCGCGACTATTTACCCCTTTTGGATTCTACAAGAAGGAATGATCTTGTCGCTTGCATAAAGAGCCGTCATTCAAGAACCTCTCACACGTCCGATGCCTGACTCCGAAGAAGAAACATTGCTCCTAGTAGATCCTGATCTGGATTTCCTCGACTGGGCTACGAAGCACCTAGCTGCAAAAGGATTGCGCATCCTCAGATGCGATGATGCCGGAAAGGCGATCAAGGTGATCGAGAAAACGAAGGTACATGTGGTGGTTTCCGCTGTATTGCTGCAGCCATTCGACGGGCTGGATCTTCTAGGGCGGATCAAGGCGCAGAGTCCTGATACGTTGGTGATTTTAACCACAGGATTCCCTACGACAGGGCAGATCATCGAGGCTACCCAGAAGGGGGCACATGATGTCCTGAAGAAAGAATCACTTTCCTTCGAACTACGTCCAGTGGTCGAGTCTGCTCTACAGACCGTGGAGGACCGCAGTGAAGCCGAGGAGCCGGCACTTCAGATGCCTAGCTCGGATGGTCGGGTGAAAATTATCGGGGTTTCACGGGCGCTTCAGGATGTTTTCAAGCTCGTTGGGCGGGTGGCGCGCTCGGACGCACCAGTCCTTATTTCCGGGGAGAGTGGAACCGGAAAGGAACTTGTTGCAAAAGCGGTGCATGAATACAGCCCGCGCAAACAGCAGGAGATGATCACGATCAACTGTGGTGCTATCCCGGAGAATCTGCTGGAGAGTGAGCTATTCGGACACGAGAAGGGTTCGTTCACGGGGGCGATCGCAAGACGTGCCGGTCGATTTGAGCAAGCGGATGGGGGAACTCTTTTTCTGGATGAGATCGGAGATATGCCGCTTTCGATTCAGGTGAAATTACTTCGTGTCCTCCAGGATGGAACGTTTTCGAGGGTAGGGTCCAATGACACTCTGAAGACGGATGTCAGGATCGTAGCCGCAACACACAAGAATTTATCCACGGAGGTAACCACCGGTCGATTCCGCGAGGATCTATATTACCGTTTGAATGTAGTGGAATTAAGGATTCCGCCATTGCGTGAACGGCCGGAGGATATTCCACTCTTGGCAGAGTATTTCCTTCAAAAGATCACCCGAAAGAACGGTATGGCGAGAATTCGTTTCTCGAGCGAGGCAACCGCTTCCCTATCCAATCACCACTGGCCGGGAAATGTGCGTGAATTGGAAAATACTGTTGCGCGGGCATGCGCTCTGGCTTCGTCCCAGATTTTGTTGCCGGCGGATATTCCATTGGCATCCGTGCCGGGAAGGAATACAGAGCTATCCCGTGGGCTAGATCAGGTGATCAATGCCGCACCTGCGGATGCTCCTTTACTGAGCTGGCTTTCACGTCAAGTGGCCGGAAGGTTGCTGGAGAGAGCAGGAGGAGATATGAAGGAGGCTGCCGGAGCTCTTGGCGTAGAAATTGCTGATTTGAAAACAATTCTGGTCCCGAAGCCTTAAATGCTCCACTCCATCGAACATCCGCTGATTTCTTCCGAGTTAACTCGTTTGAGAAATCCGGATACTTCGTCCCGCGATTTTCGAGCCGGGGTGCGTAGGATCGCTGCGCTGATGGTGCCGCAGGTTACCGCTAGTTTGCAGACATGTGTGACCGAATGTAACACTCCACTTGAAATTACCTCCGGAGAGAAGCTGGTAAGACCGGTGATCCTTGTTCCTATATTACGAGCTGGTTTGGGATTTCTGGATGGATTTCTGGATCTTATGCCGGATTCCGGGATTGCCCATATCGGGATTGCTCGAAATGAAGAGACTCTGGCTCCGGAAACATATGTTCTGAAACATCCCGAGAAAATCGATGAAGCGGAGCTGATTGTATTGGATCCGATGTTGGCGACAGGTGGTTCAGCTATCCATGCAATCTCGAGGCTTTTGGAAGGGGGTGCCAAACGGATCCGATTCGTCTGTATGCTGGCCGCTCCAGAAGGAATAGCGGCGCTGCGAACAGCACATCCGGAAGTGGATATCTACGCTGCGGCTATCGACCGGTGCCTTGATGCGAAAGGGTTCATTCTCCCCGGGTTAGGAGATGCCGGCGATAGGCTGTTCGGGACGATCTAAAAATCGTGAAAATTTGCAAAATCTCCGTTGCGCGTGTCCGATCCCGCACGTAGAATTTCCGCCTACTGCTGTGTTCGACCATTTTGGAAGCTGGCCCGGACCGATGTTATTAATAAGGGATCACTATCCGTTTGGCGACTGTCATGCCTTCTCAGGAAGACATGCAATCTTGCGGACGACCCCACCTTTTGAGTCTCCGGAACGTGGCTCACAGCCCCAAGGACGGCACAGCGGTTACTCCTTTTATTTCTACGAGGTTGAATAAATTCGTGGATAGAGCACGTTTTCCGAGTTTATGAAATTTCATTTTCTCACCTGCGCTGCCCTATTCGGTGTTTTTGCGCAGCTTGCACTTTCCGAGAATTCCAAGGATTCTCCCGATGCTAACGAGCTAGTGAAAAAGCTCTCGTCCGATTCTTTCCAGGAGCGTGAACTTGCCACGAAGTTACTATGGGAGAAAGGAGACGGAGCTCTTGAGCTTTTAGAGGGCGTTGCGGATTCGGATGATCCCGAGGCTGTTTTGCGGGCGACTGAAATACTGGATCTCCTTGAGTTGGGTTTGACTCCGGAAAGTCCGAAAGAGATTTTCGCGTTGATTGAAAAATACAGGGAGGGCGGAAAAGATGAGAAACTGGCGGTCTTCAGTGATTTGAAGAGAAGAAGGGCCTATCGTCAACTTTTGGTCCTGTATTCAAAAGAGCCACCGGAAATTCAGGCTGAGTTCGGAAATCTGGTGCGTGGAGTTGCAATAGTGGGTGCACGCGAAGCGATCTTTCAGAATGATAGTGACACAGCGGTGAAGCTTCTCCGAATTGCGCCTAATGAACCATCAACACTGATGGCGCTGGCGAGTATGTATGTTTCGGATGAGGATAAGTATGGAAAATTCGAGGCGATTGAACCTCCGGAAAACGTATCTTCCGAACTATGGATGACGACCTTGCTCAGGGCGAAAGGTGACATACCGGAAGCAGCCAAATTGGCTGCTACAACGAATCAAGTAGAGCTATTCGCAACACTGGAAATGCTACAGGGTGATCCAACCCATTGGATTCGCCTTAAAGATAAGGACCCTGAAAATCGTCAGGCGATGGAAGTTTACAAAAAATTGGCCCTGAAGCGATGGGGGGGAGAAGACCTTGAAGATGCTGATTTTGAAACTCTTGCCAGCAAGGTGAACTCACGGGACGACGACGAACGTGAACGCTCAATGATGTTATTGGCCCTCTTGGGACGTCTCGGAGAGTTCGAGGATTTTCAGGATGAAACCGATTCCACAGCGTCATTTGTTTATTACCTTAGCCAAGAGCGTATTCCTGAAGCCCTCAAAATCATGGGACTGGATCCGGATAGTCCTGATTATGCCACATGGCTGGGTGAACGTATGGATCGTATACTGGGCGCAAGTGTTGAGGAGACTGATGATTTCGATCTTATTTTAGGAAACGAAATAGCGCAGGTATCGGGTTTTCTGGAGCGCCGCGGTCTTGGGGAGGTGTTGTCACAAGCCCTTACCGGGCCTCTTGAAAAAATGGCTTCCAAAGACGAAAGCCGATTTTTGAGTTTTCTTGAGCAATACCTGTTAAATGGCGGTAGTGCGCCTGAATTTTCTCTACAGGTGGCCGCAAATTGGGCTGGAGAAAATGAGGGACGTTGGCAGGAGGTCTATCGAATTTCCCTGGGAGAGGATACAGAGGCCCTGCAGTGGCTTGAGTGGGTGAATAAAATGAAGCCGGACCAGAGCCGTATGGCAGCGCTGCAGGCCACGCGTGCACTACTGGGGCTCTCATTTGCCAATCAGGATCTACGTTCAGAGTGGTTTGATATTGGTTGGCAGGCTATCAATCAAATGGAGGGTGAGGACCAGAAGCAATTGGCGACTAGGTTTCTGGGGCTTGCAACTACGCAGAACGATACTGAAAACGCACTACGGATCTTTGATCTTATTGGCCAATCGGTGGCATGGCGCTCCATAGACAGGTATTTGAGTGCTGCTGGCCGTTGGAAGGAAGCTGTGGTCTTTTTGGAAAAATCTCCGGCAAACAGAAGTAGCTCTTCTCCGGAAATTCACGCATTCATGGCTGCCAATTATCGGCGTGCGGGGATGGAAGAGCAGGCTAGGGCTCACGATGAATGGGTAGAAAGGCTAACGCTTGGCCTCCCTCAAAGCTGTCTGATTAATGCGAAATACTATACCTACGGTGGAGACTATGAGCGTGCCGCTATTTGGAAAAAGAAAGCGGTAGAGATGGCTGATCCGGAGGATAACTCATTTGTAGCTGTGTTGGATGATTACGCCAAATCCATGATGGATGCTGAAGAATGGGATATTTCCTCCTCATGCTATGAAGGGGTCCTGCATATCTACGCAATGCAGAGATATCTAAGCGGGAGTCTTCTGGATTATGCGAGAGTGAGATTGAAAGCCGATCTGACAAAGGCTCTATCGGTTATTGATGAGGATCGAGCCCGTGCGGTGTCTCTTCTCGAAGGATCATATTTGAATTTCCCAACTGACGGTATTCTAGCCGATGATTTTTTTCCGATCATGCGCAAGGCTGGTTTGGAAAAAGAGCTTGAAGAATGGTTTGCCCAGTCCTGGGGAGTTATATCGGAGGTCATCATGAAATATCCGGCATCGGAAAACACGAGAAACACGGCAGGATGGCTGGCATCTCGAGCAGGATTAAACCTGGAAGAAGCGGAGGAATTTCTACGCCCCGTTCTGGAGCAAAATCCGAATCAGCCAGCCTATCTGGATACAATGGCGGAGCTGCAGTTTGCCCAAGGGAAGAGAAAAGAGGCAGTCGAGTGGTCAAATCGGGCTGTGATGTTCATGCCCCAGATTGACCAGCAGTCCGATGTTGTGATCCGTGCGCAAAATGATCGCTTCAAAAACGGTCGTCTACCGGAATAAAAGGTTTCTCGGGAAATTTTGATTGTTTGGGCGGGAAAATGCCGGAAAGTCCCGACTCATAGATGAGCGAGACCGAAAATGAGGGGACAATCCGTATACTTTTTCTTGGAGATATCGTCGGTGAACCGGGAAGGAAGGCGGTAATCAGCGAAATTGCAGGTATACGTGAAGAGCATTCGCTCGATTTCATTGTCGTGAATGGCGAAAATTCAGCAGGAGGCAAGGGAATCACTCCTAAAATCGCAATAGATCTCCTGCGGGCCGGCGCAGCTGTGATAACAACCGGTGATCACGTTTGGGACCAGAAAGACATTGTTGACTACTTCCCGACAGAGCCTCGTCTGCTACGACCTCTGAACTATCCTCCGGAAACTCCCGGCAGCGGGAGCGTCGTTCTAGATACGGCGAAAGGCAAAGTTGCTGTAATGCAGGCACAGGGGAGGACCTTCATGCAACCGCCTCTGGATAATCCGTTTCTGGCTGTGGAAAAGGAAGTGGATAGGCTGTTAGAAGAGGGGGTAAAGGTAATACTGCTGGACTTTCATGCGGAAACGACATCCGAGAAGATCGCGATGGGAAGGATGCTGGACGGTAAAGTTTCGTTGGTCGTCGGAACACACACCCACGTCCAGACAGCGGACGAAACGATCTTTCCTGGAGGTACGGGCTATCTAACCGACTCCGGGATGTGTGGTCCTGAAGAATCTGTTCTTGGTCGTTGTGTGGAATCTGTGGTCTGGCGATTTAAATCAGGAATGCCAACCCGTTTCCCGGTTGCCAAGGGGCAAGTAAGGCTCTGTGGGGTAATTATCGAGGTGGATTGTGACTCTGGAAAGTGTATCAACATCGAAAGATTCACGAAATTGCCACCGATCGGAGCTGATTAACTGCTTGAAATATCCGGGGAACAGGGCAGAATAAGGAGTTCAAGGGAAAGTGAAAATTAAACCAATTTTTTTTTGACAGAGTGCCGCGCTTTGTTAATGTCCGCCCGCTCTTCCCCACAAGCAGTCAGGGGTGCCGCGCTCAGTTCAAGTCTGACTTGAAACGATCGCGGTTCTTTTTTCGGTAGAAAGGAAGAGTGAAACATCAACAATTGCTCGTGTAGCTCAGGGGTAGAGCGCATCCTTGGTAAGGATGAGGTCGGCGGTTCAATTCCGCCCACGAGCTCCATGATCTGATAATACACTTCTCAAAAACGTCTCAGCGAAACCACAACCAACATGGCCAAAGAAACATTCAAACGCAACAAGCCGCACGTAAACATCGGCACAATCGGTCACGTCGACCACGGCAAAACTACTCTCACAGCAGCGATCACAAATACGCTCGCTGAAAAGGGCTTTTCCGAGAAAAAGAGCTATGCGGACATTGACGCTGCTCCCGAAGAGCGCGAGCGCGGTATCACAATCAACACTGCTCACGTAGAGTATGAGACTGAGAAGCGTCACTACGCACACGTTGATTGCCCAGGTCACGCCGACTACGTTAAAAACATGATCACAGGTGCCGCACAGATGGACGGTGGTATTCTTGTTGTTTCCGCTGCTGACGGCCCAATGCCACAAACACGTGAGCATATCCTTCTTGCTCGCCAGGTTGGTGTTCCGGCTCTCGTAGTTTTCATGAACAAGGTTGACCTTGTGGATGATGAAGAGCTTCTCGAGCTCGTAGAAATGGAGATCCGCGATCTTCTTTCCTCATACGATTTCCCGGGTGACGATATCCCTATCGTTGCGGGTTCCGCTGTTAAAGCTCTCGAAGGAGATGCGACACACATGGCAAACGTAATGAAACTCATGGATGCGGTTGATGCCTACATTCCTGAGCCAGAGCGCCCAATCGACAAAACATTCCTCATGCCTATCGAGGATGTGTTCTCCATCGAAGGTCGCGGAACTGTCTGCACCGGTCGTGTAGAGCGCGGTATCGTGAAGAAAATGGAAGAAGTTGAGATCGTCGGCATTCGCGACACTCAGAAAACTACCATCACTGACATCGAAATGTTCCGTAAGCTTCTCGACGAAGGTCGTGCAGGTGACAACGTTGGTCTTCTGATTCGCGGTCTCAAAAAGGACCAAGTCGAGCGTGGTCAAGTTATCGCCAAGCCAGGCACAGTTAAGGGTCACACAGTCTTCAAATCTGAGATCTACGTTCTTTCCAAGGACGAAGGTGGTCGTCACACACCATTCTTCTCCAACTATCGTCCACAGTTCTACTTCCGTACAACAGACGTAACTGGCAGCATCAAGCTTCCAGAAGGTGTTGAAATGGTTATGCCTGGTGACAACATCGGTCTCGAAGTTGAGCTCATCAGCCCAATTGCCATGGAGCCAACGATGCGTTTCGCGATTCGCGAAGGTGGCCGCACAGTAGGTGCTGGTCGCGTTGGTGAAATCATCAAATAATTCAAATTGACGGCAGTTCCGGGTAATGCAAGTTACTTGGTAAGCCAAAACTTGGGGCATCCCGCTAATACGGGATGCCCTAAAGTCGCCTCAAAACATCTCTTTTTACATAGTAACGCGTCAGTAGCTCAATTGGTAGAGCATCGGTCTCCAAAACCGAGGGTTGCGGGTTCAAGTCCCTCCTGGCGTGCCACTTTTCTTTTCTCCCTTCCTTATCTCTTTTCTCATGCTTTCCAAAATCACAGGCTTTATCGGTGAAGTAAAAGGCGAGCTTCGCAAAGCTAGCTGGCCATGGGATCAGGATCCCAAAGCGAAGGGCTTTAAAAAATACAAAGAACTTATCGACTCTACGATAGTGGTGCTGATTGCAGTCATCCTACTCGCTGGATTTGTTCAATTCTGGGACTTCGTTCAAGTCCTCATCGTTGGCTTCCTTACTGAAGTCTTCCGCTAATTTTCCCATTTTACGCCGCTTTTATTACTCTCATGCCTGACGAAAAATCATACAAAGACCAATGGTACGTTGTCCAAGTCCTCTCCGGAATGGAAGGCAAGGTACGTGACCGTATCGCTCGTCAGGTGGAAGCCGAGGAAATGCAGGACTACATCCGTGAAGTTCTCGTCCCTACCGAAGTAGTTTCTGAAATCAGACGCGGCAAAAAAACCGAGACCAAGAAAAAGTTCTTTCCCGGTTATATCATCGTAAACATGTATCTCGCCACCCAGGATAATGAGCTTGTCGAAAAGACATGGTTCTTCATCAAGGAAATGGACGGAGTTATTGGATTCGCTGGCACAAAGGACCGCCCGACACCAATGCGTCAACGCGAAGTTGATGCCATGCTTTCCCAAATTCAGGAACGCGAAGAAGTCGTTCGCCCGGCAATCTCTTTCGAGGTAGGCGATACTGTCAAAGTTGCAGACGGCCCATTCCAATCTCAAAACGGCATCGTCGAAGAAATCGACCCGGAACGCGGCAAGCTCCGTGTCGCGGTGGATATCTTTGGCCGAACCACACCTGTGGAACTCGAGTATTGGCAGGTCGAACGCGAATAAGTTTACCGCCCACTCTTACCACATCAGTTTTTAGAATTTTAGCATCTACCACACAACATCATGGCCAAGGAAATTACCAAAATCATCAAACTCCAGATCGCAGCCGGAGCCGCCAATCCATCGCCACCAGTCGGCCCAGCTCTTGGTCAGGCAGGTGTAAACATCATGGCATTCTGTAAGGAATTCAACGCCGCCACTCAGGCACAATCAGGCGATGTTCTCCCTTGCGTTATCTCTGTCTACAAAGACAAGTCATTCACATTCGTAACCAAGCGTCCACCAGCAGGTAACCTTCTCAAGAAGGCTGCAGGTCTTGCATCCGGTTCAGGTGAGCCAAACAAAAAGAAAGTCGGCAAGATCACTAAGGCACAACTTATGGAAGTTGTGAACATCAAGTTGCCTGACCTCAACACCAACGACCCAGAAGCAGCTGCTCGCATCCTTGCTGGCACAGCCCGTCAAATGGGCCTCGAAGTCGAAGGAATGTAATTCTCCCGTTCCGGCGTAAGTCGGAACACCGCAAGAGGGTCAGGAATTCATCTGGTCCGTTATCACTGCAAACAAACAAAAGAAATGTCCAAAAAACATAGCAAACGCTACAACAAGGCTGCCGAGCAAGTCGGCGCCGATAAGTCCTACACACTCGCTGATGCAATCAGCACTGTGAAGAAGCTTCCTGCACCGAAGTTTATCCCAACTGTCACACTCTCTTTCCGTCTTGGAGTTGATCCACGGAAGAGTGATCAAATGGTTCGTGGCTCTGTTTCCCTTCCTCATGGAACAGGTAAAAACGTCCGCGTTGTAGTATTCGCCCAAGGCGCGGCCGCTGAAGCAGCTATCGCCGCAGGTGCTGAGCACGTTGGTTACGAAGACCTTATCAACAAGATTAAAGACGGCTTCGTTGACTTCGATTCCGCGATCGCCACTCCGGAAGCAATGGCAGAAGTCCGTAAGATCGCTCGTGTTCTTGGACCACGTGGTCTTATGCCTAACCCGAAAACCGGCACAGTCACAGACGATGTAGCGAAAGCAGTCAACGAAGTAAAAGCTGGTCGTATCGATTACAAACTCGACAAGAACGGCAACATCGCCGGAGCAATCGGCAAAGCTGACTTCGAAGAAGCACAACTTCTTGAAAATGCTCGTGCATTCATCGATAGCATCGTCCGCGCTAAGCCAGCTTCAGCTAAAGGTAACTTCGTTCAGTCGGTCACCCTCGCAGCTTCAATGCTTCCAGGTATTCCTCTTGAAGCGGCGACTTACGCAAAAGCAGCTACTGCCTAATTTTAACCAGCAAGCACTAAGAAAATGAATCCAGATAAGCAAATCATCCTCACAAGCCTGCTGGCTCGCGTAAACGAATCACCATTCGTTATCGTTGTCGATTACACAGGTCTTACCGTTCCTCAATTCAGTGAACTCCGCAACCGCCTCACCGAGACCGGTGCAAAGTGCACAGTTGCGAAGAATAGCTACATGCGCAAAGCGCTCAACGAGGCAGGCCTTCCAGACATTGGTTCCGAGCTCGTCGGCCAGACAGCATTCGTGACTGGTGATGACGAAGTATTCTCCGCTGCCAAGGTTCTCAAGAATTTTGAAAAAGAATTCAAGAAGCCGGAAATGAAAATCGGCATCCTCGGTCAGGATATCCTCGACACCGAAAAGCTGAAAGCCCTCGCAGACATCCCGTCCCGCGAAGCTGTTCTTTCCCAGCTCCTCGGCCTCATCAACGAGCCTGCTACACGTATCGCACGTATCCTTCTCGAGAAATTCGACCCGGAGCGCGAGCACTTCAAGTCTTCTGACTCTGAAGAAGGCGAAGAAGAAGCACCAGCTGCTGAATAACTAAACAATCTGAACTGATGGCCTGTCGCGTCTCCACGCAATGGCCTGATTAATAATGGTACCTCGTCGGTTTCCCAGCTGGGAAATTGAAATCTCCGGAAGCTCCGGAGGCGACGACACCGCAAAGGAGAAAACACATGTCAAATATTGCAAACCTCGTAGAAGAACTCGGCAAACTTACCGTATTGGAAGCTGTCGACCTCGTAAAACAACTTGAAGAAACTTGGGGCGTCTCCGCTGCCGCAGCAGTAGCCGCCGGCCCAGCCGCAGCAGGTCCTGCTGAAGCTGCCGAAGAAAAAACCGAGTTCGACGTAGTCATCGTCAAAGCCGGTGGAAACAAAATCGCCTGCATTAAAGCAGTTCGTGAAGTTTCCCCAGGTCTCGGCCTTGCTGATGCGAAGAAACTCGTTGAAAGCGCACCAGCTCCTGTTCTCGAAGGCGTTTCGAAAGAAGCAGCTGAAGAAGCAAAAGCTAAGCTCGAAGCCGCTGGCGCAGAAATCGAACTCAAGTAATTCATTACTGATTTCAACCTGGGGCGGATTTTTTCCGCTCCGGGCATTTCCATCTCATAACTAAAACATATTTGCAAATTCGGTATCGACGCGTGACTCTAAGAAGTTTCCCGGTGTTACGCGCCGCTCTCGTCAATTTGTATTTTCCGTCCATCTCCTGATTCTAATCTCGCTCGAGTCTTCGCAGACTCGGGCTCAAACTCGTAATTCCACTAACACCGTACACCATGCCTGAACGTCTCTATTTTGGTAAATTTGAAGAGGTCATCGACCCACCTAACCTCATTGAAGTCCAAAGCCGGTCTTACGACGAATTTTTGCAGAAGGATGTATCTCCTGGCGATCGTTCCGATACCGGCCTCCAGGCTGTCTTCCGCGAAGTCTTCCCGATTAAATCATATGATGAAGCCATCGAACTTGACTTCGTTACCTATGATATCGAGGAGCCTAAGATTACTTCCCTCGAATCTCTCCGCAACAGCGAGTCCTTTTCTGCCGCACTGTATGTCACCTTCAAATTGAAGGATGAGACTGGCACCAAAAAGGAACGCGTCTACATGGGTGAGCTTCCGATGATGACCCGCCGCGGAACTTTCATCATCAACGGTGCTGAGCGTGTTATCGTTTCCCAGCTTCACCGTTCACCTGGTATCTGTTTCGAGACTTCGGAACACCTCAACGGTAAAACACTTCATAGTTTCCGAATCATTCCCGATCGTGGTTCATGGCTCGAAGTTCAATTTGATACCAATGATCTTCTCTATGTTTACCTCGACCGTCGTCGCCGGAGAAGAAAGTTCCTTGCTACCACTTTCCTTCGCGTTCTCGGTTATCCGACTGACCGCGATATTGTCAGTCATTTCTACTCCATCGAAAACCTTGCCCTTAACAGTAAGATCGATGAAGCCGAACTCGGCCACAAGGTGCCTTTCGAGGACATTCTCGATGGCGAACTCGTCATCGCGAAAGCCTACGAGCCACTCACAGCTGGTATCGTTAAGCAACTTCTCGCCCTTGGTCAGAAGAAGCTCGAGGTTATCGATGGTCGCGAGGATGAGATTCTTCTCAAGTCCCTCCGCAAAGATCCTGCGAAAGACGAGGAATCCGCGCTCAAGGATATTTACCGTAAGCTTCGTCCCGGTGATCCTCCGACCGCCTCGAACGCTCGTGCGCTCCTCAAGCGTTTGTTCTTCGACGCGAAGAAATACGACCTCACCCGCGTGGGGCGTTACAAAATCAACCAGAAACTTGGCATCGGTGTTGATTCCGATCAGCGCATCATGGTTTCCGAGGATTTCCTCAACGCCGTTCGCTACATTCTAAAACTGAAAAAAGGTGAGGGTGTCATCGATGATATCGATCACCTTGGTTCCCGCCGCGTTCGTGCAGTAGGTGAGCTCCTTGCCAATCAGTGCCGCGTGGGCCTCGCCCGCACCGAGCGTTTGGTGAAAGAGCGTATGACTCTCTTCGATGTGAACATCGAAGGTATGACTCCACAGAAACTCATCAACCCGAAAGCACTCTCCGCAGTGGTTCGCGACTTCTTCGGTCGTTCCCAGCTTTCCCAGTTCATGGACCAGACCAATCCTCTGGCCGAGCTGACCCACAAGCGTCGTCTCTCCGCTCTCGGACCTGGTGGTCTGAATCGCGACCGTGCCGGCTTCGAAGTGCGTGACGTTCATCCGTCCCACTACGGCCGTATCTGCCCGATCGAAACCCCCGAGGGTCCGAACATTGGTCTCATCAACTCGATGTGCACCTACGCCCGGATCAACGAATTCGGTTTCATCGAAACTCCTTACCGCAAGGTCAAGAAGGGCAAAGTCACCAACGAGATCGAGTATCTCACCGCCGACCAAGAGGAAAACTATCTCATCGCCCAGGCCTCCAACGTCATCGACAACAAGGGCAAGTTCGACCAAGACCGGATTGATGCCCGCGAGCGTGGTGAGTTCATCGAGTCCACTCCGGACGAAGTGCACTACATGGACGTTTCTCCGAAACAGCTCGTTTCCGTGGCTGCCGGTCTCATCCCGTTCCTCGAACACGATGACGCCAACCGCGCACTCATGGGATCGAACATGCAGCGCCAAGGTGTGCCGCTTCTCGTCTCCGAGTCTCCGCTCGTCGGAACCGGCCTCGAAGGCAAAGCCGCCCGTGACTCCCGCGCTGTGGTTGTCTCCGAAGCTGACGGTATCGTAGCTGCAGCAACTGCTGAAATCATCATCACTACTCCTGATGGTAAACTTCCTGTCTCCGACGAGAAGTTCCTCAGTGAGCCGGAAATCGTGAAAACAAACGTAGCCAAGGGCATTTTTGCTTACCCGCTTCGTAAGTTCATGCGCTCAAACGCAGGCACCTGCATCAACCAGAAGCCGATCGTCAAAGCTGGACAGAAAATCAAAAAGGGCCACGTCCTTGCTGATGGACCGAACACAGAAGACGGCGAGTTGGCGATCGGACGTAACGTTCTCGTAGCCTTCATGCCTTGGAACGGCTACAACTTCGAGGATGCTATCGTAATCTCCGAGCGCGTGGTCAAGGACGATGTCTACACTTCCATCCACATCTCCGAATTCGATGTCGCAGCACGCGATACGAAACTTGGACCGGAAGAGATTACTCGCGACATTCCAAACGTGGGTGAGGAAGCTCTTCGCAACCTCGACCACGACGGTATTATCCGCATCGGTGCCGAAGTTAGACCAGGTGACATCCTCATCGGTAAGATCACTCCGAAATCTGAAACCGAGTTGGCTCCGGAAGAGCGCCTTCTTCGTGCGATCTTCGGTGAGAAAGCCGCCGACGTGAAAGACACATCCCTCCGCGTGCCATCCGGCTGCACAGGTATTGTTCAGGATGTTCGAGTCTCTTCACATGGCCTTGCCAAGAAGCGTGCAGAGAAAATTGACCCTGTTGAGCTCAAGAAGCACCTCAAGAAAATCAACGACGAGCATAAGAAGAAAGCTGACAAGCTTACAGACGACCTCACAGAGAAACTTTCCGACATCCTCCTCGGTGAGAAAATCCCTCTGGATGTGGTCAATGCCCAAACTGGTGAAATCATCATTCCCGCGAACCGCAAAATCACGAAGACACTTCTCCGTAAGCTTGCTTCCGTTCACGACCACATCGAAATCGATCCTTCCCCGATCCGTAACAAGATCGTCGAAATTATCAATTCCTTCGAAAGTCGTTTCCAGGAACTCGACACAGACCGCGAACGCAAACTCGACCAACTCGAGTCCGGCGACGATGTTGATCCAGGCGTGATCAAGGAAGTTAAAGTGTTCGTTGCTGCCAAACGTAAGCTCTCCGTCGGAGACAAAATGGCCGGTCGTCACGGAAACAAAGGTGTTGTTGCAACAATCGTTCCAGAGGAAGACATGCCTTACCTGCATGACGGCACTCCAGTAGATATCTGCCTCAACCCACTCGGTGTTCCATCCCGGATGAACGTAGGACAGGTTCTTGAAACTCACCTCGGTGTTGCTGCAAGAGCACTCGGCTTCAAGGTCGCCACCCCGATTTTCGACGGTATTAAAGAAGACCGTATTTGGGAATTCATGTCAGAGGCCAAAAAGGTCGACGGTGTGAAAATGATCGGAGACGGTCTCAAAGCAGTTGAGCGTAAGCCTGGTCAACCTGAAGGTCGCGGATTCACATGGATCGGTGATGGTAAGGATGGCAGCACAGCTGGTAAATCCACTCTTTACGATGGACGCACTGGTGAAGCTTTCCACAATCCGATCGTGGTTGGCGAAATCTACATGCTGAAACTCGGCCACTTGGTCGCAGACAAGATCCACGCCCGTGCGGTTGGTCCATATTCCCTCGTCACCCAGCAGCCGCTTGGTGGTAAGGCACAATATGGTGGTCAGCGTTTCGGAGAGATGGAAGTCTGGGCCCTCGAAGCCTATGGCGCCGCATACACTCTTCAGGAAATCCTCACCGTGAAATCCGATGATGTTCAAGGACGCACACGCATCTACGAAGCAATCGTTAAAGGTGACAATAACCTTGAAGCAGGCACTCCGGAATCATTCAACGTCTTGATCAAAGAGATGCAATCTCTTGGACTCGATGTCCGGCCAGGACGTCAGGGACAAACAAGCCACGGCTCTCCACTTCCGGGTGGTGGGGTTGATGACTTCTCCCTCGACGATCTTACTCTCTAATTTTTAACGCGAAACCAACCTAATACTTAGAAATACCACCTACTATGAGTGTCGATAATAACCTTCGCGAGATCTTTGGCGTGGACGACCGTCCAGAAGCCTTCGATCAAGTTTCCATTACAGTGGCCGCTCCGGAAGCAATCCGGGGCTGGTCCAAAGGGGAAGTCAAAAACCCTGAAACCATCAACTACAGAACCTTCAAGCCTGAGAAGGGCGGTTTGTTCTGTGAGCGTATCTTCGGACCTACCCGTGACTGGGAATGTGCTTGCGGAAAATACAAGCGTATCAAACACAAAGGCGTGGTCTGTGACCGGTGCGGTGTTGAGGTGACTCTTAGCCGCGTTCGTCGCGAGCGTATGGGCCACATCGAACTTGCCGTTCCTGTTTCCCACATCTGGTTCTATAAATGTATGCCTTCCCGTATCGGCCTGATGCTCGACATGAGCGCGCGCCAGTTGGAACGTGTGATCTACTATGAGGATTACGTTGTGACCGATCAGGGCAACACTGCTCTCGAAGTCGGACAGCTTCTTACCGAAGCTGAACTCCGCGAAGCTGAAGATACTTACGGTGACGGATCCTTCAAGGCTATGATGGGCGCAGAAGCCATCATGGAACTTCTCAAACAAATCGATCTCGCAAAACTTGCTGTCGAACTTGAGGAAGAACTCGGAACTACCAAATCCAAGCAGAACAAGAAGAAGCTCTCGAAGCGTCTGAAGATCACCCAAGGATTTGCTGCCTCGAAAACTCGTCCCGAGTGGATGATCCAGCTGGTTCTCCCGGTAATCCCACCAGACCTTCGCCCACTGGTTCCTCTTGAGGGCGGTCGTTTTGCTACTTCCGACCTTAACGATCTCTATCGCCGCGTCATCAACCGTAACAATCGTCTCAAGAACCTTCTACTTCTCAAAACTCCGGAAGTTATTATCCGGAACGAGAAACGTATGCTTCAGGAAGCTGTTGATGCGCTCTTCGACAACGGTCGTCACGGCCGTGCTGTCACCGGCGCTGGTAACCGTCCGCTCAAATCCCTCAGCGATATGCTCAAGGGTAAAGGTGGTCGCTTCCGTCAGAATCTTCTCGGAAAACGTGTAGATTACTCCGGACGTTCAGTTATCGTAGTTGGTCCCGACCTCAAGCTTGGCCAGTGCGGTCTTCCTAAGAAGATGGCTCTTACTTTGTTCGAACCGTTCATCATCCGCCGCCTGAAAGAACTCGGCTACTGCCACACAGTTCGTTCGGCCAAGAAGATGATCGACCGCAAGACTACAGAAGTATGGGACATCCTCGCGGAAGTTACCAAGGGTCACCCAATCCTTCTCAACCGTGCCCCGACTCTTCACCGTCTTTCCATTCAAGCTTTCGAGCCGAAATTGATCGAAGGATCGGCTATCCGTGTTCACCCCCTCGTTTGTACCGCATATAATGCTGACTTCGACGGTGACCAAATGGCTGTCCACGTTCCACTTTCCATCGAGGCACAAATGGAAGCACGCCAGTTGATGTTGGCTCCAAACAACATTTTCTCACCTGCGTCCGGCCGTCCAATCACTGTTCCTTCCCAGGACATCATTCTTGGAACTTACTATCTGACTTGGGCAGGTATCCGCACACAAGCAGACCGCGACAAGAAGGAACACCTTCCGCTGTTCGAAAACTCCACAGAGGTTGAGTTCGCAATCGCTTCCCGTAAGGTCGACTACCACTCCTGGATCCGAATCCGGAACCAAGACTATGGTAAGGATACTCCTTACGGTGAGAAAGATCTTCGAATCATCGAAACCACTCCGGGTCGTGTTCGTTTCAACGAAATCTGGCCTGTCGAACTTGGTTTCTTCAACAAGACCGTCGGCAAGAAACAGATTGGTGAGATCATCTGGCGTTGTACCCAGGTATCCGGTAAGAAAGAAACAGTTGTCGTTCTCGACAATCTCAAGGCACTCGGCTTCATGGAAGCGATGCGGTCCGGTATCTCTATCGGTATCGTTGACATGCTTATCCCTGAGGAAAAACCTGAAGTTATCGCCAATGCGTATGCAGAGGTCGAGAAGGTCTCCAAGCAATACCGCAACGGTGTTATTACCGATGGAGAACGCTATCAGAAAGTGGTCGACATCTGGACACAGGCTACCGACACCATCGCCAACGCGCTTTATCGCAAGATCGAGCACAACGAAGGCAAGAAGAAGGCATCTCCTCTCTTCATGATGGTCGATTCCGGTGCTCGTGGTAACAAGTCCCAGATCAAACAGCTTGGTGGTATGCGTGGTCTTATGGCCAAGCCGTCCGGTGAAATTATCGAACGCCCGATTATTTCCAACTTCCGCGAAGGTCTTTCAGTGCTCGAGTATTTCATCTCTACCCACGGAGCCCGTAAAGGTCTCTCAGACACCGCTCTTAAGACTGCCGACTCCGGTTACATGACACGTAAGCTGGTTGATGTTGCGCAAGACGTTATCGTCTTCCAACAGGACTGCCACACTGCCAACGGAATCAGCGTTGAGGCTATCTACGACGGTGATGAGGAAGTTGCATCTCTTTCCACCCGCGTCTATGGCCGCGTATCCTGTGAGCAGGTGAAAGATCCAGTTACCGGTGACACCATCGTAAAAATCGATGACGTTATCTCCGAGAAACAAGCAAATGCGCTCGAAAAGATCGGTCACGAGAAGCTCAAAATTCGTTCCGTTCTCACATGTGAAGCGGATCGCGGTTGTTGTGCAAATTGCTACGGTCTTAACCTTGCAACCGGGCTTCCTGTCAAAATCGGTGAAGCAGTCGGAATTATCGCTGCTCAATCCATCGGTGAACCGGGAACACAGCTCACCATGCGTACGTTCCACGTTGGTGGTGTTGCTGCAGCAACGTTCAAACAGCCGATCATCAAAACCAAGAATGCCGGTCGACTTGTTTACAAGGAACTCCGCACCGTTCAAGATTCCGATGGTAACTGGGTAGTTCTTAATAAGAACGGTTCCGTTTCCATCCGCGATAAAGGCGGTCTTGAGCTCGAGAGCCATAACATCATCATTGGTTCCATCATTTCCGTGAAAGACGGAGAGAGTGCCAAGAAGGATGAAACCATCGTTACATGGGATCCATACAACGTGCCGATTCTCACCGAGAAGCCTGGTAAGGTTGAATTCCGCGACATGATCCTCGGTATTACCGTTGCATCCGAAGTGGACAAGGAAACCGGTAAAAAGGGAACCATGGTTACCGAGCACAAAGAGGATCTCCACCCTCAGGTTTGCATCTGCGATCCGAAGACCAACGAAGTTATCATCAGCTACTCCATTCCTGTCGGCGCTCACCTTTCTGTAAAAGAAGGTGACACGATCACAGGAGGAACGCAGCTTGCGAAAACTCCACGTAAAGTGGCCCGCACCAAGGACATCACCGGTGGTCTTCCACGTGTTGCCGAGCTTTTCGAAGCACGGAAACCGAAGGAATCCTGTGTTATCTCGAAAATCGAAGGTGATGTATCCTTCGGAAGCAATGTTCGTGGTAAGAAGCGTGTAACAGTTACCGATCCACAAACTGGTGAGGGTGTTGACCACTTGGTCCCAATGGGCAAGCACGTCATTGTTGCTGAAGGCGATCGCATTAAACAAGGTGACCAAATCACCGAGGGACCGGTTTCACCGGAGGATCTCCTCGAGGCTTGTGGTGCTACTGAACTGCAGGAACACTTGGTCAACGAAGTTCAATCCGTTTACCGCGTCCAAGGTGTGGAAATCAACGATAAGCACATTGAGGTCATCGTTCGTCAGATGCTGCGCAAAATCAAAATCACCGATCCAGGTGATGCCGATCAGTTCCTCTGGGGCGATCAGGTTGAGCGCACCGCATTCAAGAAAGCGAATGCTGAAATTCTTGCAAACGGTGGTAAGCCTGCCGAAGGCGAGCCAGTGCTTCTTGGTATCACCAAAGCGTCACTTGAAACCGATTCGTTCATCTCAGCTGCATCCTTCCAGGACACAACCCGTGTTCTTACAGAAGCTGCCACACTCGGACGCATCGATTACCTCACAGGATTCAAAGAGAACGTGATCATGGGTCACTTGATCCCTGCCGGAACAGGTTTCCATCATCACCGTGATTCGGAATTCGAGTTCACTGTTGAAGAGCCGGAACCGGTTGTCGATGAGCCTGAAGCTCTGGATGATGAGGAAGACGTAGTCTCCGCATAAGTCCTTTAACCTCTACAAACCCCGGTCCGTTCAATGCGGCCCGGGGTTTTTGCTTTTCGCAGAGAGGTAATCGCATAAGTCGGTTGCTAAGAGGTTGACCGCTACAAGAACAATGATAGAATCAGTCTAATTCGTCGTTGCACATCGGCATTGAATTCGTGGCTAAGGTCTGTCCAATAAAAGTAGGTAAATTTGAGGGTTTCAGTTGGATTCGCTGCGAGGGCAAGGGTTCTTTTCTGAACAGTCCTGCCGTGAAGGAATATGGTGAAAATCGTATCAAGGATGGTGAGACTCTACTTGTGGTAGATCTTGAAGAATGCACGGGCATGGATTCCACCTTCATGGGGATATTGGCCGGACTTTCGACCAAACTTTCCGCGAGAAACGGTGAACTCCAGATCGCCAGTGCAGGAGAGAAGAGTAAGAATTCACTCGAAGATCTAGGGTTGGATTTCTTCATGGAAATCAACCCCGACGAGCCAATATGGGAAGAAGTGGTTGAACGCGTTCGAGACCTTCTGACCTCCAAAGAGGCGGATTTGGCAGCCGGTACCAAATTGCACACCCGGCATGTGCTGGAAGCCCATGAAATCCTTTCGGAAGCTAATGTCACCAACAGTAAGAAATTCTCATCTGTTGTCGGCATTCTGAAAGGAGAGCTAGAGGACAAGTCCGAGGGTTCGGAGTAATCAGCTTTTGTAATGCATGTTTCCACCTCATGGGCGATCGCCATTTCACTGGTCCTTGGAACACTCCTGGTCTTTGCACTTTTAAATCAGCGTAGAAAGGCGAAAAAAATTCGGGTCAAATTCCAGGAAATGGAAGGGGAGGAGGAGCGGATGTTTACTTTTCTCCACAACCTTGGTTTGGCCATAGGACAGGAGCCTACGGATGGCGCACTTTCCAAGATGATTGTCGACGGCGTACTGGAAGTAGTGGGTGCCCGGGGTGGTGCTATTTACTATGTATCTAGTGATAAGGGTTATCTCAATCCGGCATATGTATCTTCGGATTGCCCGCCACTTGTGGGTGTTCCTGTAGAAATCCGTAAACGGGCGGAAAGAGATCCGCGTGCTTTGGAGAGCCATTTGCGCCGGGCCAGGGTAGGTATGCAGGACGGCATAATCGGCCACAGTCTGGAGTTTGGTGAGGCTATCCATGTGCCGGATGTCAAACAACACGAAGCATTCAGAGATGCGTTTACGAGTTACACCGGTGATGTATCAGCTATGATCTCTCCGCTTAGATACGCTGGGAAGGATATTGGAGTTTTGGCTGTCGCACGTCTCCACGAAGATACTGCGTTTACGAAGAATGATTTCGCGGTTTTCCGGTCCGTTGCCGAGCAATCCTCATTTGCGATAGGGAATGCAAGGGTTCACCGAGATGCTAACGAGAAGAAGGCAATTGAAGGTGAGCTGAAGAATGCCCGTGAGGTCCAGCGGGTGCTCCTTCCTCAGGAAGATCCTGTGGTTTCCGGCTTTCGCGTGAACGGGGTGAATCTTCCCGCAAAGATCATCAGCGGGGATTATTACGATTACATCAATCTTCAGGAGGGAAAACTCGGAGTAGTAATCGCCGATGTATCAGGCAAGGGGGTTTCTGCTGGTTTGCTGATGGCGATGTGCAGAACACTTCTACGTGCTGTGGCCCTGACCAGTGTTTCACCGTCGAAAGTTTTAGGCGCGGTAAACCGTTATCTCTTCAAGGATATTCGGGAAGATATGTTCATCAGTCTGATCTACGCGGTGTTGGATCCGGTAAGCGGGCAGATGACGCTGGCGCGCGCCGGACATGATGCGGCGCTGATCTATAGAAAAGTGAGCGGTGATGTGGAAACATGCCGTCCAAAGGGGATCGCGATCGGTATTGATGGAGGGAAAGTTTTCGAACGGGCGACTGTTGATCACGTGGTTGACCTGAATTCCGGGGACTGCGTGCTCTTTTACACCGATGGAGTGAAGGAGGCGGTCAACGATAGTGATGAGGAATTCGGGATGGAGCGTCTGGCTATCGCGTTTAGCGAAAAGGCTGCGATGGGTGCCGAGGAGGTTGTAAAAGGAGTTCAGGAGGCGGTGAAGGACTTCACTGGCGAGGGTTCCCAGATGGATGATGTGACGATTGTGGCGATCGAAAAGCGATAGTCGTCTGATGAAATATTAGGATACAAGCGGATGAATGTTGATACAAAAATGGGGGAGCTGATGGCGTTGATGCCTGGTGCGAGGCGTGCGCTGTTTGCCAAGTATCATTTAGGTGGCTGCCAGAGTTGTGCCTTTGACGATACAGAGACCTTGGCAGCTCTGTCCGAACGTGCAGAACTAGATGCCAATGAAGTCCTTGAGCACCTGCAGGCTAGTCATGAGCATGATCTCACCATGCTGATCCAGCCAGAAGAAGTGAAGGCCAGGATTGCCGGGGGTGATAGCATCTTTTGGATCGACGTCAGAACACGTGAAGAGCACGACGCTGTGAAGATACCGAATTCAGAATTTTTCAACCAAGAGCTTCAGGAAAAGATTTTCAAAGAGAAGCTCTCGGGAATAGTTGTTCTTTACGATCACACGGGGAAATACGTATTGGATCAGGTGGCCTGGTTTCGCGGCCACGGAATTGAAAACGCCTTCGGGCTGAATGGCGGAATCGATGCCTGGAGCCAGAAAGTTGATCCAAACATCACACGATACAGATTGGAGATCTAGTGACGGCCACCCAGGTGTTCTGAAGCCATTTCTCCAAAAACTGCTCCAATTAGATGGGGGGGAACGGTTGCTCGGAGATTTCCCAGTTAGTGTTCTTTTCCACGAAAGTTTTCATAGCCCAGTCGTGGGGGAATAGCGCAACCAGCCAGTTGTTTGAATCACGGGCTAGCATCGTTCCCAGCGAAAGATCCGGACGCGCTTCAGGCGCTTGGGGATCTCCTTCCAGAGGTTTCAACCATCGAGCGATGGACCAGTCTGCAGGTTCCAAACGTGTATCAGCCGCATATTCACCATCAAGCCGATGTTGTAAGACTTCGAACTGAAGTGGACCCACGGCACCGAGCAAGACCCGGGATGAAGTGCCTGTCGAATCAAGTGGAGTGAACTCCGAGGCCACGCCTTCCTTCAGTAGCTGGCTGAGGCCGGACTGGAAACGCTTGTATTTCGCTGTGGATTTATTGGTGAGATACGAGAAGCACTCGGGCGGAAAGCGGGGGATTTCGTCAAATTTGACGTCTTTCGATGTCGCAAGGGTATCGCCAATCAGAAGGTCATAGTTTCCGACCAATCCAACTACATCGCCGGCAAACGCGTCATCAACAGTTTCCCGGTCGCGGGCGAACAGGCGCTGTGAGTTTGCGAGGCGGACGTTCTCTCCTGTCCGTGTGTTAATGACATTCATGTCCCTTTCGAATTGGCCTGAAACGATACGGATGAAGGCAATACGGTCGCGGTGTTTGGGATTCATATTTGCCTGAATCTTAAACACGAATGCCGAAAACTCCTTTGACGCAGGATTGATAGGCTGATCGTCGCTTTTTCTGGGAATCGGTGGTGGAGAAAGCTCCAAAAAGCGGTCCAGAAGCAGCTGGACGCCAAAATTATTCGCGGCCGAGCCGAAGAATACCGGGGTTAGTTTCCCCGCGAGGACTTCTTTGACGTCAAAGTCTGCACCGGCACCTTCAAGAAGCTCAAGCTCGTCGCAAACCTGATCATAGGTGATCTCATCTACAGTATCTTTCACGGATTGGTCCTCAATACCGGATACGTTAACAGGGGCACGGAACGATCCGTGGACTGTGCGCTCAAAGAGGTGAACCTTTTTGTTTTCCCGATCATAGACGCCCTTGAATCTGGGTCCATCACCTAGCGGCCAGTTGACCGGGAATGCCGCGATTCCCAGAACCGATTCCAGCTCATCCAGCAGATCAAGTGTTGGGCGGGCTGGACGATCGAGTTTGTTCATGAAGGTGAAAATCGGGACACCACGGCGTCTGCAGACTTCAAATAGCTTCCGTGTTTGGGCCTCGATACCCTTACCTGCATCCACGACCATTACGGCGGCATCGACGGCTGTTAGAACTCGGTAGGTGTCTTCGGAGAAATCCTTGTGCCCGGGTGTATCCAAAATATTAACTACGCAGTCTTTGTATTCAAACTGGAGAACTGTGGATGAAACCGAGATTCCCCTTTGTTTCTCAAGCTCCATCCAGTCAGACGTGGTCGAGCGCTGGTTTTTCCGAGCGGTTACTGATCCAGCTAGATTCAAGGCTCCACCGTAGAGGAGAAATTTCTCAGTCAATGTGGTCTTACCTGCATCGGGGTGAGAGATGATGGCGAAGGAGCGGCGGCGGTTGACCTCTTTCTGGAGTGCCGGAGATGGGGTGGCGTAGGCGGTAAGCGACATGAAGGGTGGGAACTTCAAACTTAAAGCGCAGAATTTCAATCACGAATGGATTTAAGAGCGGCATGAAAATCTTCCGGGATTTGGTAAAGCTCTCGTTTGTCGACTTTTCGAACGTGCTTCAGCTGGGACTACGTCACCCACATGGTCGATTCATGTCCTCGGATATCTTTGAATGGGTAGGGTGGGGATTCAAAGCTGTTGAAAGCCTTGTACTGATGGATCGGCCACTGAAATGCAGATTGCCAAACCGTGTTGTGGGAGATAGCTTATCGCCTCCCGATGAGATCCAATGATGATTTCGCGGAAAACTACCTAGATATTCATTTTGGGATTTCTTGATAACATCAGACGCTGGCAGCTGACCAAAAAGGGCTTTTCTTTAGCCAAGAAACGCAGGGTTCACGGTGAAAGCGCAACTGCACAAGCGCTCGAAGAGAGCATGCTGGTCCGATTTTCTCTATATCTGACATTTGCTGTTGCGTCATCGGTTCTGGTTCTGAAGGCATCGCCTGGCGCTACTTTTGCGGACGATCCTTTCAAGGGGATGCTCTACGGATTCGTCCTGGCATTGACGGCACTGGCTATGTTTCACGTCGGGCACCATGATATCACCCGGAGGAATAGCCGTGTTTTGCTGGTATTGGGCGGATTGATCGGACATTTGCTGGTGGTCCGGTTGGTCATGATTTTGGCGGATGCCGGAACGATCAGGGAGATGTATCGCTTTCTATTCGTGCCGTTTGCTTTGGCACCGATGCTGCACGGAATTTTATTGGGAAGGACTCTGGGCGGTTTTTCCGCAGTTTACGTGAGTCTGATAGGAAGTCTTTTGGTTCCGGAAGGTGATGTGATGAACTATTTGATCGTCAGCTTGGTCGCCGGTATGACCGCGGTTCTTTGCACGGAACGACTTCGTAAGAGAACTCAACTTCTACGGGCTGGAATTTATGTGGGTTTGGTGATGATCGTTTTGGCGCTGGTCCTAGGTAAGATGGGAGCGATGTCGGTTTTTGGCGGGGAGATGGTGGTCCGCCTTCAGATTCTGGGGATGGGGAGTGCGATCGCGTTTCTCACGTCTTTGGGCACTGCGATGCTAATTAGCGGTTTTCTTCCCATGTTTGAGCACAGCTTTCATCTAACCACCGATATCAGCTGGCTAGAATTGAGCGATTTGAATCACCGCTTGTTGAAAAAGATGCAACTGGAGGCACCTGGAACATTTCATCACAGTCTTGTGGTAGCTGCGCTATCCGAAGCTGCAGCAGAGAGCATAGGTGCAAATGCGCCTATGTGTAGGGTTTGCTCATATTTCCACGATGTGGGAAAACTGAAAAAGCCTGGATACTTCATTGAGAACCAAGGAGACGGCGGTGAAAATCCCCACGATTCCCTGACTCCTACCATGAGCGCGCTGATCATAACAGCTCACGTAAAGGATGGTGTGGATATGGCGGTCAAAAATAAACTTAATCCGCGAATCATCGAGGTCATCCAGGAGCACCATGGGGATTCTCTAGTTTATTTCTTTTATAGAAAGGCCCAGGAACAGAAGAAGGCGGAAATGGAGAAAGTGGATAGGCGCCTGGAGAATCCGGAAGATCTACCAAAGGTGGAGGAAAAGAATTTTCGTTACCCGGGCCCACGCCCGAGCACAAAAGAAAGTGGGATTATCTGTCTGGCCGATACAATCGAGAGTGCCTCGCGCACCTTGCGTAAACCGACTCCGTCCAAAATCCGTGCACTGGTTGAGGACCTCGTTCGCGCAAAGATCAACGATGGCCAGCTTGACGAGTGTCCTCTGACATTCGGAGAACTGGCGATGGTGAAGGACAGCTTTTCCAAGACTCTCCGAAGCATGCTCCATAGTCGGATCGACTATCAGAAGCCTCCGGAAGAAAAGAGTGCACAACGCGAGAGATCTTCTTCTGCAACCAACAAGGATGTACCGAAGAAGCCCGAACGGGGTCTTCCTGATTCACAGCTTAGCAATTAGCACGACATGCTGGAAATTATCATTGGAAATCACCAAGGCGAGGTCGCGATTCCGACATCCTGGTTAACCGCACTGGAAGCGATCGGCGAGAAAGCTACGGCAATGGCCCTTGAAGTTGCCGTGGCCGAAGGTAATTCACTGAGTCATTTGGCGATCCTCGAGGTTGCAGTAGTCGATGATGAAACCAGCAGCCGGGTCCATAAGGATTTCATGGATATTGAAGGTGCTACTGATGTGATAACTTTCCATCATGGGGAAATTGTCATCGGAGCTGAAGTGGCGCTTCGACAGGCTGAGGAATATGGAGAACCTTTGGGGAGAGAAATTCTCAGATACTTCGTCCACGGGTTATTACACTTGGCGGGGCATGAGGATGCCGAGGCCGGTGAAAGAGAAAGAATGGAAAAGGCACAGGAGGACATAGTTGCCCTTCTCTGGGCTGAGGGTCTTTCCACGAAACTCATTTAAAAACAGTGAAAAGAAGGAAACCCGTTCTCCGATGCCCAAATACCTCGAGAAAATCGCGGAATTATTAGCTATTACAGGGTTTGATGCGGTGACTTGGTAGTTTAACGCCGGTTGCCGGTGGATTTGATTTGCGGACATCTGGGAACTGGGCGAAACTTTCCTGCACGAAAAATCCAGTAATTTATGAGTATCCACGTACAAATCAGCGAAGAGGCGAAAGCAAGACTCAGAGCGCAGAAGAGAAATTCAACGATCAGCTCATTTGTTGTTTCAATTCTCGCCATAGTGATCGTCGGCTTGGCTCTAGGTGTGGTCTTACTCCCTTCGATCGTGAAGGAAACTCCTACTATCGTAACCTACAAGGCCACGACGGCTCCAGCTGAGAAACCTCAGGAGGAAAAGACGAAATCCAAGGTTCAGAAAAAACCGACGGCTCCCGCTTCTTCCCAGGTAAAAGTTATCGCTACCAACTCCGCATCCGCTGTTTCCATTCCTGTGCCTGATGTGGCGATCGAAACAGAAGCGCTCGATTTCGGTGACGGAGCTGATTTCGGTGGTGGATGGGGAGACGATATTTCGATGGATTCAGGAGGTGGAGCGACCTTCTTCCAGCAGGAAGTTAAGGCTGAGCGCGTGGCTTACGTGATCGATTATTCACTTTCGATGAAGCAACTCGGTCGTAACGACTTGATGCGGAAGGAGCTTGCCAAGTCAATCGGCGGCATGGGACCGGGAACAAAATATCAACTTATCTTTTTTGCCGGTCCAGCTTGGGTGGCTTCGGATGAGATGAAGCTCGATCCATCAGGAAAGCATATTGCCCAACTGAAGGATGAATCTGGAAAAACGATCAAGATCGATAAGGCAAAGACCTATGCAAAGCGCAAGATTCCGTGGAGAGATGCGACCAGCACAAACATCAAAGAGTCACTGGAGAAGATTAAAGATACTCCACTCCTCCTTGGCACTTACTGGGCTACTCCGCTTGAGATGGCCATGGAAATGGATCCAAAACCTCAGGTAATCTTCTTCATGACCGACGGTTTGACCGGGGGCGACATGAACAAAATGGTAAGAGACCTAGCTGCAAAGGCAAAGCGTAGTGGAATAGCAATTAATACCGTTTCGCTGATCGAACCAAAAGCAGACGAATTCATGGCCGGCTTGGCTTTCCCTACCGGTGGGCAGTTCACACTGGTTGAAAAGGGCGGGAAAGTCCGTGTAATGAGCAACGAAGATAAATAGAGAATCCTGAGACGAAGGAATGAAGGTCTGAGTCCTCTATATTCTGTCAGATTATTTTGGCCCAACTCGTATTCGAGTTGGGCTCTTTGGTTTTTAGTGATAGGCGAAGTCAGCAGCCTGCGTGGCGCTCACGAGGCTTGCGTGTATGCTTACAGAGTCGCATATTAACGCGGATGATCGATAGGGAAGGTATGGCGGAAGTGTTGGAGAAGATCGCACTTCTTCTCGAACTAAAGGGGGAGAATCCATTCAAAGTAAGAGCATACCGCCAAGGTGCTGAAATTGTCCTGTCGATGGAGCAAGATGTCGTAGCTTTGGCTAAGAATAACGAACTGAAGGGAATAAAGGGAATTGGAGAGGCCCTACGGGACAAGCTGGGAGAAATGGCCGAAACAGGTAAACTCGAATTTTATGAGAAGTTAAAAGCAGAGTTTCCTGAGACTATTTTCGAAATTTTTGAGGTACAGGGGCTGGGTCCAAAGAAGATCAAGGTGATGTATGATTCACTGGGTATTGATTCCTTGGGAAAACTCAAAGAAGCCTGTGAACAAGGAAAAGTTGCGGAGTTGACTGGTTTTGGGAAAAAGACCGAAACGAAGATTCTGGAGGGAATTGCCGCCAACGAAAAATTTGCTGATCGATTTACCCTAGGGACAATCGGGCCTTTGGTAGAGGAGATCCTTGAGCTGCTGAGAATGCACCCTGAAGTCGCTCAGGTAGCTGTAGCCGGCTCCTATCGACGGGCAAAGGAGACTGTCGGAGATCTAGACTTCCTCGTCTCCACGAAAGAGGGAGCTCTTGTGTGCGAAGATTTCGCGACAATTCCGCAGGTCGATGCGGTAATCGCATGTGGGGATACGAAAGCCTCAGTACGTCTTAAAAATGGAATTTACTGCGATTTAAGGGCGGTTAGAAATGAGGAGTTTCCGTTTGCTTTGCAGTATTTCACCGGTTCGAAGGAACATAATGTGGCCTTGCGCTCGCTGGCACTCAAGAAGGGCTGGTCCTTGAACGAGTATGGGCTTAATCCGGTCAGTGAGGGAATTGAGCGCCCGGATGTGCATGAAGAAAAAGATATTTATCGGGCGCTGGGACTGCAATATGTGGATCCGGAACTCCGTGAAAACCGTGGAGAAATCGAGGCGGCGATGGAGAATAAGCTTCCCAGACTCGTTGAGCTGATGAACTTGCGTGGGACGTTCCATAATCATACGAACGCTTCAGATGGTAGGGATACACTGGAGGGAATGGTAGAAGAGGCGATGGATCTGGGCTTTCAGTATTTTGGGATCTCCGACCACTCCAAGTCTTCAGCATATGCAGGAGGACTGGATGCTGACCGCTTGCTTGATCAAGTGGAACAGATTCGGACTTTGGAAAAAACCTTGGGGGGATTTAGGATTTTTGCAGGGTCGGAAGTAGATATCCTAATGGATGGGACTTTGGATTTCCCGGACGAGATTCTAGCACAATTGGATTTCACAGTGGCTTCGGTTCACAACTTTGGAAACCTGGACGAGGCAACGATGACTGACCGAATCTGCCGGGCCATGGAAAACGAGCATATAACAATGCTGGGACATTTGACCGGACGACTGCTGTTGAAGAGGGATGGCTATGCGGTGGATCATGCTAAAATTATCGATTGTGCTGCTGCTACACGCACAGTTATCGAGCTAAATTGCAGTCCAATGCGTCTCGATATGGACTGGCGATGGTGGAAACGTGCGCGGGATAAGAATGTTCTGTGCTCGATAAACCCGGATGCTCATTCCAGAGAGCGAATCCATCATGTGGGCGTTGGCGTGAAGGTGGCCAGAAAGGGTTGGCTACGCCGAGAGGATATCCTGAATACAAAAAGTGCAGATGAGATTTCAAATTTTCTAAAGTCTCCCAAGGGAGAACGCTAGAGAACTCTGGTTTTGCAGTATTTGTCTATCGCCTGTCCGAGGGGAGAGACGAAATTATTAGATTACCCCAGTGTATGTCTTGGAGATGAAGAGTTTGATCGCTAGGCATAAATAGGGAGTGTTTTGGTCACTGACCGTTGTAGGTCTTTGTGATTTGAATTTCATCGGGACCGACCAAACCCATCCAAATAGCTCCCGATCCAAGCTGGCAGATATTGGAATAAAAAATAAGGCCACTCCGCGGGACGTGAAAATTTCACGAAGTCCGATAGAATGGCCTAAAAAAATACGGTGGTTATTCCGTCTTTAGTGGATCAAATTTGTTCTCCTATTTACCCCTTCTTTCGCGCACCGCTTGTGCAAGTGTATCGAGGACTTCCACAGTGCTATCCCAACTGATGCATGCATCTGTGACGGATTGCCCATGGGTGAGCTGTGAAAGATCTGAAGTGAGCTTCTGATTTCCTTCCACCAAGTTCGACTCAATCATCACAGATGTGATGGATTTAGAACCTGCTGCGATTTGCTCTGCGAGATCTTGAGCTACCTTCGGCTGATTGCGGTAATCTTTGTTGGAGTTACCGTGTGAACAATCGATCATCAACGACTTCGGAAGGTTATGTTTTTCAAGCATCTCTTCGACACTTGAAATGCTGTCCTTGTCGTAGTTTGGCCCGGACTTTCCTCCGCGGAGAATAAGGTGGCAGGATTTGTTTCCAGCTGTTGAAACGATGGCTGAGACGCCTTGTTTTGTAACTGAAAGAAAATGGTGTGGATTGGACGATGACTGAATCGCATCCAGAGCGATCTGAATTGAGCCACCGGTTCCATTTTTGAAGCCGACGGGCATGGATAGGCCGGAAGCAAGTTCCCGATGGATTTGGGATTCCGTGGTGCGTGCTCCGATGGCTCCCCATGCGATTAGATCGGCCACATATTGAGGAGAGATGGTATCGAGAAACTCAGTCCCTGCTGATATTCCCATATTTGCGAGATCGAGCAAGAGCTTGCGGGCAACGCGGAGACCACGATTGATATCGAATGAGTCATCGAGGTTTGGATCGTTGATTAGACCCTTCCAGCCAACGGTGGTGCGAGGCTTCTCGAAATACACCCGCATGATAATGCAGAGATCGTCTTTTAAGCGCTCGGCTTCTATCTTGAGTTTCTCGGCATATTCGAGAGCTGCTTCCGGATCATGGATCGAGCAGGGGCCGACTACAGCGAGAAGGCGATCGTCCTGCAGGTTAAGGATGGCGTCTGCTTCTTCGCGGGCATTTGCGACAACTGAAGCCGCTTGCTCATTGAGAGGAAGATAGTAGGCGAGAACTGCTGGAGAAATGAGCGGATTGATGCCTGAAATTCGTAGGTCGTCTGTGCGGTGCTTGGTCACGGGCGAGTATGGAAGAGGTAATCGGGGGGAATGGCCAGTTCTAAGTCAATAACCACCGAGATTTCGCAAAGTGCGGTGATGACGAGCCACCTGAATTTAACGGTTGAGGGGCTGCTGCGGCACTGGTGTCTGCTGCTGGGGGACCGGCGTCTGTGCTGGTTCTGTAAGATCCATTCTGTTCTTGAGCAGCGGGGCGGCAGTCGACCGTGAGATCAAGAATGTTTTCCCTTCGAACTCTTTTGTTTGTCGCAGACGTTCGGAAAGTAAATTGTGGCGTTTAGCGAAGATTTCATCAGCCTCGGCCGCTTGTTTTTTGCTTTCACTTTCAGCCTTTTTTCGCTTCTCGGGTAGCTTTGCAGAAACAGCTACATTCATGAGGAAGTTATCGCTGTCAGTTGACTCCGGTTGGACGGTGAGGTTGTAGATGAATCCCTCGAAAGTGGTTATGGTTGCTTTGATTAACTGATCATTCGGCTGAATTTTAGCCGCTTCTGCGCCGGTTAACACGTCTTCGAAATGGCTGTAGGTATAGAGCAATTTGAGTGCGTTCACGGCGCTGAGATTTGTCTTAAGACCGGGAAAGGTATCCGAAAATAGAAGCTCTTCTGATTCCTCATCGCGGGTGATCGTCCATTCTATTTCATCAGAGCCCGGTTTGGTGACTGAGATAGTTTGGATTTTCTCAATCTGTAGGAATTCGGTGGAGAGCCAGTCTTGCGGGGAAGGGGAGAGCGTTCCCAGAGCTTCTCCAACGGCGTAGAAGCCTGAATCATCCGCGTGATTCCGAATGTAGCGGCCGACTACTCCGCCACCGAGCGCTGACGTGGTGGAAGCTGCTTCGAGGTATTTTCCCAAGGAGATTTTCAAAAGCTCATTTCCCGAAGTGTCCTTGAAAGTAGCGTCGACTCCGTGGGTGGCTGGGTCGGTCGATTCTCCGTCCATCCCGAAATGGGAGGCAAATGACGGACCCGCCTCAATACTCTGGGTTACTTTCAACTGGGTGAGGGTGCGGAGCAGTTGATTTATATCGCGGGTAGTGGCTGGATAGTCATCGCGCTGGGCAACGACCCACTTATTATTCTGCTGAGTTAATAAAACGGATTTTTTTGAGTCGGTAATTTCGATGGTCGCTACTTGATCCGCGGGAAAGTGGGCGAGTAATTTTTCACCAGGGGAACGGTCTGTTGCTTTTTGATTGTGACCATTTTGGGTGCTTTTGATGACAAAAATGGCTATAGCCAGGGCAAAGGCTATGGACCAGAGAGAGAGAATGGTTCGGAGTTTCATGGGGAATTTGGAGCTGGGCTCGGTATTCAGGAGTTATCGTACGCTTTCTCTATCTAGCTCGAGTGGAAGAACGGCGTTTCAAAAATACACCCAGACCTATTAGCACTACGAAAACTGGCATAAATGCCACATTCAGGAGTGTGATGTCTCCTGCCAAGCTGTCTTTCTGACGGCGCAGGTCTTTCTGTTGCTCGCGGATGAGGCGGGAGTATTCGACCTGCTGCTGGCGGAATTTGACTATTTCAGCTTCTTGCTCAGGTGAGAGGTAAAGTTCTGAGCCCTCAACTTTTTGCGCCTGAAGCTCGCGGAGCTTTTTTTCGGCTTCTTCCTGTTTCCCCTGTAGCTCGAGAATTCTGTCGCCGACTTCCCTGTCGAAATTAGCCTCCATCCGTTGGATGAGAGTAAAAGGGCGCCTAGTGGCAGCGCGGGAGCGGGATCCGATGAGGTGTTGTGAGCCTACTGCTTGATCCAGAATATTGAGGAGTAGACTTGAATTTCCATTGGATGGGTTGGCCATCTGGATTCCGCCAAGATTTTGCACAGAATAGGCGAATGCATCATAGAAGGCATCCACATCAGCGATAAGAAATACGTTTCCTGTCTTGGTGGCTGTGGTGATGGAATTTTTCACTGTTGTGTCCCCGTCTGCATTTTCACGAAGTTCCGGTGGACCTTCCGGGAATGCGGTTTTGAATTTCCCCGAAAGATGAGTGACCAGATCAAAATTGGTATTCTCGGATTTGACACTGGTATCGAGCGATGGATCGAGTCGGGCGGCTTTGAATGAATCCACGAAGCCCGCACCTTTCGAGGAGCGTATGAGCGAGACTGCTTTAACTCCAACTGTTCCTTTATTTCTAAAGGCGCCGGGGAGATAGAAAAGGACGGACTCAAGGTTCTGGGTGATGATACTATCCTCACGTGGCATAGCGCTCTGCGGCAGGCTTAGAACCGCGATGCCTTTACGGTCGCCGCCAAGCATCGTTGCATATTCAGGATCCGCGAGCACCTCCGATGAGATGAATTCGATTCCCCATGCTTCCAGCAAGTTGGGAAGAGTGGAGATGGTGGGGATACCCTGTTGCCCCATCATGGGGTTACCTCCTCCTGTCATCTGGGCAGCCAAAGAGTTGGCATCCAGACAGGCGACGACAGTACCTCCACGTAGAACGTATTGATCGATTAGAAATTCTGTCTCAGGAGAAATGCCCGAGGGGTGGATCAGGAGTAGGGTTTTTATTTCTTCGGGATCGATCGATTCCGGATTCATTCCCAAATTCTCTATTTCAAAGGATTGCTGCAGCTGTTGGTAGATTACCCATGCAGGAGCGTTCTGCTGCCCGGGGATCGCTGCAGGTGTGCCTGCGAGATCAAGTGAAGACATGATGCCGATGGTCGGCTTAACTGGAGTGCTGACTTCGGCAATGGATTTGGAGATTTGATATTCCAGCATGGTTTCATCCGCTGGGTTCAGGAACGGTAGCACTACTTTCTTATCGAGTGCGGAAATGGCCAAACCAAGGTAGAGGTTATCACCGTTGATTTGCTCGCCTTGCAGACCATCAAGATTTGCGGAGTCTTCCGCATCCGTGTCGGGCTGTGGGTCGAGATTCTCTATGCGGAGTTTCCCGTCTGAGAGATTTGCGTATTCCTTCAGGAGGTCGTCGATCCGTTTGATGTGGATTTTGACCTGCTCCGGCATGTAGTCGGAATTTCGAGTGGCATAGTAGCGGATGGCTACTGGTGTATCCAAGCCACCGAGAATTGCCTTTGTGCCATCGGATAGGGTGTGGATTCTGTTCTCGGTGAAATCTACTCCCCGGTTTCCGTAGGGAGTGAGTGAGACCAGCCAGTTCGCTAAAATAGCGATGGTGATGAGTGCTGCGATGCCGAGTGCTGCGCGGGAGATGGGGCGTTTCATTCAGGTTCTGATTCTTTATTTCCAATAAATGGAGAGCTTATGAACGTTTCGCGCTAAGGATCGTCGATGTGCCAAGGAGGCAGATACCAATAAAGGTGGTGAACCAGACGAGATCCTGAATACGAAATAGTCCACGGTTCAGGGAGGAGAAGTGATCCCAAACGCCAAATGATACGATAGCTTCGACGGTGCCGGGTGATGTTGCTTTAGCTAACTCGCGGGTGAAATCATCATAACCGCATAATACCATGAGAGTGCAGACGGTGACAGAAACGATGAGGCAAACGACTTGATCCCGCGAACATGCGGATACGAGCATGGTAATTGCGAGAAATGTGCATGCCACTAGAAATGAGCCGATGTATCCGGATAAAATGGCCCCGTTATCAGGATCGCCCAGATAGTTAACGGTGAGTATAATCGGGAAGGTGAGAAGGAGCGCTACGAGGCAGACGGAGGCTGCGGCGAGAAATTTTCCGACAATGGCTGACCATATGGAAATCGGAAATGTGCCTAGAAGTTCGAGCGTGCCACTGCGTTGCTCATCCGCCCATAGTTTCATGCCGATGGCCGGAGCGATGAGCATATAGAGCCATGGGTGCCAGAAAAAGAATGAGTATTCGAGCGAGGCATCCGCGATGCGCATGAAATTTCCAAAGGTAAACGTGAGCCCAAGGGAAAGAATCAGAAATATGACGATGATCGCGTAGGCGGTGGGCTGGGCGAAATAGGATTTCAGCTCGCGATTGAAGATGGTGAAGCTGGACATGGGATTGCGGATTTTCAGGAAGAAGCAGATTGGTAGGCTATGCTTACGCTGCGGCGTCTGTGGTAGTTACTTTTCTGAAAAGGTCGGTAAGAGAGTTCGTACCGGATTGTGCCAAGAGCTCGGCAGGAGTTCCGTCAGCTACAATGGCTCCACGGTCTACGATGACAGCACGGGTGCAGGAGGCTTCGACTTCTTCGAGAATGTGAGTGGAGAAGAGGATAGCTTTGGTTTCACCGAGGCGTTTGATGAGTTGGCGGACTTCGTATTTCTGATTGGGGTCCAAGCCATCGGTTGGTTCATCGAGTATCAGCACTTCAGGATCATGAAGTAGAGCTTGCGCCAGGCACGTGCGGTGGCGATAGCCTTTCGATAGCGTATCGATTGATTGATGGGCCACACTTGTGAGGAAACAGGTTTCGATCGAACGCTCGACGGCTTCATTTTTCTCAATTCCTACGAGTCCCCGAATCTCCGCACAGAATTTAAGAAATCCTGAGACGGTCATGTCGTTGTAAAGAGGCGCGGATTCGGGGAGGTATCCAATCTTTCGTTTGGCAATCTTCGGATCTTTGGTGATGGAGATTCCGCAGATACTGGCATCTCCGGAGGTGGGGGGGATGAATCCGGTGACCATCCGCATGGTGGTGGATTTTCCTGCGCCGTTGGGACCTAGAAATCCGAGGACTTCGCCTTTTTTTACGGTGAAAGAGAGATTATCGACGGCGAGTTTACTTCCGAAACGTTTGGTGAGTTTTGCTGCTTCGATCATAATGCGTTTCCGTATGAGGTCAGAGATGCGGGTTTTAACTTCTATGCACTTTTTGCGACACAGAAATCGGGATTTGTTCGGAAAAATTGCGCGGATTGTGGATTTGCCGCTGGAATACCCGAGAGTGGTTCAGGATGTGATGAGAGATGAGATGGGGAGGCCTGATTGGTCGCGGCGGGAGAGGTTGGGGTTTGTGATGGGCCAGGCAATGTTGAGGGCTGGATCATTCCACGCGAGGACTTTTTCTGTATCCGGACTCCATGGGGAAGAGACGAGGTAGGCGATGGTGGCGGAGCCATATGGGGTGGCCAAGCCGTGGGCTAGGCCTTCAGGAAGGTAGATTTGAGAGGGTAGGTCGGGATTCTCGGCGGAGAGGGTGAAGGTCTCAAATTTTAGGAAGGTCGGAGAATGTGGTCGGAGATCTACGGCTACATCGAAGATGGTTCCGCTGACGACGGTGATGAGCTTGGCCTGGGATCCGGGATCCTGGAAATGGAGGCCGCGGATGGTGCCTGGTTCGGTGTGGGACAGGTTCATTTCTGCCCAGGGGTGGGAGTAGCCGGAGGCGGAGTGGAGGCGCTGTGCGAAAAGGGGTCGGAATGATCCTCGAGCATCATTGAAGCGGGGTGGGCTGAGCAGGGTGACTCCGTGTAGGGTGGTTGCTTTGGTGATCATTTAGTTAGGAGTTCTCTGGTGGTGGTGGCTCCCATGCGCATGGCTGTGTGCATGTTGGGGTAGGTGAATGCTCCTTGGCGGCCGGTGGTGCGTAGGTTGGTAAACCTTTGGAGGTAGGTGGTAATTTCCTTTAAATGTGTTTCGAAGCCGTTGGCAAAGATTGGGTAGGCGTGGGTGGCGTGGATGAGGTGATGGGAGGTGATTTCCTCTGGGGTGCATAGACCTTCTGCCTCGAGGTCAGCGATGATTTCCGGGAGGGCTTGGCCAGTCCATTTTGGGTCATCGATTTCGCAGGTTGTTTCTACGATGAGGGTGGTGTGGCCCTCCGGGCGCACTAGGAGTCCGGCGTTTTTTGGTTCGCCGACGCGGTGGAAGACGCGGTCGCGGTAGTAGGTGTAGAGTGAGTCCATGCATTTTTCCTTTTTGATGAGGAGGGCGTAGACGGTCATCGGTTTGAAGCGGAGCTGGGAGGCTGCGTGGAGGATTTCGGGTGGAGGTGGGGGATCGAGTGCGCGGATGAGGTGGGGGAGTGGGATGGTGGAGAGGAAGTGGCCAGTTTTTGAACCGTGGTTGGTGCCTGTGATAAGGTCTTTGTTGTGGGTGATTTTTGTGATGGGTGAGTCGAGGTGAAGGCTTGCTCCACGCGATTGGAGGGAGGTGGCGAGTGAGCGGGGGAGGGTTTCTGAACCGGTCTTTGAGTAATGAAGTGTCTCGAAGCGTAGGGCTCCTTCGGTGGTGTCTCGGGGTTTGGTTAGGTGAAGTTTTTCGAGGAGGTTCTTGAAAACGTCCACGGCTGAAAGGCGGGGCATTTTGCGGCGGACAAATTCTGCAGAGAGGTCGCGGGGATGAATGCCCCAGTAGCGGTGGGTGAATTCCTCGAAGAAGAATTCGTAGAGCGGTTCGCCGTAGAGTTCGATGAGAGCGGATTGGGCGTCGGCCCCAAGGGTAGATTTGCTGAAGCGGGTTTGGAGTTCTGCGATGAAGAGGCCAGTGAGGCAGCGGGCGAGGGTGAGGGGTGGAATACCTGCCAGAATGTCGCGTCCACGTAGGGGATAGTGGTAGGTCTTTCCGCCCCATTTTATGTGGGATTTCAGCGGGACTTCGATGCGTTCTTCTCCCATGACCTGTTTGCAGGTGGCGAAGATTTCGGAGTCGAAGCAGTGGAGCATGTGGACTCCGAGATCGAACCAGTTTCCGCCGAGGAGGTGGCCGGCGGCGAGTCCTCCGAAGGAGTCTTCCTTTTCATAGAGGGTAATTTTTGCGCCTAGCTCAAGGGCGGTGTGGGCTGCGTAAAGTCCACAGGGACCGCCGCCGAGAATGGTGATGTGTTTTTCAGACATCAAGCAAGGTGATGAGGAGTGAGTGCCTGGTGTTGGGAGATGGGGGTGGTGAGAGTGACTTGGGCTTCGAGGGTGGCGATAGGAATTTTTTGTGGGTTGAGGGGCTCGACGCGACCGTAAAGTTCGGCGGAGCCAATGGCGTGGGAGATCTTTGTTCCGGGAGGGAGGTCGCACTTTGCGTAGGCGTAAACATCGCAGGTTTTTTTCGGGCGTTGTGTGAGGATTGGCTGTCTGGCGACGGCTGCGAGGACGGCTCTTGGGGTCTCGAGGTGGCAGAGGTGGTAGGGGCGATAAAGGAGGTAGTATTTTCCGCAGGGGGAAGTATTGAGTTTGTAGTAGTTGAGGTAGAAAGCTTGCTCGGGGGGGATTTCTTTTTTCGGAGTGACGATGAGGTAGACTCCGCCGCCGGGTTGTGCGCCTAGGAGGTAGTCGATGCGGGGAGTGCCCTTGTAGGAGTCGAAGTCGAAAAGGGTTAGAGCTTCTTCAACGCGTGTGGCGGTGGGGCCGGTCATGCCGCCTTCTGGTGGGAGGTAGCCTAGGGCGTTGGCTAGGACTGCCATTTCAATGTGGAGCTTGGTGCCATCGGTGTATGCGCAGCACTGGGTGGGTGAGAGATTTCGTTTAGCGGCTTCTTCACGGATTGAGTGGGGGGTGGCTGCGGTGTCTAGGAAGCCTTTGATATTTCCAGCCTGGATGATGTCGAAGCCCATAAGATCAGCTTCCTGTATCATGGTTGCTAGGACTCCATGTTGATCGCCAGCGTCAGATGTTATAGTGAGGTTTTTAGCGGCGGCGAGGGCGGCGAGTTCGGGGCCGTGGGCGAGATCTACCTCGGCGTTCATCAGAACTATGTGGGCTTGGTTTTCGAGCGCGGCACGGCAGTAGTCGGCGGCCGGCTCGATGGAATTGGTGGCCTCGATGAGGACGTTGATGGGGTGCTCTTTGAGGAGTTGGTGTAAGTCTGTGGAGTGGAAGGCGTCGGGGGCGAGGGAGGCTGTTTCGCAGGCAGCGTTCATGTCCAGATCGGCGACCCAGGCGAGAGTCATATTTGGGGTGGCGTGGATCTGAAAGGCGATGCCGCGACCCATGCAACCCGCACCGACGAGACCAACGCGAATGAGTTGAGGATCTAGTTTAGGCATAGAGAAATGGGATGTTCACACAACTGGGCGTCACTATACTTCTATCGGTTCAGGGGCCCTCTACCAGTCGTAATCCCAATAGGGAAGCGTCGTGCGGATGCCACTGAAGAGCTTGTTCCAGGATTCTGTCGGCTTCTTGTTTTTTTCCCTGCACACGGAGCACTTTTACAAGCTCCACCGAGGCGCGTGCTCGCTTCGGATGCGCGGCTACCACATTGCGTAGTAGTGGTTCTGCTTGATGGAAATCTCCTGCCCGGGCGTGAATCAATGCCAAGTTGGCACCTGCCAGATAGTGAAACTGATCTTGTGCGATAATGTATCGGCAAAGTGTTTCATCATTCTGCCACGCTTTGAGCTGGTGCCAGCTTAGGCCAGCAAAGACCAGGGCCAATAGGAACATACCTCCGAGCTGCATTTTCTCATTTCGTAGAAGCTGAGCTGCAATTACTCCCACCACCATCGCCATGAAGACCGAGGCAAAGTAGGATAGGCGATCACTGGCAAACTCTAGAGGACTAGGTAACAGACCTAACACAGGTGCTAAGGCCAGTAATGTGGCCGAGCTGCCCGCTAGTAAGAGAAGGTATGTGTTCTCTCTGCGCTTGAGGCAGAGAATCACTAAGCCAGCGACTAGGAGTATTCCAGTTGCTCCTAGTATTCCATTGAGCCAGTGCGCGTGGGCTTCGAAGCGATACTCTGGGTAAAGACCTACCGGAAAGAGCCAGTGTGAAAGATAGTTTCCTAGGGCGCAAAACGGTCGGGCTATGAGAGCGAGGGCTCCTTCAGGAGTGGCGGGGCTAACATTTCCCCGATTGCCCAACATTGTCATTGCCGCTGCAACGCAGGACATCAATCCAAGGCTGATATAACTGACAAGCTTTTGCTTCTGTCCGACCAATAAGCTCAAGACGGCCAAAATAAAGGGTAAGGCTACTACATCCTGCTTACACAATAATGCCGCACCGAAAGCCAAGGATCCCCATGTTCGCTTAGGTTTATGCGAAAGGAAGCATTGCAGGGAGATCAAAGCAAACGCAGTGCTAAGCAATCCCTTCATTGAGGAAATCCAGACGACACACTCTATTTGTGTCGGATGTAACGCGAAAAAGATCGCTGCAAGTCCAACCGCCAGCGGCTGTGAAGGATTTAAACGCTGGAACAGACGAAAGAGCAGATAGGAATTCCCCAGATGAAGAATCAGGGAAGTAGCACGAAACACCCATGCGTTAAAACCAACCAACTCGTGAACTAGGATTCCCAGTGTCCAAGTGCCAGGCATCCAGTTGTGCTCCGGCGCATGGGTCCACGCTGCGATTAAGCGCGAGCTGAGGGGAAGATCAGAGAAAAGAGGATTTCGTAAATAGTAATCCCCGTCCTCAATTTCCAGCCAAGGGTAAGCTAAGCTGGGAAAATAAAGTGCAGCCGTTAATAGAAATAAGGCGATAAGAAATATCCAACTTCTCTGGCACCAGTTCATGTGTGGTCTATCACTGATAGATGAAACTTACTTGCGGCGGCGAATAAACCCAAGGCCGACGAACCCCAAAGCCGCTAGGATTGAGGCACTGGCCTCAGGTATTACGATTGGCGAGTCTGAGATCGTTACAAATCCCATAACATTATCCTGAGCGGCACCTGAGTCATTACGAGTTCCTATGGCGTTAAACGTGTAGGCTTCGATCGATGCGAGTGACTGCCCGTTTTGGTTAGCACGGATTCCGGTCAGGGAAAAATCCTCCCCAGTGGCATCGACTTCGATATTAACATCGTAGTCGAAAAGGTATTGGTTGCCGTTCTGAATAGTTGGTGTGACTACAACATAAAAATTCAGCTTGTCGCCAATCATCAGGCTGGTCGATGGCGCAAAAGTATCTGTAACACTCCCGCGGGAATAAATTTGAACGCCAGCATCCGAGAGGCGCAGGGAGAAAGCCGTCGTATCTGCATTGATGCCATCGGAGCTATTGGGAGTGCTTCCCACCTGGCCGAAGAACATTTCCATAAATGTGCCTCCTACACGTGAACTGAAGTCAAAGTAAGTAGGTGCAGTTCCCGTAAAAGGATTGGTGCCATTTGCGGAGGGATCTAGGACGATCCCGGAGCCTTGGTTATTGCTATTGGAGAATGTGGTCTCACCGCCAGAAATAGAAAAAGTATCGGTTGCGCTGCTCAGGGGGCCGAAAGGATTTGTGCCCGAAGTGATCGTGGTCTGGGCATAAAGGGAAGAACCGCAGAGAAATAAGGCAAGTATTGGCAGTTTCATCGGGCTGAGGGTTATTAGAAGATTTATAGTCTTATAGTTTAATTTTAACTATTACAAGATTTTTACTTTCAGGACTGTTTTTTATAACAAGCGTTCTGCTTTTTCCGTCCTTTGGTAGATATGCTCAGAGCCAGAGCTGAAGGATGACGATGGCAGCGAGTTGTTTCAGAGGGAGAAAAGTAGTGGATTTAAATAGTGGGTTTATAGATTTCGGGTCGAAGTAGGGGTGGTTTGCAAGAGTTTGCGGGGAGAGGATATCACGCGCCATTTCGAGGAAAGGGATGCGCCAACTGGGGTGTTCGAGAGGTAGATAGAATGGCTGCTTAGGACGTTGAGTGATAGTTTTTGGGAGGTGACGGGCAGCGAGTTTCCGCCAGAGGTATTTGTCGTGGCGGAGGGTGACCTTTTGAGAGTCCGGAAGGGTGAAGGCAAAATCGATGATTCGGTGGTCTAGGAAGGGGGCGCGGTATTCGAGGGAGTGTGCCATGGTATTGCGGTCTTGGCGGATAAGTGACCAGTCGGGGAGCCAGGAAGTGTATTGGGGAGCCAGGAGTAAATTTAAGTTGGTGATTTCCGGGGTATAGGGAGGAGTAGCTTGGCTGGCGAGAAGGTCGGGGTGCAGAAGGCTTGAGATTTCTGGTGGGGTGAAAAGGGTGTGGAGGTTGGTGGCTTTTTGGTGAGATGTGAGGGTGCCGAATTGACGTAGGTAGTCGGTAATTTTATGGCGTCCTTCGGGCCCGAGGGTGGCGGGAAAGTTTGCGAGGCGGTTAAGCAGGGGTTGGGGGAGGTGTTGAAGGGCGGTGGCAGCTAGAGGTCGACCGAAAGGGCCGAGTTTTTGAGCAGTGAGGAAGGCTTTTTGGAAGGAGTATCCGGCAAAGTGCTCGTCTGGGCCTTCGCCGCCGAGGGCGACCTTGGCACCGAGGGAGGTGGTATGAGCGGCGAGGTGGTCGAATGCGAGGATGAGGGTGTCGCCGACGGGGAGGTCCATTTGCGAGACAACGCGGGGGAGGTCTTGGAGGGATTCCGGTTTAAGTTGGAGCGGGTGGTGAGGTAGATTTAGGTGGTCTGCGGTGGCTTGAGCCGCGGGGGTTTCGTCTGAAGAGGAACCGAACCCCAAGGAGACTGTGCTGATGTCAGCACCGAGGTCGTGGAGGTAGTGGGCGAGGAGGGCAGAGTCGACGCCGCCGGAGAGATACGCGGCGACGGGGACATCGGATTGGAGGGCGAGCTCTACGGATGAGCGTGTGAGCTGGTCAAGAGTATCGAGGTCTCCACTTCGGGGAGATGAGGAGGTATCGGGTTGCCAGTAGCGTTGGGTAAGGCGGGAGCCGTTCTTTTGGATGAGAGTCCAGTGGGCGGCGGGAAGAGTCTGGATGTTTTGATAGAGAGTGGCTGGCTCGGGGAGGTAGCGGAGGCTAAGCCAGGTTGCCAATTGCGTGGGATCTGGAATGAGTAGTACTGAGCCAGCAGCGAGGGCTTTGATCTCCGAGGCGAAGCGGAGGGGGGCGCTATCGGAGGTGGTGAGGTAGAGGGGTTTTTGACCGCAACGGTCGCGGGCGAGAAAGAGGGTGTCGTTTTCGGCATCGTGGATGGCGATGGCGAACATGCCGTTGAGCTTTGTGGGGAGGTCGGTGCCCCATTCGAGGTAGCCGGCAGGGATGATTTCAGCATCACATCTGGTGTGGAATTGGTGGCCGAGGTCCTGGAGTTGTTGGCGTAGTTCCTGCCAATTATAGATTTCTCCGTTGCAGATAGCGTGGATGCGCTGATCAGGGGAGGAGAAGGGCTGTTTGCCGTTTTTTGAGTCGAGGATGGCGAGGCGGGTCATGCCAAGCGAGAAATTGGCGCCGAAGTGTTTACCTGAGCCATCGGGTCCTCGGTGGTGGAGGACGCGAAGCATGTCCTCTAAGCGGTCTGGAGAGAGTTGAAGGCCACCGGCGATTCCGCACATGGGGAGACCCTAGTGGTTATGGAGGTTATTGAAAGGCTCGCTTGATGAGGGCCGAACTAAATCACTGGCCAATCAAAGAATAAATTTCCCAGCTGGGTATAATAAAACGCTGTGGATACTCCTTCAGCTGGTGGTGCGGAGTATTTGCTTTTCTAAGCCGCATCCTCTGCATCATCGGCTTTGCGACGGCGGAAGGATGGGGCTTTTTCTCCTTCAACAACTTTCCGGTTGATGGAGACGGCTTCGATATCACCACGGGATGGCACCTCATACATGATATCGAGCATGATTTTCTCGAAAATCGACCGCAAGGCCCGTGCGCCGGTGCCTCTTTCCACTGCTTCCTGGGCAATGGCGCGTAGAGCGTCCCGAGTGATGCGGAGCTTTACGTCATTGAGTGCCAGCTGTTTCGAATACTGCTTTACCAAAGCGTTTTTCGGCTCGGTGAGGATCTGGACGAGCTGGTCCTCATTGAGTTTACGAAGTGCGGTGATCACCGGGAGGCGTCCAATAAATTCCGGGATGAGGCCAAAATGGAGCAGATCTTCCGGAAGTACTTTGGTGAGAATCTTTGAAGTCTTTTCATCGAATTCATCAACCTTGTTTTCACTATGGAATCCGAGAGTTTTGCTGCCGAGACGGCGGCGTACAATATCCTCTAGCCCAACGAAGGCACCGCCACAGACGAAGAGGATTTTCTCGGTGTTGACCTGGATATATTCCTGCTGCGGGTGTTTGCGACCACCTTGCGGGGGGACATTGCAGACGCTTCCTTCGAGGATTTTCAGAAGGGCCTGCTGGACACCTTCGCCGGATACGTCCCGGGTGATGGATACGTTCTCCGTTTTGCGCCCGATTTTATCGATTTCATCGACGTAGATTATCCCCCGTTCGGCGCGCTCGACATCGAAATCAGCGGCTTGGAGTAGACGTAGGATAATGTTTTCCACATCTTCTCCAACATAGCCGGCCTCTGTGAGGGTCGTGGCATCCACGATGCAGAAGGGAACATCAAGGACCCGCGCAAGTGTGCGGGCGAGAAGTGTTTTCCCGGATCCGGTGGAACCGAGAAGGAGGACGTTTGATTTCTCAATTTCTACGTCGTTGAATTCCGCGGAGTGGTTGAGATCGTCCTGATTGAGGCGCAAGTAATGGTTGTATACAGCTACGGATAGCGTGCGTTTGGCATTCTCTTGGCCGATGACGTAGTTATCCAACTCACCTACAAGTTCCGCAGGAGTGGGGATTTCCTCCAAGCCTTTGCTGGAGGGTTTCTTTTTGGCTTTTTTCCCCGTGGCTTTCGCATCGGTTGGGTTGAGCTCTTTTGCCAGGATGTTGCCGCAGACGTCTACACATTCGTTACAGATGTAAACGCCCGGGCCAGCGATGAGTTTTTTGACCTCTGAGTGGCTCTTTCCGCAGAAGGAGCACATGGTGAGATTGGAAGCGCGTGCCATGAGGAAAACTCTAAACTCTAATTTTCAAATCCGAAACAAAATATCTCGAGTGAATTACTCGGATGGTTTGTCCAGCTCGGTCTGCACGGATTCGGGCAGTTGCTTGCGGGATTCGAGAACTTTATCGACGAGGCCGTAGGCTACGGATTCCTCGGCGGACATGTAATTATCACGGTCGGAATCTTTTTCAATTTCCTCTACGGTTTTGCCTGTGTGGTGGGCAAGGATGCCGTTGAGTTTTTTCTTGAGATTGAACATGAACCCGATGGTCCGTTCCACATCCGAGGCTGTTCCCTGCGCACCGCCGGATACCTGATGGATCATGACGTGTGAGTTAGGGAGGCAGAAACGTTTGCCCTTTGTTCCCGCGGTAAGGAGAACCGAGCCCATGGATGCTGCGATACCGATGCAGTAGGTGTTCACATCGCATGTGAGGAACTGCATGGTATCATACATTGCGAGGCCGGCGGTCACTGAACCGCCGGGACTGTTGATGTAGATGTGGATGTCCTTTTTGGGATCCTGCATCTGAAGAAACAGAAGCTGTGCGATGACCGAGTTTGCGACACCATCATCAATGGCTGTGCCAATGAAGATGATGCGGTCCTTGAGAAGGCGCGAATAAATATCGAACGAACGCTCTCCACGTGCATCAGACTCGATGACAACGGGTACGTAGTAGTTGTTTTTCGGTGCCTCGTAGGAGGCGTTGTTGAAGTGTGGAAAGTGGTTCATGATAATTATTCAGCGTCTTTTGCTTCGAATTCCTCTGCGGAAACTTCAGTGACTTTCGCCTGCTCAAGAAGGAAGTCAATGGTCTGACCAATGATCATGGAATTACGGATCGATTGGATCTGATTATTCTTCTGAAGGTCCTTGATGACTTTCTTGATAGGCTCTTTGCGTTGTTCAGCGATTTGCTGAATGCGCGCGAGAAGGTCGTTATCACTAACAGAGATTTTCTCTTCACGGGCGATTTCCTGAAGAATGAAGTTTGTGCTGAGGTTGGTGGTGGCCCGTTGTGTGGCGGCGGAGAAGATTTCTTCCTCACGTTTCACGATATCATCTTCGGATGCGCCTTGTTTGGTGCCTTCTTCGACGAGTGCGTTTGCCTGGTTTTGAGTCTCGCGCTCGACGATGGCTTCAGGGAGGTCAAAGGTAACCACTTTGTTGAGGTGCTCAACGATCTGGTTCACTTTGAGGTCGTTGACTTGTTTTACTTTTTCCTGGCCCATGTTGTCACGAAGCATGTCCTTGATGTCTTCGAGTCCTTTTCCTGGAACAAGTTTCTCAGCGAATGCGTCATCAAGCTCTGGAAGCTTCTGGGTTTTGATGCCTTCCACGCTCGTGTGGAGGGTGAGTTCCTTGCCGCGAAGTTCTTCGAATGGGAATTCGTCGTCTAGAGTGATAGTTACATCCTTTTTGTCTCCTTCGTTGAGGCCGACGAGTTGCTCTGCGTAACCCGGGAGGAATGATCCTTCCTTAATTGGAAGCCAGTGGTTCTCACGTTTAGCGAGGTACTGGCCTTTTTCACCGATAACTTCGGTGAGCTCTTTGCCGTCGATGGTGGTAGTGAAATCCACTACTGCGATGTCGTCGTTCTGGATCGGGCGATCGGCCACGTCTTCGAACTCGGCGAGGCGCTCGCGGAGGTTTTCGAGTTGAGCATTGAGCTCTTCATCTGTGACTTCGGTCGGCGGGGATTTGATTTCGATTCCCTTGTATTCCGGAAGCTCGAATTCAGGAGCGAGAATGAGGTTGGTGGAGAAGGTGATTGTGCCGTCTTCCTTTTCTTCAAGATTCTCAGGGAAGCCGAAGTCGAGGACCTTGAGGTCTTCTTTCTCAAGTGCTTCGTCACATGCTGTTCTGAAGATGGCTTCGTTGAGTTCTGCTGAGATCTCCTTGCCGAAACGCTTGTTGATTACACTTTTAGGAGCCTTTCCTGGGCGGAAGCCTGGGATCTTAGCTTGGGATGTGTAGGTAGAGGTGATGGATGCGCGTTTGGCGGCAACGTCGGCGGCGGGAACTTCCACGTTGAGTGTTGCGATGCATTTCGGCTGTTTTTCGACGACGATGTTCATAAATGTTCTGCTTTGGGGGAGGGAAGCTATGGGTAGGAAGGCGGGGTTGGCAACTTACAAAATTCAAAACTCAACTCTAAAATACCATCTTTCGGTTGAGAGTGATTTTTGTTTGCCTGGCGGGAGTGGTTATAGGAGGCGTTTCTAAACGGTAAAATTCGGGGCTTCCTAGTCCGGAAAGACGATGGCGCGGTGGCCGTCGATGACTGTGCGGTCGTGCACGTGGAAGCGAATCCCTTTGGCCAGAGCGATTCGTTCGCACTGGCGTCCTAGGCGGGCGAGGTCATTGGGGGAGTGGAAGTGAGAGACTCGCTCGACCTCCTGTTCAATGATTGGTCCCGCATCCAGATCGGCTGTGACGTAGTGACAGGTGGCGCCGATGAGTTTGACTCCGCGGTCGTGCGCCTGGCGATAGGGGTTGGCACCGATAAATGCGGGGAGGAAGGAATGATGGATGTTGATGATTTTTCCCGAAAATTCCTGGCAGAAGCTATTTGGTAGGATCTGCATGAACCGGGCGAGGACGATGAGTTCGACGTCTTGGTCTAGAATGAGAGAGCGGATTTGCTCGAAGCCGCTTTCGCGGTGGTCTCCGTCCATCTCTATGTGATGGAAAGGGAGGCCTGCTTTTTCGGCAATCGGCGCGCAGTTGGTGCGGTTTCCAATCAGTGAAGTGATCTCGATAGGAAGTTCATTGAGTTCAGTTCGAAGGAGAATTTCGTTGAGGCAATGATCGGTCTTCGTGACGAGGACGGCGGTGCGCATTTTATAAGGCAAAGTACGGAAGTGCCATGTGGCGCCGAGAGAGCGACCAAGCGTGCCGAAGCTAGCTTTGAAATCTTCAACTGTGACGTCGAGATTCGCGGTATCGATTTCGAGACGTGCGAAGAATTTTTTACCGACTCGATCGGAAAATTGATTGAACTCGATAAGATTTCCGCTGTGAGAGGCTACGTAGGTGGCAATTCTCGCTACGATTCCTGATTGATCGGGCGATGATAGTTTTAAGATAAGGCCGGGGCGCACTGGTTGAGAAGGTTGAGGTGTGATTCGTTTGAAAGTAAGACTTGGCACTGGATCGATCTCGCTGTGATTTAGTTGCTAGGCGCAATTGATGCAAGGTCTGTAATTTGCGGGAATTCCTAGTGGTATACTCCGTTGCTAGTAGGTAGAGGGAAGGGGTATTTTATGGAAATCAGGAAACACTCGAAGCAGGTGCCTTTCATTACAAAGGATGGCTCAAATATTACCAGTCTGCTGGATCTCGCGAACGCTCCAGTAAAAAATCAGAGCCTAGCGGAAGCACGAATTCCTTCCGGGGAATGCACGCAGCGGCACTATCATAAGGAGAGCGAGGAGTTTTACTATATCTTGGGTGGTAGCGGGCAAATGGAAATCGACGGAGAGCAACAAATGGTGGTGGCCGGAGATGCTATTTTGATTCCTGCTGGTGCGTGGCACGAAATTCATGCGGTGAAGGATCTTTCCTTTTTATGTTGTTGCGCTCCACCTTATCGGCATGAGGATACCTTCTTTGAATAAAATGAAGGCGTTTAGGGGGATTTTAGAAACAGAACCAAACTTATGAAAATTGTTATTCTTTCCATTCTCATCGGTTTGACGGCCGGTCTGTTGGGGGCGCTCTGTGGTGTAGGAGGCGGGATTGTTCTCGTTCCAGCTTTTGTAACTTTCCTCGGATTTGAACAGAAGCAGGCGGTGGCCACTTCTTTGGCTGTTATAATTGTAACTGCTTTAGCCGCTACGGTGAACAATGCGCGTTCAGGCAATCTGATCGATTGGAAGATCGTAGTAGCAGTAGGGGCTGCCTCAGCTTTGACCGCTTGGTTCGGCAGTGATCTGATGAGATCTTTATCCAACCAAATGCTAACGCGAACCTTTGGGGTGGTACTCGTTGTTTTTGGGCTACGGATGCTGATCAAAGGCTGATCCTTCCAACCCTGGGATGGCTTTGAAGACAGTGTTGACGTCCAACTCTGTCTGGCAACGCTGATCGAGCAGGCATTTCTCTGAGAAACAAGGTGAGCATTCCACTGCTTTCTTTGCTACTACATGTCGGGTGCCCAGTGGACGTTTCCACAAAGGCTCGTTTGGACCGAATAAAGTCAGACAGGTGGTGCCGGCGTGAGCGGCAAGGTGGGGGAGAGAACTATCCGCCGAGATAACAAGCGCATGGCTTGCCAGAAGCGGGAGAGTGCCCGCCAACGGTGACGCCTCGAAAAAACCAACACGATCCCCTAATTTGTCGGCAAGTGCTTTCCCTTGCCCCCTACCTCCAATAAGGCATGCGACCGTGAGCTTCTTTCCCTGGTCTAGAAGTTTAATGGCCAATTCCTGCCATTTTTCCAGAGGCCACTCGTAACTGATACCAAAATCTGAACCAGGGCAGAGGAGGACTGTGTTTGATTGTTGCTTTTGTCCCAAATTAGCAGGCAGGAAATACTCCGGTTTTTTGACGGGCAGTCCCATCTTTTCACAGGTATTGAGATAAAAGTGGACGCGGTGCTCTACAGATTTCTCGGCAGTCTCAATCGGGTGGGTGAGATATTTACTTATCGGAGAATCGGATGGTCCAAGGCGTTTCTGGATTTTAAGTTTCGCAAATGCCTTTGCTGCTCGTTCATTTTCCCATACCAGTGAAGCCTCCCACCCCGCTCCGATAATTTTCAGTAGCTTGGAAATAGTAGCGTTTTCGGGATATATGGTAATAGGTAGCGGACATACGGTTTCCCAAAATTCCTCTTGCTCCGCCGGGCATAGTAGTCCTCCTGCCAATCCAGAGCTGCACAGAGCCCTGATTGCGGGCACGGAAAAGCATGCCTCGTCCCAACGTAGGGGGGTAGCAATTAGGATTCCATTTTTATCGTACATAGCTCGGTTGCATTTTCATGGATGGATCAAAGATTAGGGAAGTCACACCACGATCACTTTTGAATTCAACCTTAAAGCTGTCCCAATGAAATCGGAAATGCTGAATTCTGGATTGTGAATTATCCTGCGGAAAGGTTAGCCAATGGCATGCCCAATTCAGAAAATGCCGTCCTTATTGGCGGTTCTATCGCTATCGATAATATCAAAACGCCAACAGCAGAGGGAAAAAACCTTCTCGGAGGTTCCGCTTCTTACACAGCCATTGCAGCATCTTATTTCACCTCTCCGATCCATCTTGTTGGGATTATAGGAAAGGATTTTCCGCAACAACATCTGGATCACTTCGAATCGAAGGGGATTTCGACGGTGGGGCTCGAGAAGTCCGAGGGAGATACCTTCTCATGGAGCGGTGAGTATCATGAGAATATGAACGATCGTGATACTCTTGATGTGGCTATCAATGTTCTGGAAGACTGGACGCCGAAGGTGCCTGCCGAGATGGCATCAGCTCCGGTAGTTGTGTTGGCGAACATGCATCCGGTTAATCAACTTCAGATGATTGAGCAGCTTACTGCTGAAAAGCCATTCATAGCCGCAGACACGATGGATCTTTGGATTACGATCGCAAATGACGAGCTTCATGAGGTTTTGAAAAAGATCGACTTGCTCGTCATTAATGAATCTGAAGCTCGTGATTTTTGCAAAACATCGAATCTGATGGTTGCCGGCGAGCGGCTACTTGGAAAGGGACCAAACAATGTGGTGATCAAATTAGGTGAGTTCGGAGCAATTCTGTTTTCACAGCATGCTGAAGGCGGTGAACCCTCAAAATTCACCCTATTTGGAAAGAATTACGATCTCTTCAGGTGTGCGGCGTTTCCGCTTTGTGAAGTTGCAGACCCAACAGGGGCAGGAGATTCGTTCCTGGGTGCGTTAGCGGGCTATCTATCATCTCTGGAGAAATCCGAATACACGTTCGACGATGTGCGACAGGCGGTCGTCTATGGCTCGGTCGTCGCCTCCTTCACATGTGAAGCTTTTTCAACTGATAAATTGGCCGCTGTAAGTAAGAAGGAAATTGAAGCCCGTTTGGACCTTCTGAGAGATCTGTCCCATTGGCCATCCTAGCAGCGACTAGCTAAGAGAACTTGTTTGATGAGAGCCAGCGTTTCGACGCTGGCTTTTTTGTAAGCGTAGAGATCGCTGTAGAATTCGCACTTAAGACTCAGATCTTAGAAGGGGTCTATTGAGAGTTTGTAATTTGCTGTATACGACATGCAAAATGTGGAGTTACGGACGAAAAATATTTCGAGTTTGAATTCCGCGTAAAGAGCTCACGGTTAGGAAGTTAGAGGTATCCCTGAAATTTTCTCAACAAAACCTGCAGAAACGTATTGACGTTTTGGGGATATTTGAGCTAGGTTTCGCCCGTCGACGCGACTCAGCGCCGACCGAGAGACTGCCAGTCGGTCGCGGTAACCCGCTCCTCGAAAGTTTACTTTCGACAGCAATTACCCGATCGGCTTTTTAGTCCCCTCGAAACAAGCTCTTTGATAGTGTGGCCTAGCAAGAATCGCGCCAAGTTCTGGAAGTAAGTTCGACTTACAAAGGAAAGTGGCAGTCGTAAGCAGATGAGATTTTTGTTGGGATGAAGAAAAAGATTAAATTGTGCGCTGCGCGAAATTAACGCGCAGTACGTAAGGGGGAGGCCTTCGGGTTTCTTTCTTATAAGAACAATTTGGAAAATTACGCAATTAGAAGGGTTTCGGCCTGGATAATTACGCCAACCGAATTTTTTACGGAGAGTTTGATTCTGGCTCAGAATGAACGCTGGCGGCGTGTTTAAGACATGCAAGTCGCACGGAATGATTTCGGTATTTATATTGGAAGATTTTAGTGGCGGACGGGTGAGGAACACGTGAATTACATGCCCTGTAGAGGGGGATAGCCCACCGAAAGGTGGATTAATACCCCATGGTATCGCAAGATTAAAGGTGGCCTTCGGGCTGTCGCTACAGGATTGGTTCGCGCCCTATCAGCTTGTTGGTGAGGTAACGGCTCACCAAGGCTACGACGGGTAACTGGTCTGAGAGGACGATCAGTCACACTGGAACTGAGACACGGTCCAGACACCTACGGGTGGCAGCAGTCGAGAATAATTCACAATGGGGGCAACCCTGATGGTGCAACGCCGCGTGGAGGATGACGGTCTTAGGATTGTAAACTCCTGTCATCTAGGAGAAAGACCTGGTCGTTAATAGCGAACAGGGTTGATAGTACTAGAAGAGGAAGGGACGGCTAACTTCGTGCCAGCAGCCGCGGTAATACGAAGGTCCCGAGCGTTATTCGGAATCACTGGGCGTAAAGGGAGCGTAGGCGGCGCGGTAAGTCGGATGTGAAATCCCAGGGCTCAACCCTGGAACTGCATCGGATACTGCCGTGCTAGAGTAATGGAGGGGTAGCTGGAATTCTCGGTGTAGCAGTGAAATGCGTAGATATCGAGAGGAACACTCGTGGCGAAAGCGAGCTACTGGACATTTACTGACGCTGAGGCTCGAAGGCTAGGGGAGCGAAAGGGATTAGATACCCCTGTAGTCCTAGCAGTAAACGGTGCACGCTTGGTGTGAGGGGATTCGACCCCCCTTGTGCCGGAGCTAACGCGTTAAGCGTGCCGCCTGGGAAGTACGGTCGCAAGACTAAAACTCAAAGAAATTGACGGGGACCCGCACAAGCGGTGGAGTATGTGGCTTAATTCGATGCAACGCGAAGAACCTTACCTAGGCTTGACATGGATCTCTAAGCACGTGAAAGCGTGTGACCCTTCGGGGGATTTCCACAGGTGCTGCATGGCCGTCGTCAGCTCGTGTCGTGAGATGTTGGGTTAAGTCCCGCAACGAGCGCAACCCTTGTGATTAGTTGCCAGCACGTAATGGTGGGAACTCTAATCAGACTGCCCAGATCAACTGGGAGGAAGGTGGGGACGACGTCAGGTCAGTATGGCCCTTACGCCTAGGGCTGCACACGTACTACAATGCCCAGTACAATTAGAACCGATACCGCGAGGTGGAGGAAATCTGTAAAACTGGGCCCAGTTCGGATTGGAGGCTGCAACTCGCCTCCATGAAGTTGGAATCGCTAGTAATGGGGCATCATCTACGGCCCCGTGAATACGTTCCCGGGTCTTGTACACACCGCCCGTCACATCATGGAAGCCGGTAGCACCCGAAGTATCGTTTAATCGGTCCTAAGGTGAAGCTGGTAACTGGGATGAAGTCGTAACAAGGTAGCCGTAGGGGAACCTGCGGCTGGATCACCTCCTTTCTACGGAGTAAATGGCAAATGGACGTTAGAAATAACAATAACGACTCACATCGTTACCGTCACTGTCATAGGTCGAGCCCCAATTTATTGGGGTTGCAAGTCCGCAAGGACTAGCACCTAAAACAACTATAAACAAAATCTGTGAATAACGTTCAGAGTAGAGCAGCGCACAATTTGATCTTTTTCTTCGAAAACATTTCTCCCTGAATTAAGGGGGTTTAGCTCAGTTGGTAGAGCGTCTGCTTTGCAAGCAGAATGTCAACGGTTCGAATCCGTTAACCTCCACCAGTGGATCACTCGGTAGTTGTTCAGCAATGAATACTATTGATCCAAGGGTAACTATATTGGGCCTGTAGCTCAGTTGGTTAGAGCACACGCTTGATAAGCGTGGGGTCGCTGGTTCGAGTCCAGCCAGGCCCACCATTACCCGATTGGCAAATCGAGGACACTGTTTTCACACTATCTAATGAAAAGTAAGACACGTTAGTGTCCGCTCTTTGACATCCATATGGAGAGAAACAATTTTCTGTAAAGTATAAGTAATGTAAGCTCATGTGAGCCATTCTTACGCGATACTTGGAAATATATTCGAATACCTAATAATACATAATTTTATGGCAAATCGTTATTTTGGAGCAATCCGAAGTAACAAAATTAAGAGAACAGATCATCGTAGCAAAGCAGCAATGCGGAGTTAGGATGTGAAGAACTCATTAAGAAACAGCCTGATTTCATAATTGGAAATCAAGTTTTAAAGGGCACACAGTGAATGCCTTGGTGCTAACAGGCGATGAAGGGCGCGGTCAGCTGCGAAAAGCTTCGGGGAGTAGTGAACATACTTTGATCCGGAGATTCCCGAATGGGGTAACCTAATAGTGGTAATACATTATTGTCTGTTTCTGAAGCCTGACCACCGCAAGGTGAGAAGGGAAGTTAGGAAACAGTACGCGATACCCGGTGAAGTGAAACATCTCAGTAACCGGAGGAAAAGAAAGAGAATCGATTCCGTCAGTAGTGGCGAGCGAAAGCGGATCAGCCCAAACCGGAGACTTGTCTCCGGGGTTGTAGGACCCCGACGTGGGACTTCAATAGATAGATTAAGGACCTGGAAAGTTCCGACATAGAGGGTGAAATCCCCGTGATCGAAATCTAGCGAAGCCCTAGGGAGTTCCTGAGTAATACGGCACACGTGAAACGCCGTATGAATCTGTGCGGACCACCGCATAAGGCTAAATACTAGTTAGCGACCGATAGTGAACCAGTACCGTGAGGGAAAGGTGAAAAGAACCGCTGTGAGCGGAGTGAAATAGAACCTGAAACCGTGTGCCTACAAGGTGTCAGAGCCCTTCGGGGTGATGGCGTGCCTTTTGCTTAATGAGTCTGCGAGTTAGTATATGTGGCAAGTTTAAGTTCTTCTGGAACGTAGGCGAAGCGAAAGCGAGTCCGAATAGGGCGATCATAGCTGCATGTGCTAGACCCGAAGCGGAGGTGATCTACCCTTGGCCAGGTTGAAGCGTAGGTGATACTACGTGAAGGACCGAACCGGTGAATGTTGAAAAATTCTCGGATGAGCTGAGGGTAGGAGTGAAAGGCTAATCAAACCCCGTGATAGCTGGTTCTCCTCGAAATGCATTGAGGTGCAGCGTTGCGTGTTGACCCATGGGGGTAGAGCACTGACAGGGCTAGGGGGCATACCCGCCTACCAACCCCTATCAAACTCCGAATACCATGGGGTAGAGCGCAGCAGTGAGACGGTGGGGGATAAGCTTCATCGTCAAAAGGGAAACAACCCTGATCAGCAGCTAAGGTGCCTAAACTATGCTAAGTGGAAAGGAGGTGGAATTTCATAGACAGTGAGGATGTTGGCTTAGAAGCAGCCACCATTTAAAAAGTGCGTAATAGCTTACTCATCGAGAGATTCTGCGCCGAAAATGATTGGCGATAAGCATAGTACCGAAGCTCTGGATGTCATCCCCTGGGGGATGGCGTGGTAGAGGAGCATTCTCAACACATTGAAGCGCGATGGTGACTGACCGTGGAGAGTTGAGAAGAGAGGATGCAGACATAAGTAACGATAAGCCGGGTGAAATCCCCGGCCGCCGTAAACCCAAGGTTTCCCGGGCTACGATTTTCGTCCCGGGGTTAGTCGGGACCTAAGGCAAGGCCGATAGGCGTAGCCGATGGACAGCAGGTTAATATTCCTGCACTTCCAACCCTTTAACTGGGAGGACGCATGTGTGGAGACAACTAAGTGATTGAATTCTGAGGGGATGCTTCGGCTGAACCGTATTGTCAAAACATGTGCCGAGAAAAGTCCCAGTGTATGCTAAGGAACCCGTACCGTAAACCGACACAGGTGGGTGGGTAGAATATACCAAGGCGTAAGAGTGAACCCTGGTTAAGGAACTCGGCAAATTGGCCCCGTAACTTCGGGAGAAGGGGTACCTATGATTTATCATAGGTCGCAGTGAAATGGCCCAACCGACTGTTTAGCAAAAACACAGCATTCTGCCAAGACGCAAGTCCAAGTATAGGATGTGACACGTGACCAATGCGGAAAGATTAAGGCAAGATGTTAGCCCTCGTGGCGAAGCTTTGAACCCAAGTCCCCGTGAATGTCGGCCGTAACTATAACGGTCCTAAGGTAGCGAAATTCCTTGTCGGGTAAGTTCCGACCTGCACGAATCGTGAAACGAGTTGGGCGCTGTCTCAACCAGGTGCTCAGTGAAATTGTAATGGCGGTGAAGATGCCGCCTACCCGCAGAAGGACGGAAAGACCCTATAGACCTTAACTGTAAGCTGTCATTGGTTTTTCGATTTTCATGCTCAGCATAAGTGGGAGACTTTGAAGTGGTGTTTTAGGACATCATGGAGTCGCCAGTGAGATACCACCCTTGGGTGTTGGAAGATCTAACTTTGTGCCTTGAATCAGGCCAGAGAACAGTGTCAGCCGGTCAGTTTTACTGGGGCGGTATCCTCCTAAAGAGTAACGGAGGAGCGCGAAGGTGGGTTCAGCACGGTTTGTAACCGTGTGTCGAGTGCATAGGCATAAACCCGCCTAACTGTGAGACCTACAAGTCGAGCAGATACGAAAGTAGGCCTAAGTGATCCGGCGGTTGAATGTGGAATTGCCGTCGCTCAACGGATAAAAGGTACCTTAGGGATAACAGGCTGATTTCATCCAAGAGTTCATATCGACGATGAAGTTTGGCACCTCGATGTCGGCTCGTCGCATCCTGGGGCTGGAGAAGGTCCCAAGGGTCCGGCTGTTCGCCGGTTAAAGCGGCACGCGAGCTGGGTTCAGAACGTCGCGAGACAGTTCGGTCCTCTATCCTCTGTGGGCGTAGGAAAATTGAGGGGTTCGGTTCCTAGTACGAGAGGACCGGAATCGACGCACCTCTGGTGTACCAGTTGTTCTGTCAAGAGCATGGCTGGGTAGCTACGTGCGGAATGGATAAGCGCTGAAAGCATCTAAGCGCCAAGCCAATCCCAAGATGAATTTTCCCTTAAGGATCGTCGAAGACTACGACGTCGATAGGCTGGAAGTGTAAGTGTAGTAATATATTCAGCTTACCAGTACTAATCATCCGTTTGACTTGATTATCCTTTATTGAATTCGGATATCAAAAGTATCGTGTAAGGCTCATCTCTGAGGCTTGCATCGTGCTCTACGCCAAGAAAATTACTATCTCCATATGGATGTCAGGGAGCGAACCTGACATTGAAATAGAACAGAAGCGACAAGCTGCCAGTGACACACACTAGGTAACATCTCGGTTCAGCTCATCAGAGAAACAGTTCTGGAAGCGGGTAAGACTACCCGATACCACAATTGCCCTCTGGTGACCAGAGCGCGGTGGAACCACCCGGTCCCATTCCGAACCCGGAAGTGAAACGCTGCAGCGCCGATGGTAGTGGGACGATAGGTCCTGTGAGAGTAGGTCGTCGCCAGGTATATGCCCGGCTCCTTTTAACCAAGGAGTCGGGCTCTTTTTTTGCCCAGAAATCCGAGGATGCTGAAGACTAGCGCCAACCGGCGGACACTAAGACACCAATCAGCAGGGTCCAATGTGCGAAGCCAGCAGACAGCAGGCCCAATGCGAAACCAGCAGCCAGCAGGGCTAAAACGCGCAACAAGCTATGCAACCCGAAAAAAAAAGTGATGGTTCCTCAGAGGTAGTATGTTGAAAGTTCACTGATCGAGATAGGATTCAAGGCGGAAAGCCGTTGAGCTTCGGTCGGCTACTAATCGGAAGTTTGTTTAATCCCCAAAACGGAAACCGAAAAATAACCCAGTGGGGATCGGATCAGGCTTTTGTGAACAAGACGAGCAGTAGGACTGATTCTGTTTTCTTTACGATAGTGGCTTGCAAATGCCAGTAGCAAGAGATACCCCGTGCCCCGTTATGTCGAGTATAGGGCTAGTTGAGTTTCCGAAGGGTGGGTTTGAAGCAGTAATTTTTGATTGTGATGGCACATTGGTAGATTCCATGCCGGCACATTTTGATGCTTGGTGTGAAGCTCTTGCTACTTTTGGCGCAGGAGGGATTTTTAAGGAGGACGTGTTTTTCGCGATGGGAGGAAGGCCCACTCGGGATATCGTTAAGGATCTAAACGTTGAATACGATCTGAAGCTCGATCCTGATGCGATTGCACTCGCAAAACGTGAGGCGTATCTGAAGAAATTGGCCAACGTTGAATTCATTGAGGAAGTCGCAGAATTTGCGCAATCACTTCGAGGCAAAATTCCAATGGCTGTTGCATCGGGTGGCTCACGCTACGTTGTAGAAAAAACACTTTCTCTACTTGGCTGTTCCGATTGGTTTGATGAAGTGGTTACAGCTGATGACGTCACGAACGGAAAGCCGGCCCCTGATATTTTCCTGAAAGCTTCTCAACTGCTTGGTGTGGAACCAGGGAAATGCTTGGTTCTCGAGGATGCACCTCCCGGTGTAATTGCAGCGCAGGCTGCGGGAATGAGCGTTATAACTATTCCGATGCCCCTTGTGGTGACGAGGTAGGGATAATCGGTTGATCCTCCAATAATTCGGTTTCGGAGGGAAGGAGCACGGGAGAAGTTTCTGATTCCTGAGCCGAGTCAGATGTTGGAGATACAGAATCATCTTCAACAGGAACAACTATACTATAGACTCCGTCTCCAACTTCGAGGGTGCCGGACTGGATATCTGCGGCGGCGTATTGCCCAAGTTTTTCTCCGCTAACCCGTAGATTTGCAGAACGTCCATTTGGACCTTGGGTTGTAAGTATGGATCCACTCGGCACAGTCCATGTTCCGTAGGCCTGTATCAAAACGAAGGTTCGGTTTGCGGGAATCGATGCGACACGTCCTACAACGCTTCGTTTTTCTTGGACTTCCTTTTTCTCAGACGGCTCTGATTCGACTCTATCCGCACAGCTTGAAAATACCAGGAGGAGTACTGGTATTGAGAGGATGGAACAAAACTTTTGTTTGTAGCGCTTCATTACAAGTTTAAGGGACTGTTAGGGCGAAAGGCGCTGCATGAGCCAATCGCCGCTGGATTGGACTGTATAGATGAAGCGATCGTGGATCCGCGCTGCGGCGCCTTGCCAGAATTCGATTGTCTTGGGTTTAATTCTATATCCGCCCCAATGCGGTGGCAGCGGGACATCCTTACCTTCGTATTTTCTGGAAATTTCAGTAAGGTTTTGTTCCAAAATCCCACGAGAATTGATGACAGTGGATTGATCCGAGACCCAAGCTCCAATCTGAGAATCACGGGGTCTGGAACGAAAATATTCGAGTGATTCTTCTTTTGTAACTTTAGTTACGATTCCTTGGATAATTATTTGGCGTTCGAGTGTTAGCCATGGAAAGAGTACCGAAACGGATGGATTATTATCGATCTGAATACCCTTTCTTGATGAATAGTTTGTGAAGAATGTGAAGCCGTCGTGGTTAAATGCCTTTAATAAGACCGTGCGCTGCGAGGGCAATCCATCCGGAGATACTGTGGCCAGGGTCATGGCATTCGGTTCATGGATACCTAGTTCGGAAGCTTGTTTAAACCACTGCTCGAATACCTCGATGGGATCCCTTGAAAGATCTTCGCGATGAAGGCCTTTTGTAGAATATTCTTTGCGGAAAGTGGACAAATCCATGTGCATTTCTATCCTGAAATTTCCGGAATTCAAACCAGAATGGAATCTTAACACCCCGGATGTAAAAGAATTGTAATAAGGCCATTGGGACTTGTAAGCGTTAGGTAGTCCTTTTTTACTAAGTGCATGAAAATGCAAAAAAATGCATGGTGGCTCGTCCCTGCGGTTTCTTTAGGCGTCTTTGCGTGTAAGGAGAAACCTAAGAATACCGAGAGTGGCGACGAAGATCAGTCTATCGTGGAGAAAGTTCTGGAGACTGTCGAAGAGGTGGTTACTCCAAAATCCGATCCCCTTGAGGCAAAACTCAGCGATGAGGAACGTGCTGCGAAACTTGGGTTCGCACAGTATCTGCCGAAGGATACTCAAGTTGTTGTTTCGGCATACAATGCGAAACAGGCGGCGGAACAGCTGAAAGCACTGGAGCTCTATGGACTTATCGAGGGCAATCTTGGAATGGGTAATGCGATGCTCGAAGAGGACCATATTGAAGAGCCAATGGTTGAGGATGCCATGGTGGATCCTATGATCGAGGAGGAGATTCTTGAAGAAGATGAGATTGAGGCTCCAGATGCGGAGCAGATGGAGAATGAAATGGAGATTGCACCTGCTCAAGAGGGGCAGCCAAGTCCTTGGATGTTGCTCGGGCAAGAAGTGACGTTGGCCTTTGGTAGCACAACAAGCGCGGAAGCTGGCAATGCACTTATCTTCAATCGGAGAATGGCATATTTTCAGGCGGTAGCGCTAGGGAAAGCAGCATTGTCCTTTGCTGAAACCAAGAGTCCCGGTGCTTTCGAGGAGAGCATTGGAAACTCCTTTGGTAGCGAAGAGTTGGTTAAATCACTTCTGAATGATCCTGAATCCGGTCTGAAGCTGTTGAAAGAGGTTGATATGCCGACACTTTACATGGCCTTCCGTGCTAAGGACGGTGAAGTGGAGCAAGCGGCACAGCTTGTCAATTCCGGCATGGGGATGTTTGCGATGGCTGGTGAAATGGTTGCGCCCGTAGAGTTTGAAACGGGGGGATCCACTTTTTCCGGGTATCAGGTTTTGGGCGAGAAAATCGCCGAAGTGATGGAGGGTGAACGTGAGAGTATGGAGAAGGATCTAAGCGCTGAAGATATTACAGAGCTTCTGGACATCATTCGCAGTAAAAAGCTCACAATCGTGACAGGCACTGTCGGCAATTATGTCGTGGCTATGATCGGTGGTAATCAGGACAAGCTCGCTCTTAGTTCGGGTGTGAAAGACTCTTTAGTCGCATCCGGCGAACTCAATTTTGTGGATGCCTATGCGGACAAGCAGTTGGTTTCACTTATTTACGGCGATGATGAACTTGCTAAAACCCTGATCGATGAATCGGGTGGACTCGCGACATATGCTTTAGGACTGCGTGATGGCATTGCCGGTGGCACTTCACTCGGTGATACGCGCGATCTGCAGGCAATGTTCCAGATCATTGCTGACCGCGAAGAAGCTTTGCTGGACCTTGGATCCTACGACGATCTTGGGTTAGTCGCATTTGTAGACAACGGGCTGAAAATCGAGAGCTTTGGCGGATATGACAAAGGTGCAGTTGATTGGAAGAAATCCACTACCCTCTCCCACTTGGGTGATAGCGGAAGTAATTTGCTATTCCTCAATGTTCCCGGCGATGCAAAATATGATGAGAAATTAGGCGAGTACGCGGAGGCTCTTCTCGAAACTGCTTACGCGGTAACGATGAAGGTATCCGAGCTTGATATCGACGACAGAGATTTTGTTGAAATGAAGCAATACGCCCAGTTGTTCGATGCGCAGTTTCGTGAAGATGTCGTAGGAATCTATGAGGCCATCAGTGGAGATCTTGCCCAGGGGCTAGGTGACGAGTATGCTGTTGTGGTAGACTTGGAGGGTGCTTTTCCTGCCGTTCCCGGTGTCCCGCAAGCGGTCATCAATGATGCGAAAGCGCCGAGGTTGACGATGATCGCTCCTGTGGAAGATCGCGAAAAACTTGCATCCGCATGGACGAAAATTGACGGAAGAGCGACATCGCTTCTCGCAAAGGCGAGTGAAATGACAGGGAAAAATATCCCTATGCAGAAGCCGATGAGTTCAGAAAAAGACGGAATGACCACCTGGTTCTTCCCTCTTCCGTTCTTCCAGGATGACTTCATGCCTTCTGTCACAGTTAGCGACGAATGGTTCGCCGCATCTTCATCAAAAACGCGCGCAATCGATTTGATCGGTAAGGCTTCCGCCGGTGGCGTCGAGGGCAACGGCATCAAATTCTACGTGAACTTCAATACCCTTACCAACTACGCTGATGAAATGATGACGATGGTTGAGAACAACGCTGACGATCTGTTCCCCAACGAGTTTCAGTTGAGGAACTTCAACCGTAACAAGAAGGATATTAAAGAGATCATCGCAGCCTCGAAAGACTTTGATACGCTTGATTGGACTATCCGAAAAGAGGACGGCTTGCTCCGCAGCAGCATCCACTTCAAAATGAAATAACGAAACAGGTTCGGAATCTTGTGTCCGAATATTTCCCGGCCCTGCGCTCTTTTCTGGAGCGTGGGGCTTTTTTGTGAATAGGTAGCGGATATGGAAATTGAGCCTATCGGGTTTATAAGAACGTGTTTCGGTAGCAAATTTGCGGTGCCGAGGCAGCCGGGACTCTGTCCCAGCGCATGGGGCGTTCTGGAATTCTCGCAAAGCTATAGCGCTCCCGAGACGATTCGTGGTTTGGATGGGTTTTCACATGTCTGGTTAATTTTCGGCTTTCACCAAACTTCGGACGAAGGCTGGCGGCCCACGGTCAGGCCACCTCGTCTGGGAGGAAATGATAGGGTGGGTGTGTTTGCCAGCCGCTCGACTTATCGTCCGAACGGATTAGGACTTTCCTTGGTAAAATTGGACCGGATCGACGAAGACCCACCAATCCTGCATGTAAGCGGAGTGGACCTAGTGGATAAGACCCCGATCTATGATGTGAAGCCGTATCTGCCGTATGCAGAGGCCATTCCGGATGCTAGCGCAGGCTATGCGGAAGCCGAGATACCGCGATATGAGGTGAAAATTGAGGAAATTGCCAAGAGGGCGTTCGAAAAACTCGATGAGCGCTCCCAACATTTGATTAAAGAGGTTTTATCGCTGGACCCGCGACCTGCCGCAGGCTCTCGGGACGAGAAAAGAATCTATGGAGCAGAGCTTGCGGGGGTAAATGTTCGTTTTCGATTCGATTTCATAACTGCTTGTGTATCAGTGGTGAAGATTGAAGGGGTGTAGGTTTTGAGGTTTCCAGCTTGCTTGAAGAGTAGGGTTTGAATACGGGAGTGGCCCGTCGGAACTGCTTCTGCGATCCGGCGCTCACCTAATATTTTTAATTATGGCTATTTCTAGAGCATTGCTTTCGGTTTCCGACAAAACAGGTCTGGTGGATTTTGCGGAGGGTCTCGCCGAGATGGGCGTGGAACTTCTTTCTACCGGAGGAACTGCCAAAGCATTGCGCGACGCGGGTCTCAAAGTGATTGATGTATCCGAATACACCGGTGCGCCTGAGCTATTCGAGGGCCGCTTGAAAACTCTTCACCCCAAGGTCCACGGAGGTCTTCTCCACAGGAGAGATGACGCGCAACATGTGGCGGATGCGAAGAAGCATGAGATCCCGCCGATTGATTTGGTTGTCGTAAATTTATATCCTTTCGAGGAGACGGTAGCGAAGGAAGGTGTGACTCTTGAGGACGCTATTGAGAATATCGATATCGGTGGGCCTTCCATGCTACGCAGTGCTGCGAAGAATCATTCCCATGTCACGGTCATCGTTTCTCCGGATGATTATTCTGTAGTGCTCGAGGAAATGCGGGAAAACGGCGGGGATACGACGCGGGGGCTCCGGGAGCAACTAGCGGTGAAAGTTTTCCTCCGCACTTCCCAGTATGATGGAGCTATTACCAATTTCCTCGGCCAATCACGTCAAGGCACAGGAACTTCGTTTACGCTTAGCATGCCGCTGGAGCAGGAACTTCGCTATGGAGATAACCCGCATCAGAAATGCTCCCTATACGGCAATTTCGCCTCCTGCTTCACCCAAGTCCAGGGTAAGGAACTGAGCTACACGAATATCCTAGATATCGAGGCTGCAGCGGATCTGATTCTTGATTTCGTGCGTCCTACGGTGGCAATTCTCAAGCATACAAACCCTTGCGGGGTAGGTCAGGACGATGAGGATCTCCGTCGAGCTTGGCAAAAAGCCTTTGAAACCGATCGTCAGGCGCCATTTGGAGGTGTGATCGTGACGAACCGCCCACTTACCATCGAGCTTGCACGGGTAATTTCAGAAATTTTTACAGATGTAATTATTGCTCCTGAGTTCGAGCCGGATGCACGTGCACTTCTGCAGAAGAAGAAAAACCTGCGTCTGATGAAGATGAACGATGCCTATCTGGTAGCGAAAAAATCCCCTGTCATCCGCTCGGGTCCAGCTTCATTGATGGTTATGGACCGCGATCATAGTGCTCTTGGTCTTGAGAATCTGGAAAGCAAGGTTGTGACCAAGCGCCCTCCAACTGAGGAAGAGCTTCGTGCAATGCGCTTCGGTTGGAGAATTGTAAAAAATGTTAAATCCAATGCAATTGTTTATGCACAAGCAGACAGAACCCTTGGCATTGGTGCAGGGCAAATGAGCCGCGTGGATTCCTCGAGGATTGCCGTATGGAAAGCGAAAGAAGCTGGTTTGGACCTTGCTGGATCCATTGTCGCTTCTGATGCCATGTTCCCGTTTGCCGATGGCCTTCAGTCCGCTATTGATGCGGGTGCCACCGCTTGTATCCAGCCTGGTGGCTCGATGCGTGATGCCGAGGTTATTGCGGCGGCGGATGCTGCGGGAATGGCAATGGTATTCACCGGCCACAGGCATTTCAGGCATTGATTGATCGTTGGAATGTCGGAACGGATTCTTCGCCTGGCAATAAAGGTCAGGCTGAAGAAGTCGCGTCGATGGGATCATTCATTTATGCGTTCTGAACGCTCGATGCTGAAAGTTTAGAAGCTTACCGAAACGCGGGTAAGTGTTTTGGTTATTTAGCGGTCTTGCAGCTGGGACACTTCCGGAAATGGAATTGTCCGGAGTTGTGATCGTTTACATGGTTTCACTAAATCGCTTTTTCGGATGGTGCATGGAACTCTGGGGTGATTTGTTTGCGGAGCTTTATGAAGATAGGGATTGCACAAATCAATGGGGTGGTGGGGGATTTTCCGGGAAACGCGAAACGTATTTTAGCGGCTTATCGCGAGTGTCTGGAACTTGGGGCGGATGTAGTGGTGACTCCGGAAATGAGTTTGGTCGGGTATCCTCCACGCGATCTGGTTTTCAAAAGCCAATTTGTCCCGAAGTGCTTGCAGGCCCTCGATTACCTTGCCGACGAGGTGAAGGAGGTTCCACTTCTGGTGGGCTATGTGGATTTCTCCGAGAAACAGATAGGTAAGCCGTTCAGAAATGCCGCAGCATGGCTGGAAAAAGGGGGAATTCGCCACAAATTGTGGAAAACGCTTCTGCCGACCTATGATGTTTTTGATGAACGCAGGTATTTTGAGCCTAGCGAGGAATGTAACGTATTTGAATGGAAGGGGCATAAGATCGGGCTGACGATCTGCGAAGATATTTGGACGGAAGACTATCTTCAGAGGCCATTTTATGACCGTGATCCGGTCGAGGAATTGACCGCGAAGGGGATCGATATCCTGATCAATTTGAGCGCGTCTCCGTTTCATCTCGGGAAGCCTTCCGGAAGAAGGGAAATGTTATCGGCAGTGGCAAAGCAGGCCGGTGCCGCGATCGTATATTGCAACTCTGTGGGCGGGAATGATCAGTTGGTTTTCGACGGTCACTCGCTGGCTATGAATGCCAATGGGGAAGTCATAGAGCAAATGGAGGGTTTCATAGAACAGGCCAAGGTGGTCGATTTGGGCGGAGAAAATTCCAGAAAAGACGCGAAGATAGAGATTCCAACAGAAGATACCGAACAGCTTTATAACGCTCTTGTTCTTGGCCTGCGGGACTATGTGAGAAAATGTGGTTTTTCCAGTGTGTGTCTCGGGCTCAGTGGCGGGATTGATTCCGCGCTGACAGCGGTGATAGCTGCCGACGCGTTGGGAGCTGAAAACGTAAGGGGGCTGACGATGCCTAGTCCCTATTCCTCACGGGGAAGTGTGGATGATTCTTTTTCTTTGGCGAAAAATCTGGGGATTGAGTGCGAGGAGGTATCAATTTCCGCGGCATTTGAAGCTGTTAAGAGCACCATGAGGCCGGTTTTTGAGAGGAAAGAGGAGGATGTGACCGAAGAGAACATGCAGGCGCGTTTGCGAGGACTTTTCCTCATGTCTCTATCGAACAAGGATAACCACCTGCTACTGACTACGGGAAACAAGAGCGAACTGGCTGTGGGGTATTGCACGATCTATGGAGATATGTGCGGCGGTTTGGCTGTTATTTCCGATCTTCCGAAGACGAAGGTTTTCGAGCTATCGCGCTGGATCAACCGCCGTGGAGAGCGGATTCCCTGGAACACCATTGAGAAGCCGCCGAGTGCCGAGCTGAGGCCTGATCAAAAGGATCAGGATACCCTGCCTGAATATGACATTCTGGATGCTATTCTGGAACTATACGTTGAGCAGCAACTGGGAGCTGAGGAAATCATCGAAAATGGGTATGATGAATCCATGGTTCGCTGGATTCAGCGGCGGGTGGATCTGAATGAATGGAAGCGACAACAGGCGGCACCGGGTCTTCGCGTAACTTCGAAGGCCTTCGGCATGGGTAGGAGGATGCCAATCGTTCAGCGTTTCGTATAGGTCCTAACATAGTTGAAGGGGGCGAACTACTAGGTGGCCGTGGATATAGTTTACTTTTTCAAGGCTTTTCTTTTATCAGGCATGGTGGGATAAGGTTCGTAAGATGACGCTGACGGAAGCTAGAAAGATTTTGGGTTTGGGAGCTGACGAGGATCCACGTCCACATCTCGAGGAATTTAAGAAAGTCCGTGAGCAGATCGCCGATATGGTTCGCACCGCTCCGAACGATATGTTGGCGGAGCGTTATCAGCAGGGGTTGGTCGAGTTCGATAGAGCTCTGGCTGCTGTCCGGGAATATCTGGAGGCATTGGGTCTCGCTCCCAGAGAGGAAGTTGTGGAAATGGCTGCAGAACCTTCAGCGCAAAGGGGGCAAGCCGTGTTTGTTTCTGAAAATCAAGTGGAGGAACCTGTCGGATTACCACTCGAATCGCAGGAGCTTCCCGAAGAGGAACCTGTTGTGGAGCCTGAACCTACGGTGGGAAAAGGTTTTATGCTGGTTTGCTGGCTTCTGTTACTGCTGGCAGTTGCAGGGTTCGGGGGCTGGACCTACTTGAAGATCAAGGAGGAGCGTGATCTCAGTAACCAGGCCAGGGTGGCTTTCCTCGAAAGACAGGGCTCGATCTTCATTGAGGGCCGTAGGTGGGCTGAAGCGGGCGAGGCCTTCGACGAAATCGCGGGAATCTATCCAGATTCGGAATTGGTGACTTTAGGGCGCCGTGGAATCGAAGCGGGGATGATCGAGGAGCAGAATCAGTTTATCGGTTATTGGAAGGGTGAGGCGATTTCCGCATTCGAAGCGAGTCGTTGGGAAGATGCTGAAAAGGCTGCCAATGAGGTTCTGACGAAATACCCCGGAGAAGAGGAATTGGTGGAGCTTGTTGGGAAAATTTCCGAGGCGAAGTCACAGGAGAAACGTCAGGCTGCTTTTTCGGAAGTTCGCGAGCAAATGGAGGAGCGAAATTTCGATGAAGCGATATCCGGGGCGACTGCATTGTTGAAAAGCGATGAATCGGATAAGGATGCCATTGAGTTACTGAAAGATGCTAAGGCTGCCAAGCTGAAGGCAGAGGAAGATCTGGTGATAGCGCTAGGTCTGCAAACCAAGACCATCGCTGCTGATACAGGCGAATACAACGAAGAGGCGCTGGAATGGATGCGGGAAGCGATTTCGCTGGCACCTGATAACGCTGAGATTTTAGCGACTTACGAGAGAATCGCAGCATACACGCGCACGATCCGGATTCCCGATGATGTTGCGACTTTAGAGGAGGCCTTGGCTACCTCGAGAGATAAGGATAGGTTGGTTTTGGGGGCGGGAACATGGGAGGGTCCACTCATTATCAACAATGTGGTGAAGCTCGAAGGGATCCCCGGGAAGACGATTATACAGTGCGAAGCAGGCAAGAGTAGTGTGATTTCGTTTGGTCCTAATGCGCACGGAGCTACTGTGGCTGGAATAACCATGAGGCATCTCTCCTTCGACGATGGAGAGCAGCGGTTTTCGGTGGCTTTGCTCCGGGGTGCGAAGGTTGATTTTTCGGACTGCCGATTCGAAAAAGGTAGTGGGCATGGTCTCGCTATTCAGGAGGGTGGTCATGCCAAGGTGCTCCGCTGCAGATTTACTGAAAACGGCTGGAACGGGATTTCTGTAAGAGGCTCGGGAAGTTTATTGGAAGCGGAAAACAATATTCTCAGTGAAAATTACCAGAACGGGATCGAGAGCTGGGATGGTGCTTCTGTTATACTGCGGGAAAATACCTGCTCAATGAATACGCGGAATGGGATACATCTGGACAACGGGTTATCTTCCGCAACGGTGTTGGATAACGTTCTCTCGGAAAACCATGAGTTTGGAATGATTCTTACAAGTGCGGGATCCGGCGAGATTACCGGAAACGTCATTGAGAAGAACACGCTTGGTGGAATTGTGGGAATGGCGAAGGTAACCGGCGTGAAAGTGACCGCCAACAACATTACAAAAAACCTGGGCCCCGGTCTGGTTCTGGAGAAAGCGGCAATTCAGGAAAACTATATCGGAAATAAAATTTTCGGTAATTCCGGAGAGGAGCTTATTGCTGACGTTGACTTCGCGGGTGAGCAGTAGTGATCCGGCTCGGTTGTTCAAATATTTATCTGGCTGAAACTCTTTGGTTTTGTTAGGAAATGCGAAACAGTTTTCCTTTTCTTATGCCTGCACCTACCGAATACAAGCACCCGATCAATGTCCGGTCCAAACAGATGGAGATGCCTAGCCGAGGCTCCCGTAACGACGACTACGACGATAAAATCAGGAGCGCACAAATGGAGCTGGAAAGAATCCAGCAAGAGCGTGAGGAGCTTGAGCGCAAGAAGAACGAGCTTGAGGAGCTGACAGGGCGGAAACGAGCGTTTCTAAGCCAGCAGGTTGAGCTCACTGAGAAGCTTTCCACCTCACTGACGCTGATAGACCGCGAGCTTTACGAAATGCGTGAAGAGGCGGAGCATCTTGAGCAGTGCCGCACATGCTTTGCAGAACATCTGGAAAAAATCCAGAAACACGATCCGGAAAAATGGACACGGAACAATCTCCAGGAGAAACTTGAGAAAGCTACCCTCGTGACCGATCTGGCAGAGGATGAGTATGACCAAGCCGCAGCCTATTTCAATGGCACGCGTGCGGGCGGAGTTTTCGGCGGCACCTCCAAACGCCGACGCATCAAAAGCACGGGGATCGGTAACGCTTCGGATTTCTGGGAACAATTTTCAAACGGACTGGCATTCAACCTGCCTATCGCGACTTTGGGTGGGCTCGCACTAATCGTATATCTATTCAAATAACGTCATGGCCAAGCTGAAACAAATCGATCTCTTCGAAGAAGACCACGAATTGCTGGAGCTTTGCGAACGTGAGAAGCAACTCAGGGAAGCACAGAAACAGGCAGAGAGGCTCCCTGAAATCCTGGCTCATGAAAAACATGAGCGGGACTCCACCATGCCACCGATGGCGGAAATTCTGGAACGTGAGGAGATCCAGCGCTTCGAGCAGAGCCTGAGCCGGGGACAAGTTGAAAATATTCTTAGAACACAGCGTCATAGTCTTGCCCTAATGCTGCTTCTGGCTGTTGCCACGACTCTGATGCTGCTGTGGGCTTATAAAATTGCAGTGGGCTGAAGCTTAAAATTTTCTTCACAAAAAAGGCGGCTCCGAGAATATCGGGCCGCCTTTTTTGTTTTGAATAGTCGATGTGGATTACCAGCGACGGAGGCCGAGTGCGATCTGCATGTAGGGTGCGCCATCAAGATCCGAAGTGATGCTGTTGCCACCTCCATTGCTTCTACGTTCGATTTCGTTTCCGAATGTGTAACCACCACCTGCGGTCAACCAGAGATTCCCGTAGAGGTTATGCTCTGTGTAGAGGCCCAGTCCATATGAGCTGAGGTCAATAGTACGGGATTTTCCGTCGTCATCTCTGAATACCCAGTTACCACCGGTTGGCTCGCCCCTTACGCTGAGGTTCCACTTTTCAGTCACTGTGTAGGTGGCCAGGAAGTTTGGTCCATACAGGCCCATGCGAAGGTTTTCAGTGGCTTTCCAATCGAAATTGATTCCCGGGAAGAATTCCACGTCACCGTTGATGCCTGTGACCGCTCCGCCAAGTGCGATGGAGAGGTTATCGTTGAATTTATAACCGACCCCGATTGCGCCATCAAACGTAAGGGAATCACTGCCCGGGCTCTGATAATCGGTGGCAAATTCCACCCGATTCCATGCTGTTCCAAACCATGGGGAATTCCGGAAGGTTTTGATGAAGAATGAGTGAAGGGATACGGCGTGGAGGTCCTCGTCATGGAGTGGGAAAGCGTCCGCATCGTCGAAATTCAGCGAGGTCGCGTAGTATGAGAGCATTGGAATGTAGACCAAACCTTCCGCAAGCTCGATTGGCTCCGTAAAGAAGCTGCGGAATCCATAGGTAGTAAGGGAGAGGTCTCCATCGCTACCTTCAAAATCCATGTCTCCTGTCTGGAGGAAACTTATTCTGCCTAGATCGAAAGGAGGGAGATCAAAGCGTGTCTCTGCCTTCAAGATTTCTGGCTCTGCGACGGACATTTGTTCGCCGGAATGAGCTGCGGTTGAGAGAAGTGCGCTTACACAAACGCTACCTAAAAGTGGTTTTATGAACATTTCGCGATGTTAGTATCGCTTTGCACTGAATCAAGTTATTCCACGCAGTGAGGATATTTACTTTTATTGAGGAAGAATCATGGCGCGGCGAATTCCACAGGGTAGAGGCGGTCGCCATCGACGAGCGAAGCATTGGCGTGCTCGTGGGTGGTGAAATTCAAGGTGACCACCAGTGAGTTATCGAGGGTGAGCGTCGCATCCTTTGTAGAGGAGCGCTCCCATTTCCAGATGCCTTTTTTAGGTTCCGATTTTTCGCCTGACGGGAGGACTGTCTCACGGTCGTAGGTTCCATCTGCTGCGAATTTGTAGTAGTAGGAGCCCTTCAGTCCGGTTGCATCCATTTCATAACCGGCAACTGTTTCCGGAGCGAGTATCCCCACACCCGGGAACATACCGGCGCAGGAAACGAAAAATAGGGAGAGGGCGAGGGTGATGTATTTCATGGAGCGCATAGGTTAATGATTGGTGAGTAGGGCAGCTTTTCCAGCCAATTTTTCACTGAAGCTACTTGTCGCGATTGATGGGCGGGTGTCATAGGTAGTTATGGATTTTTCCAATTACCTGGGGATGGACCCGCATATGTTGGTAGGGTTGGTGAATACCGAGCTACGGAATCATTCCGAATCTCTGGAAGACCTGTTGAAAACGCATGATATCGAGCTTGGAGACCTGGAAACGAAACTAGGGGAGGCGGGGTATGAATATATGCCGGAACAGAAGCAGTTCCGCTAGGGGATCCGGAAAAGAGAACTAATTGCCTCCGATCGTGAGGCTCTGTGAATCCGGGCTAGCGGATGGATCAGGAATCCAATGAAGAGTGAAGGAGTTCCAGAGATAGTCTTTGCCGCGGTCTTCAAAAATGATTTTTGAATCTCCGGTGGCTGAGAATTCGAATTCCGTGCCGCCGTATGCTGCTGTTTTGAGCTCCAAATTCTTTATTGGCTCCGGGAATTTCTCCGAAAGGTTGGCGTTCTCGGTAAATTCGATTTTCTCGGATTTTCCGGAGGAAAGCTCGATAAGCATTTCCTCACGTTTGATCTTCTTTTCGAATTTTTCCAGTTCGTCCTTATCGCTAGCGCTCTGATATACGTAGGGGTTGAAGTTTGCGCTGATTAGAAAGGTCAGAGGATTTTTCAGCGATCCTTGATCGGTGATGGCTCCGGAGAGGGAGAATGTTTTGCTGCCGGGTGTGATGATGATCTGAAATGTCGCGTCCCCCGTGACTTTTCCCGAGATGGTTATGGGCTTGGTCGGGTTCTTATCGGCAGGACTACTACTGGTCAGCGAGCCTGGCTTGATTTGCTTGCTGACGACTTTTCCATCGGGAGCCGTTTCGAGAACCTTGAACTCGATTTCGATGGAGTTGTTCGCGCTGATTTTCTCCCCGCGGCTGTCGACGGGGTCGAGTTCCCCCTCACCGTTGGGAAGGTAGCCGAATTGGAATTTCCTCTCCTCGATGCCGATGAAATACCCCGCCCATGGTTTTCTGGTGATTTCGGGAAGCTCGGCGGTGGCCGGAAGAGTGTTCAGGAGGCAAGCTCCGGCAATGAAATAGAGCGCTGATCTTTTCATGTGAAGAATCATGTATGGATTGGGAGTTATAGCGAATCTATTTGCTGATGAGGAATGACGTCCTCACTAGGGCATCAGGTGTTTCTGAAAGCATGCGAATGTTTCGCAAGCGGCGTCACACGTGTCTGATGTTTCCGAAGGAGTGAGATCCAGTGACTGGAGCCAACCGATGAAGCGTTTCCAGAGGGCGGTGTTTTCCGAACCGAAACCCTTTAGGAAATAGATCCCCGGGAACGTAGCCTCGGGATAATGTTTCTGCAGGGTTTCGAGGATGGTTTTTCCGCCGTGGATGCTGCCTTCCAGAACGTAGAGAGTACCGATGAAGCAAGGGAGTGAGGAGTGGTTGGATCCAAGATGGAAGGAAGGTAGCTTCTGGTATCGGCCAAGGCGGGCAGGGGCGTCAGGAAGCCCTAGTTTTTCGGCAAGAGTCCAGTCGATCCGGGCAAAGACCTCACGGGTGGCGAGGGCAAATTTTTCGACATAGCTAGCACAAGCTTGCGGGGAGGAGGTGATGGCTTCGAGATTGGTGGAGCTATCGAGCGTGGCGTGAGCGGTGGCGGTGGCTGAGCGAAGCCGGGAAAGCAACTGAGTGGGATTTTGAGAAGACATGGAAAAGGAACGAATCAATGTGTTTGAAGGGACTGCGACGGTGGTCTATTGTTGCAGCCGAATGCCCATGTAGAAAGCCTCTTGTAATTAAGGCTTACGGTAAAGTGGGTGTTTTTTACAAAGTTTGTCTTTATTGAAAATTGCTATGGAATCTTTGAAGGAAAAGCTGGAGGAGTGCGCGAAGGAGCCTATTCATCTGCTGGGAAAAGTGCAGTCCCACGGGGTTTTGATCGGGATAGATACGGAGACGGGATTGATCGCCCATGTGAGCGAAAATGTGAGCGAACACCTGGGTAGAAGTCCGGAGGAAATGTTTGGTCAAAAACTTTCCAAATTCTTTTTGAATGCCAGCCACGACTCTCTTTTGGCAGCGCTGGATACTCCTGCCTACCTTTTCAATAACCCGTTTCGTTTCGAGGTGGAAGTTGGGGGAAAAGTGGCGGTTTTTGATGCGGTGGTCCATCGGTCCGGAAGTTTTCTGGTGGTCGAGTTGGAGCCGGTACAGAAGAGGGCGGAAGGTGTGGATGACTATTTCCGGCTGACTGCGAACACTTTGCTTTCCCTGGAGACCGGCAATGATGTGCTGGACGTGGCCACCGGAATGGCGCGTGATATCAGGGAATACACGGGCTTTGACCGGGTGATGATCTATCGGTTCGATGGCGAATGGAACGGTGAGGTGATAGCAGAAGAAAGGGATGAGAGCAGGGAATCGTATTTCGGCCTTCATTTCCCCGCGAGTGATATCCCTGTCCAGGCACGTGAGCTATATAAGCGAAGCTGGATCCGCCTGATCCGTGATACGGCTGACGAACCTTCGCCGATCGAGTCCGCGAAATGTCCCGGCGAAGGAGAGGGTGTGCTGGATTTGAGCCTTTCTGTTCTTCGAGCGGTTTCACCGGTCCATATCCAGTATTTGAAAAACATGGGAGTGCGCTGCTCGATGTCTATCTCTCTTCTTGATCCCGCGGGGGAACTGTGGGGATTAATCGCATGTCATCACTATAGTCCACGGTTTTTCAGTTATGCAGCCCGGGCTGCTTGCGTGCACTACGGGCAGGTTTTGTCGACTCGACTGGCTTCGGCAGAGCAGCATTCTCTGATGGCTGAGAGGGTGGTGAGGCGGGAGAATTTAAGTGGCACCATTCGTCGACTGGTCACAGGAGAGGAAATCCAGGAGACGATAGTGAAACACAGCGACCAATTCCTCGAGCTGTTCCATGCGGATGGAATCGCAGTGATCGAAAGCGGATGGGTGGAAACTGCTGGTTCGACGCCTCCTGCCAAAGAGGTTTTGGAGATTGGTGAAAAAATTTCCGAAAAGCTCGGAGTGGAAGAAATTGCCTTGGGATTATGGTCGACAAATTTCATGGAGGGGGAAGGTCTTGAGAATGACGATTCCGCAGGAGTTCTATCGCTGAAAATTGGATCCGACTGGCAGATTTTGGTTTTCCGTGACGAGACGGTCAGCGAGATCAACTGGGGTGGCGATAGCAGCAAGGTGAAACGGGACGAGAATACAGGAAGACTCAGCCCCAGAGATTCTTTCGCGGCCTTCAAGGAGGTGATAAAGGATAAATCCAGAAAGTGGAGCGAGACGGATCTGGTAATTGCCGGGGAAATCCGGTCCGCACTGGCAGCCTTTGTGATCGAGAGATCCAGAAGGTTAACGGACTTGAACCGAGAGCTTCTGAACCGGAACACCGAGCTCCAGCAGTTCGCTTATTCCGTTTCGCACGATCTCAAGTCTCCATTGGTAACGGTAAATGGCTTTGTGAGGGCTACTGTTGAAGATCTGGACGATGGTGATCTGGATCAGGCGCGACATTCGCTTTCCCGTATCAATGCGGCCGTTGAGAAGATGGGAATTCTGATCAATGATTTGCTGGAGTTCTCGAAGATCGGAAGGGAAGGGAGTATTCTGGAGATCATCGATATGGAACCACTCTTTGAATCATTGAAAGAAGAGTTCGCAGGGCGGTATGAGGAGAAAGGGATAGAGCTGCTTATGCCCGAAAACCCTCTACAGGTCTTTGGGGCTAAAACAGATATTACCCGTGTATTCCGGAACCTATTGGAGAATGCCGCAAAATACATGCCTGAGGACACGGAACTGCCATCAGTTTCCGTCGCTTGCTCCAGCGGGAAAAAATCTGTGATCTATAAGGTAACAGACAATGGAGGAGGGATTCCCGAGAGGCATCACGACAGGATTTTCCGACTTTTTGAGCGTTTGGATAATTCACGGCATGGAACCGGTGTGGGACTGGCTACGGTGAAAAAAGTGATTGAACAGATAGGCGGTGGTGTAGAAATAATCTCTAGCGAGGGGGCCGGATCGTGCTTTGTTCTTACCTTTCCCAAGCAAAAGACAGATTAGTAAAAATGAATGATGGTGCCCTGATAGATTTCCTAATGGTAGAGGATGATGATGACCATGCCGAGCTGTGCATACGCAGTTTGCGCCGATCCCGGTTAGTGAACTCGATTAACCGAGTGGATGATGGAGAGAAGGCAATGGCTTATTTGCGGCAAGAGGGCGAGTATGCGGGACGGAGAATGCCGGAGGTGGTGCTCTTGGATCTGAAGCTACCTAAGAAAAATGGTTTGGAGGTCCTCAAAGAGATCCGCGAGAGTCCTGAATTGAAACATCTCCTCGTGGTGATGCTTACAACCTCCAGCGAGAGTTCGGACAGGGCGGCGGCTTACGAATATCACGTAAATTCCTATCTGATTAAACCTGTGCAATCGGACAGTTTTCAGCAAATGATTACCGATTTAAGCCTTTACTGGGGAGTGTGGAATCAGCCACCTCCTAATCACACGTGATATTTTTCTAATAATTCATGAGTTCTGATACGGAAGCTGCGGTGAGACTTTTGGTGATCGAGGATAACGATGACCATTGGTTTCTCTTCCAACGCGCACTTAACAAAAGCCGGGAATCGTGGGCGGTTAAATCGAGCCGTGCCTGCACACTGGAGGAGGGTAAGAAGCTGGCTGGAGAATCGGAATTCGATGCGGTCATTCTGGACCTGAACCTGCCGGATAGTGACCATTCCCATACAATTTCGGAAGGTCTGGGGCATTTTGAAGGTTATCCGACAATTGTTCTTACCGCTCTCGAGGATGAAAAGCTGGGGAAGGCCGCCATCCGTTTTGGTGCCCAGGACTTCCTTTCAAAAGAGAATATCGGGCAAGGATCAATCCGGCGCTCGGTGAGGCATGCGATCGAGAGGTTTGAAATTCAGAGGGATCTCAAAAAGCGAAATCAGGATTTGAAGCTGTTTGCCAAGACACTTGCCCACGAGATCCGAAATCCTTTGCACGCGGTTTCCGCGACGCTTGAGCGTCTGTTGTTGAAGGGCACACTAGAAGAGAAGGAAAAGTCACTGGTTGATCGAGCCTGGCAGAATGCCTGTAACATCGACGACGTTATCTCCGGCCTGTTGGTTTCCGCTCTCTCAACGGAGGGAGATGAAATGCTCAAGTTGCAGGTCGACAAGATTCTAGGTGATGCATACGAAGCGCTAGGAGCGGATGAAAAGAATCTTGGGAAATTTTCCATAGCGATGGATAGTCAGATGGCTTTGGGGAATCCCCAGGCACTGAAACAAGTATTTATCAATCTCCTCTCAAATTCAGTACGTTATCGGGATGGGGAAAGACCGCTGGAAATCGAGGTGCGCGCTGAGCCTATCCGTATTTCCGTGAAATACCTGCGGATATATCTTCGAGACAATGGTGTCGGGATACCGAAGGGGGACATTAAAAAAGTGTGTGACCCCATGTTCCGCAGTAGCTCGACTGCTGCGCGAGAGGGCACGGGACTTGGTCTGTATTATTGCAAGAACGCGGTGCAACGGATGGGTGGTTCATTGGATATTATTTCCAAGGTCGGCGAAGGAACGACGGTTGTAATCGACCTTTTGCAGGAGGCGAAAAAAGATGGGAATGATAGTGAAGCAAATTAAGGAGCTATTCCGAGGATATCCGAAGGGTGTGCTGCAACAGGAACGGGGCTTGTTTCGAAAAGAGGGGCTGATTTGATCCGGTTGGAAAGCTGTCCCACTGCGGAAGGGTAGCGGTTTGCTATCGCCGGAAAGATGTTGGCTGGTTAACAATTTGAGCAGATGCGAATGGATTTTATCGAAGGGAATGAGGTTTGGATTTCACCATACAGGCTTAGGTCACGTGGATTTCTGAATTCAATTTCCACGCGGCGCGAGTTTCATGGGGTCCTGATAAAAGTCGGGGAGGGTTACGGATGTATTCATCCTTGGCCGGAGCTGGGGGATCCCACGGTTGAGAAGTGTTTGGAGGATCTCAGGGGAAGGCGCTTCTGGCCGATTGTACGGCGGGCGATCCGTTGCGCGGAGTTTGATCATGCGGCACGGAGTCGCGAGGAATCGCTGTTCGAGGAAATGGAGGTGCCAAGAAGTCATGCGACGGTGACTGGGATGGAGGAAAAGGAGGTCTCCGCTGCTGTTGAAGCTGGTTTTGATTTTATAAAGCTGAAGGCGGGGGAGGATTTCGGGAAAGTGACCGGGTTTCTGGAGAAGATGGTGGCTGAACATCCTAAGCTGAAGTGGCGGATTGATTTCAATGAGTCTCTGGAGAAGTCACAGGCGGATGAATTTCTGGGCGGGCTTTCCGGTGGAGTGAAGCTGGCGCTTGATTTCGTGGAGGATATTTGTCCGTTTTCCGAGACTGCGTGGGCGGAGCTTTGGAAGAAGCATCGGGTGATGCTGGCGGTGGATCACGAATCGGGACCACATCGAAAAGCCGCACAGGTGACTGTTGTGAAGCCGGCGGTGGATGAGCCTTTTCTACTGAGCGAGGGGGCGGCGATGAACAGCCAGCGGGTGGTGATGACAAGCTATATGGATCATCCGCTCGGGCAGGCGTTTGCAGCCTGGGAGGCAGCGCGAACGGAGTTGCTTTTTCCCGGCTTGGTCGGGGTTTGCGGTCTCCAGACCCATCACCTATTCGAGAAGGATGAGTTTACCGAGCAGCTTGGTGCATGGAAGCCGGATTTCAAAATTCCGAATGGAACGGGGCTGGGCTTTGATGATGCGTTGGCAGCTCTGCCTTGGATGAAACTTTAATTTCATGGATGCGCATTATCTGGCTTCTGCTGCTTTCTGGGAAGACGACGGATGCTTCGTGGCGGGCGAATTCGGCGGGGTTTTGCCTGAATTGGGGACTTGCGTGCTGTTCCGGACTTCCGGGAGCACTGGTGCGGGAAAGTGGATTGTGCTGGAGAAAAAGGCGATGCTTCACTCCGCGCAGGCGGTGAATGAGTGGCTGGAGGTAGGTGGGAAGTCCGTGTGGGGACTGGCGCTCCCTCTGAATCATGTAGGTGGCTTCAGCATCGCGGCCCGGGTGTATCTGGCTGGCTGTGGATTGAAGGTAATTGAGGGAAAATGGGAGGCGGAGTCTTTTGCAAAATGGCATCAAGAGGCTGGAATTACCCACCTTTCACTGGTGCCGACGCAGGTGCATGATTTGGTGAAGGCAGGGCTTCGGGGAGCCGAATCGCTGGAGGCAGTTGTGGTGGGCGGAGGTAATTTACCCGCGGAGATGGGGCAGGCGGCGAGAGATCTGGGCTGGCCGGTCCTTGCCAGCTACGGGATGACGGAGACCTGCTCACAGGTGGCTACCCAGAAGGTGAATGGATTGGAGATGGGGTTTGCGGCACAGCCTCTGGAGGTGCTGCCTATCTGGGATGCTTTCGTTGGTGAATGTGGGCTATTGAAACTTAGCGGCGACGCGCTCTTTTCCGGGTGTCTGGTGGAAAGGGATTCGAATTGGTTTTTCGCGGAGCGTGAAGGCCGGCAATTCACTACGAACGACAGGGTGGGACTGCGCGGCGGTATCCTGAAGCCGCTGGGGCGGGCTGATTCGTTGGTGAAAGTCTTGGGAGAATTGGTGGATCTGGAGGAGATCGAACGAGCATTTATAAATTGTTCGGGTGGTGGGGTGGATCGGGATTGCTTCGCGGTGGTGAATCTGCCGAATTCGAGGCGAGAGAATGAGTTGGTGGCCGTTTTTGAGCAGATTTCAGGAAAAGAGCAGGAGCATTTTACCGCTTACCAAGGGCAGGCTTCGGGTATTGCGCGTTTGGAAAGTTGGGTATCGATAGAAAAGTTTCCACGTTCTCCTCTGGGCAAGCTGAGGCGGGGGCGGTTGCGCGAAATGGTGGGGGAGTTATTTAGCGGTGGCGCCTAGGGTCGATAGGTTACAGGTTTATCGAAATTCATGGAGAACATCACCCTTACTGTCGTCAATACGGTCGTTTTAACGGCGGTGATCCTGTTTGTGATTGCGGTCGTGCAGAGGAAGGTCGTTTCTGCGAAAGATTTTAGTCCGCCGGCGTTGCCTGTCGGGAAGGTGCCGGTTTGGTTTTACCATCGGCTGGACATAATCGGTTTGGTAGTGATCGGCGGCATTTTCTACGTTCTTTCGTTGGGGAATATGCTGACGCTGGATACGGACGAGCCAGTGAAGGCCTCGATGGAGGGGATGATTTTCTCGATCGGCTTTCAGTTTTTCATGGCCGGCCTCTGCGGTGTCATCGTTCTGGGCAGGGCGAATATCAGGGAGTGGCTGGGTGTTGTGTGGGAGAATTGGCCATTGGTATTCTTGATTGCTCCCTTCACTGTGGTGGGGATGTGGGGGCTTTTCGTGGGCCTCTACGGTATCGGCTATATGGATCTGATGGATAAACTTGGGGTGGAGCAGGTGCAGGAGACTGTGAAGATGTTCCAGGAAGAGAAAAATCTGATGATTGTAGGCTTGATGGCTTTCGCTGCGGCTCTTGTGGCTCCGGTTTGTGAGGAGGTTGTGTTCCGTGGTTATCTCTATCCGGTGGCAAAGAAGTTTTCCGGGCCTTGGGTTGCGGGGATCTGTACGGCACTTTTGTTTTCCGCGGTGCACGGAAGTATGGCCGCGCTGCTGCCGCTATTCATCTTCGGGGTGGTTCTGGCGCTACTTTACGAGGCTACCGGCTCAATTTGGGCACCCATTTCGGTGCATTTTCTGTTCAATGCGGCGACTGTTTCGATTCAGTTGGGTGCGAGGTTTTATGGGATCGATTCGGTAGCAGGGCAATGAGCAGGAGTCTGGGAGAAATCGGTGAAGACGCTTTGATCGAGAGATTGGTATCGCTGGTGCCAACAGCTGTTGGGAGCGAGGGTCCGGGGGACGATTGCTCGGTAGTGGATGAGGGGGGGGATTTTCTGAAGTTGTTAAAAACGGACGCCTTGGTGGAGGGGGTGCATTATTTGAAGGATGCGGATCCAGAGGCGGTTGGCTGGAAAGCTGTGGCGAGGGTAATTTCGGATTTTGCGGCCATGGGCGGGAGTGCGGAGCGTTTCCTGATAACGCTGGCGTTGCCGAAAAGCTGTGACGTTTCGTGGGTAGAAGGTTTTTACCGCGGCATCGGAAAGTGCTTGGAAAAATATGGTGCAACGGTGGCAGGTGGGGAGACCTGCAGGGTCCCTGAGGGCTCTTCCGCGGTAATATCGATAGCGGCCACTGGTCGGGTGGAGCGGGGCAAGGAGATCCTGCGAAGCGGGGGAAACGTGGGGGATGAGATCTGGGTGACAGGGAGGCTGGGAGGCTCGCTCGGCGGGAAGCACCTTTCATTTTTACCACGCGTGAAGGAAGGTGCGTGGCTGGCGGAAAGTGGGGTGGTAACGGCGATGATGGATCTTTCCGATGGACTGGGGAGTGATCTCCCCCGATTGGCGAGGGCTTCCAGTTGTGGATTTCAGGTGGATGAGGATATGATTCCAAGAACCGATGGTGCAACGGTGCAGCAGGCGGTGGGTGACGGTGAGGATTTCGAGCTTCTTTTGACTGCGCAGGCCGGATGCGGCTTTCAGCAGCGATGGGCGGGAGCGTTTCCTGATCTGGAGCTGACGAAAATCGGGAAACTAGTTGGTAAACAGGACGGTGGGAGCCTGCGAACTGGTTGGGATCATTTCCAATAGAGGTGGTGGGCTAGTAGTTACTGTGCCGGGTAGAGGGGCTCTAGTTTGCCAAATTTCTGTCCGTCTTCGGTTATCGGATTTTCTGTGAAAATTACGAATGGAAGGGATTGTGAATCCTTCGGGGAGAACTGAAATCTCCGGGCCGAGATCTTGTAATGGCCGTCTTCGCGTTTTTTGATTTCCGGCGTGGGATCAGAGGAGATTTGAGCGTCGCTGGAGTAGAACTCAATTTTGCCGGGATCAATATCGGATGGAGGCGTAAGAAGTAGAGTGATCACTTCCGCATTCCGGGCGGTCAAAAGCTCGGCTTTCCATTTCCCTAGGGTCTTGGGGATTTGCTTCTCCGCGTCGCTGAAAAGTTCCTGATTTTCCAGTATTGGTTCGGCAATTTTTGCGGTCGGAAGGGTGAGAGTGAAGCGGCGGATGCCGGGAAAGCAGGAGTCGGAGCAAGCCATCCACGAAACGTTCGCTTGGAAGTTTAGCTCTTTGTCCGGAAGGGTAGCTGGTGCGGTGAGATCGACCAAAAGAGTGACATCCCTTTCGTAGCCGAAGACAGGGTAGCCGGCCATGGAGGATATTTCCGGAAAGGGCCACCGGATTTCACTGGCGGTAAATCCCACCGGAAGGTCCCAATCGATGCGGATCGGATAGCCGACTGCTCCCGGATTTTTCCAATATGTATGAAAGCCAGGATGGTGACTGATTGTGAGCCCGGCCGTGAAAGTCGATGAGGGAGCAACTCCGCGGACGGAGGAAACCAGCGCGAGATCCACGCCTTTGGTAGGTTCTTCGGCGGAGCAAATCAGGCTGGCAAGGGCGAGGACTGGGAGGATGCGAATCATGACGGGGTGATTTTCAATTTTCCACCGCAGGGAGAGGTGGGCAAGGATTTGATTTGGGTTTCGGGGGCTGTGGAGGTGTTTCCGGGTAATAAGTCCACTTGCGGGAGGGACGGTTGTCGCTAGTTTCCGGGGATGGAACTGGATTTACTAGGAACTCATGCGGATCGTGCCTATCCGATACTCGCTTCGATTGTAACACCACGGCCGATAGCCTGGGTGACCACTCTGAACAGGGATGGCAGTGTGAATGCGGCGCCGTTTTCCTTCTTCAATGTCTTCGGAGCAAATCCTCCGCTGGTGGTATTCGCACCGGGAGACCGGAGTGAGGGTGTGCCGAAGGACTCCGCCTTGAATTGCAAGCGGACCGGTGAATTTGTGGTGAACATGGTGGGTGAGGAAATGGGGGAGGCAATGGTTGCGACCGCAGCATCTCTGGAGAATGGCGCGAGCGAGACAGAGCAGGCCGGCTTGCAGACTTTGGCTTCGACGGTAGTTTCCACGCCACGGATTGCAGGAGTGCCGGCAGCCATGGAGTGCAAGGTGCATTCGATTCAGGAGATTGGAGAAAATCGTCTAATTTTTGGAATTGTTCACCGGGTGCACGTTGCGGATGAATTTTTCGATAAGGAGAAGCTTCGGGTGATCGGCGAAAAGTTCCACCCGCTGGGTAGAATGGCGTCCCCGAATTTCTATTGCCGGACCGGAGATCTATTCGAAATGGAACGCCCCGACTGATTTTATTCAGCCGAAATGAGTGGGTTAACTGGCAGACGCTGCAAACCTTGATCGCGACGGTGGAGCGTGTCGTATATCCATGCTGCCTGTCGCTGATACGGGTGAGGCTGCTCGCCGGTTAGCGGGCAAAGGGCGTGGAATTTTCTTCTCTAATCCTGAAATTTCCTTTTTCGGAGCTGTGCAGTTGCAAAGTGGAGGAGTGGTTGGCAATTTCCTTTGACGGAAATGACAGGAGAAATGGTTACAAATTTGGCAGCATATCGTTTTGTGAAACTCAGCGGTTTGAAAGAGCTGCGTGAGGAGCTCTTGAATTTGTGCAAAGCGGCTGGGCTGCGTGGGACGATTCTTCTCAGTGTGGAAGGTGTGAATTTATTCGTGGCGGGGCCGGCGGCTGCGGTGAATCGCATGATGGCTAGGCTTCGGGAAATCCCAGGCTTGGAGGATTTCGAGGGGAAAGTAAGTGAGAGTGAGGATCAGCCGTTCCGTAGGATGCTGGTCAGGATCAAGAAAGAGATCATTGCATTCGGGGTGGAAGGTGTGGAGCCGGAGCGGAAAACTTCCCCGAAGCTTCAGGCAAAGGAGCTAAAGAAGTGGCTGGATGAAGGGCGTAAAATCACGCTTCTGGATACACGGAATGATTACGAGGTGAAGCTGGGAACGTTCAAAGGTGCTGTGATTCCAAAGATCGATACTTTCCGGGAATTTCCAAAGGCGGTGAGAGAGATGCCGGAGGAGATGAAGGATGAGACGGTGGTGATGTTCTGCACCGGAGGTATTCGCTGTGAAAAAGCGGGTCCGTTCATGGAAATGGAGGGTTTCAAGAATATCTATCAGCTGGATGGAGGGATTCTTAAGTATTTCGAAGAATGTGGTGGGGAGCACTACGATGGGGAGTGCTTCGTATTCGATCAGCGGGTAGGTGTGGATCCGGGGCTGAACGAGACAGATACTGCGGTGTGCTACGCATGTCAGGCACCGCTGGATGCACAGGATCAGGAGGATGTGAGGTATGTGGCGGGAGTTACCTGCCCACATTGTTTCGTGCCGGAGCCGGAGAAAATGATGGAGAGGATCGCGGCAGCTCAGGCAAGGCTGGATGAGGTTTGTAAAGTTTTGCCAGGCTCGGAGCCGCAGGAGAATCGTCGACCGGTGAATGTTCTGGCGAAATATGATAGGTGGGAATTGGGTGATCTTCTATGTGATCAATTTCCACAGGTGCCACGCGAGGAATGGGAACGCAGATGTGCCGAGGGGCGCTTCGTCAGCTATGGTGGGGCTGTCCGCGGGATCGACCATGTCGTAAGGGCAGGAGAGCGCGTTCTACAAATCTTCCCGCCGGAAGTAGAACCCGACGTGGCACGTGGGATCAGGATTGTGTGGGATGATGAGGCGATTGTGGTGGTCGAAAAGCCGGCGCCTTTGCCGATGCATGCGAGTGGGCGCTATCATCGGAATACTTTGCAGTATTTGATAAATCAGGTCTACGAGCCGAAGTTTCTACGGCCGGTTCACCGCCTGGACGCAAATACGCGCGGGCTGGTCCTATTTGCAAGGACCCGGCACTTCTGCAGGCTGATGCAGCGTCAGTTTCTGGATGGAAAGGTAGACAAGATCTATCAGGTGGAGGTTCAGGGCTGGCCGGAATGGGATGAGAAGATCTGTGAGGCTCCGATTTCCGAGGAGCCCGCCGGACCCGGTGGGCGGGTGGTGGACGAGGATGGTCTTGTAGCGCGGACAGATTTTTCTGTGAAGAAGAGACTTAAGGACGGTACTGCTCTACTGGAGGCAAAACTCGGAACAGGGAGAACAAACCAGATCCGCGTCCATCTTTGGGAGCTTGGTTTCCCCGTTTCCGGTGATCCGTGTTATCTTCCAAATGGACAGATGAGCGACAAGCAAACGCTGGATGTTGGGGATGCTCCGATGGAGTTGGAGGCGTGGAAGCTGGTATTCACTCACCCGATATCCGGTGAGAAAATGGAATTTTTCAATAAACTGGAAACCATTGATGCTTCTTGAGCGGTCCGGGAAATGAACTTGGGATTTTGATGGATGCTGGCATCGGGCTGGGTGATTGCATTCTGGCCGGCATTTCCGGTGGGGTGGATTCGATGGTTCTGCTTCATTTGTTGAAGGAAAAAGGATTTGAGAAAGTTGTAGTGTGTCACCTGAATCATGGACTGCGTGGGGAAGAATCCGATGGAGATGAGGCGCTGGTGAAAAGTGTGACTAAGGGGCTGGGATTCACCTTTGAGGCCGGGAGGGCAGATGTCCGGGGGCTGATGGCTGCCGGCGGTTCACTGGAAACCGTCGCAAGGGAGGCCAGACATAATTTCTTCGGGAAGTGTGGTATAAAGTATGAATGTGGGAGGCTGGTTCTGGCGCATCATGCGGACGATCAGGCGGAAACCGTTTTATGGAATCTGATGAGAGGATCGTTTGGCTGCCGCGGGATGAGCGCAGTTCAGAAGATCGAGATGGGTGAAGTTGAGATGGAGGTTTTTCGCCCTTTTCTGAAAACTAGAAAGGTGGAGCTGAAGCGATGGATGGTGGAAAGAGGTCTGATTTGGAGGGAAGACGCAAGCAATGGGGAGAATGATGTGGTGCGGAACAGGATTCGGAATGAAGTGTTCCCGTTGTTGGGAGATATTGCGAAACGCGATGTGAGCCCTTTGATTTCACGGTCGGCTTCTCTGGATGGAGAGTGGCGGGAATTATTGGAATGGAGTGTGCGGCGAGCTGAAGCGTTGGATCCCCAGGGAAGGATTCATGTGGAGGCTCTGCTAGGATTGCCGCGGGTATTGCAGAGAGGAGTGATCCGGGAGTTTCTGGAATGTGGCGGAGTCCCGGGAATCAGCGGGAAGCTTTTGGATGAGTGTCTGGCTTTATCGGAAGTGGGAAATGGTCCCGCTGTAAATTTGCCAGGCGGGGGACGGCTGAGGCGGAGGCAAGGACGGATTTTTCTAGAGGGTATTTAGCGGAGGCTTGCTAGATATCTACTTTTCTCTGATGCTGGGCAAGTGGCTGAAACCGAACAAAAACCTGAAGTTAAGAGACGCTGGAGTGGATTCGTGTGCCCGGAATGCCGTTTTATTTTCAGGATTCCGCGGGATCATGATGGCTCGGGTGTTGTTTGCCCGTCGTGTCGCAGGGTTCTTAGAATCCCGGGAGAAGGCGATGAAACAGCTCCTCTAACTGCAAGGATTCAGAAAATTGAATTTTCTCAAGACGTCAGTCCAGAGGTCTTGCCTTCACAAAAAGAACGCCACAGGAAAGGTGGAAAAGGCGGAACAAAACCTTCTTCTGATGGGGGGAGCAAAATATGGAGCGTTTTACGATCAATCTTTCTGATTGTCGGGGCTATTGCTTTGATCGCTTTGGCCACTATCTTTCTAGTCCGCGAGATCTATTACAAAGAAAAAGGGGCGATGCCGGCCATTGAGGAACTCGGAGAAGTGGATGATTTCGATGATCTTATCGCCGTGCCTCTAGTTCCTCCCGCTGAAAAAGATTCGGCAGAATAGGTTTCCAAAAGCCTTTTTTTTAAAAGGGCTCCGCCAGAAAATAACCCATCAAACTCTTTCGTTTGAAAAATTAGCCTAGACTAAGTTTATTAGTTAAGGCTATTTATCCGGCGTATGAAAAAAGAAATGAAGCAGATGACGGGCATGGCAGTAATGTTGGCAGGAATTTCCACAGTTGGTGCTCAGACGGAGTCTTTACGGCCCTTGAGCACGGATCGGCCGGATGCAACGGAGAGTCCGTATACGGTGGACGCGGGCCACTACCAGTTTGAACTGGAGATTGGTGCGGTAACGAAGGATGGCGGAGATAGATCCTACAGCTTGGGCGAGCTAAATGCGAAATATGGCCTGGATACGGCGACTGATGTCCAGTTTGTCCTTCCGCATTATAACCATATTGAAGGTGGAGCCGAGGGCTTTGGTGATATGCAAATCCGAGTGAAGAGGAATCTCTGGGGAAACGATGAAGACGGGACGGCTTTGGCAGTGATGCCGTTTATTCAGCTTCCGACTGGTGCCGATGGTATTAGCAGTGAAGAGCTGGAAGGTGGGATAATCGTGCCATTTGGTTTCGAAGGGGCTGGAGGTTGGGGATATGGATTTCAAGCGGAGCTTGATGTTGTGGCGGATGAAGATGGCAGTGGGCACCATTTCTCATTTTTGACCTCAGCCACTGCAGCTCACGATTTGACGGAGACTGTGGGTATATTCTTCGAGGTCGTGGCGATCTTCAGTGAGGGGTCTGAAGCTCTTTCCGAATACTATTTCAACTCCGGTTTGACTGTTGGAGTGACTGATACTCTACAATTTGATGGAGGGGTAAGAGTGGGTCTCTCGAATGATTCCGAGGATTTTACTCCTTTTGTAGGTGTCAGCGCAAAATTTTGATCAAGAATTTAGCCTAGGCTAAGAATTTACATTGAAACAAACAAAAATAGGTCAAGAATATGATTACGAAAATGTTGAGTAGAGAATTTTTTAGAACTGCATGTAAGACACTGTTGGTTACGGTGTGTTCCGTCTCCGCGGTTGCCCTGATAGGCTGCGAGGGGAGCAAAAAAGAGTCCCATACCGGTAAAAAACGGGTGGTAACTAGTTTCACCATCATCGCCGATATGGCGCGTGAGGTGGCCGGAGATGCGGCGATTGTGGAATCAATCACTAAACCGGGGGCCGAGATTCACGGTTACGATCCCACCCCAAAGGATATTGTGAAGGCGCAGCAGGCGGATCTCGTTCTTTGGAACGGGATGAATCTTGAGCTGTGGTTCGAGAAATTTTTCGACAACGTGAAGGATGTGCCGGGCGTGGTGCTGACGGAGGGGATTGAGCCAGTGGGAATTTCCGAAGGTCCGTATACCGGAAAGCCGAATCCTCATGCATGGATGTCTCCAGCCAATGCGGTGATCTATGTGGAGAATATCCGCGATGCACTGATAGGAATCGATCCCGAGAACCGTGAAATCTATGAAGCGAATGCAACGGAATACATACGTAAAATCAATGCTGTGGACGCCCCGGTGCGGGAAAAACTGGCATTGATTCCGGCAAATCAGCGCTGGTTGGTGACGAGCGAGGGGGCGTTTTCCTATCTATGTAAGAATTATGACCTGCAGCAGTTGTATCTGTGGCCGATCAATGCGGATGCGCAGGGAACGCCGCAGCAGGTGAAGAAGGTGATCGATGAAGTTAGAAAGAATCAAATCCCGGTAATTTTTTCCGAAAGTACGGTCAGTGATAAACCTGCGAAACAGGTGGCTAAGGAGACTGGTGCTCGCTACGGCGGAGTGCTCTATGTCGATTCACTGACTGATGAGGATGGACCAGCGCCTACGTTTTTGAGATTACTCGAGGCGAACGCAGCAACAATCCTGAACGGCTTTACGCAAAACAAATGAGTATGGACAAGGACATGACCGGAGAATCCGTAATTCTGGACGTGAGCGACGTCTCGGTGATTTACCCGAATGGGCACCAGGCTTTAAATAGCGCTAGCTTTAAGCTGAGTAGCGGGACGATTTGCGCGCTGGTGGGGGTGAACGGAAGCGGGAAATCCACTTTGTTCAAAAGTATCATGGGTTTCGTGAAGCCTACATCCGGAAGTGTCCTTATCAATGGTTTGCCGGTGAGCCGGGTGCTGAAACAGAACCTGGTAGCCTACGTTCCACAATCCGAGGAGGTGGACTGGCAGTTTCCGGTGAGCGTGTGGGATGTGGTGATGATGGGGCGCTATGGCGCGATGAATTTTCTACGAATCCCACGAGCGCTGGACAAGCAAAGGGTGGAGGAGAGCCTGAAAAAGGTTTCAATGTGGGAATTCCGCGATCGGCAGATCGGTGAACTGAGCGGTGGCCAGAAGAAGCGGGTTTTCCTTGCAAGGGCACTTGCCCAGGGAGGACGGGTGATTCTATTGGATGAGCCATTCACCGGAGTGGATGTAAAAACCGAGGATGCGATCATCGAGCTTTTGCATGAACTGAGAAGAGGTGGAGCAATCATTTTTGTATCTACCCACAATCTCGGTAGCGTTCCTGAGTTTTGTGATCAGGTGGTTCTGATTAATCGGACTGTCCTCGCGTACGGTAAGACATCGGATGTTTTCACCGCACAAAATCTGACGACTGCCTTCGGAGGAGTGCTGCGTGAGTTCCAATTCGAGCAATCCACCATTCAGGAACATGATGGCCGGAAAGTGCGTGTGATGAGTGATGATGAACGCCCGTTGGTTTTCGGAAAAGACGGCCATCTAGAATATCTGGATCGGGAAAAGCATGAGGATCTCTTGAAACTTCGCTCAAAGGAACATGACTGATTTTTTTCAGGAACTACTCGTCCCGTTCCAGTATGAATACATGTTACGGGCAATTTGGGTTAGCGCTCTTGTGGGTGGGGTCTGCGGATTTCTTTCTTCCTTTGTGACACTCAAGGGATGGTCGCTCATGGGCGATGCGCTTTCCCACGCGGTGGTTCCGGGAGTGGCGATTGCTTTTATTCTAGGGCTTCCTTTCGCGTTGGGAGCATTCGTCGCAGGCTTGCTCGCTGCTGGAGCGATGGCGTTTATCAAAAGCCAGAGCCGGATCCGTGAAGATGCTACGATGGGGATTGTCTTCACTGCATTTTTCGCCTCCGGCCTTGTTCTGATAACACTTTACCCCGCCCGGGTGGATCTGAAGACGATTCTTTACGGTAATATTCTAGGGATGGCAGGAAGTGATATTCTTCAGGTTGTCCTGATCAGTGCGGTAACGATGGTCATACTACTGCTGAAGTGGAAGGATCTGATGCTTTTCTGCTTCGATCCAAATCAGGCGCGAACAATCGGAATGAATGCGGGCCTACTGCATATCATTTTATTATCCCTGATTGCAGCGGTCGCTGTGGCGGCATTGCAGGCTGTTGGTGCGATCCTTGTCCTGGCGATGATGGTCACGCCTGGTGCTACGGCTTACCTGCTAACGGATCGTTTTGTAAAAATGCTCTGGATCTCATCTGGCTTGGGTATTCTGACAGCCGTTGTTGGTGCATATGGTAGCTATTTTCTAAATGGAGCCACCGGTGGATGCATTGTGACGCTGCAGACAATCATTTTTCTCTGCGCATTTGTTTTCGCCCCGAAGCAGGGGATCCTGGCTGTGCGACGGGCTGCCAGAAAACTGGGAAAAACGAGGGAAATGACGGTATGAATGAGTTTTTTGAGCCATTTCAATACGCCTTCATGCAGAATGCTATTCTGGTAGGTGTCGTTGTAGCTGCGATGTGTGCGGTTCTTTCCTGTTTTTTGGTGCTGCGAGGGTGGTCGCTAATGGGCGATGCGGTCTCACACGCAGTTCTACCTGGAATTGTTTTGGCATATATTGCTGGATTGCCTCTTGCCCTGGGTGCTTTTCTCGCAGGGCTGGTTTGTTCCTTGGGGACCGGATTTGTGAAGCGGAATAGCAGAATTAAGGAAGATACAGCTTTGGGTGTGATTTTTACCGGATTGTTCGCCTTCGGCTTGGTTTTGTTCAGTAAGACATCTTCGGAACTACACCTGGATCACATTCTGATCGGAAATATTCTGGGAATCACTAAGTCCCAGATTTATCAGACGCTTGGAATGGGGGGCTTTGTTCTATTTGTTACCCTCCTGCTGAGAAAGGACCTCTTGCTAATTTGCTTTGATCCGGGCCAGGCAAAGGTAATGGCACTTCCAGCAAGCTTGCTGAACTATCTGCTACTTGGTCTTCTGTCGTTGGCGATTGTGGTATCGCTGCAGGCAGTGGGAATCGTTCTGGTGGTAGCTATGTTGGTGACTCCCGGATGTATCGGCCAACTGTGGACCGACCGTTTCGACAAGATGCTGTTTATTTCAGCATTCTCAGCAGTTCTCGCGACTGTAACAGGTATTTTGATCAGCTATCACAGTGATGCTTCCACAGGCGGTTGTATCGTGGTTGTTCTAGCGCTGTTCTTCCTCATTTCGCTTATAATCGCACCAAAATACGGAATTTTGGCGAGACGGAGAAAGCAGGCCGCTCGCTAGATCAGCAGAGGCGGATCATATCTTTTATGAACTGATACCAGAGAAACATCAGGCCGCGCTTGGAATACTGAAAGTGACCGTCTTCGGTTAGTTCAATGATACCGGTTTTCAGGTTGTGATCCACTTGTAGCTTCATCTCGGCTTCGATACCTTCCTCAAGTGATTCAGGATCTGGAACCATGAGATCATTTGAAGTGACCTTTTTCCTGGCTAGGAATTCCTTGTGGTCTTTCAGAATCTGGTGGAAGCAGGATTTCTCGCAGGGAACGTGGTTCCACTTCAGATTGGGAGAGCAACGAAGGGTTGGGGCAAAGGGGAAGTTAGTGGTCCGCCATGTTTTCCCTGAGGAATCCACGGATGTCACGGATATGAAAGCGAATGCCACGTCGTTCTGTTCACAAAGGCATACGGATGCCACTGCTCTTTCCTCGGGATGCCAGAAGAGACGAAAGTATTGCTGCATGCCAGACCACTGCCATCCACAATCCGATACATGCTCAAACCCGGCTTCTTCCATTCCTGCCGCTGCTTCGATTGCGTTCGGGAAGAAGGACGGATTTGGTAGTTCACGATGCCTGAGTCGATTGTTCAAAGGCATGCGTAGTTTTTTTACATGCGTGAGTAACTCTATCCAGGGAAGGAAAAACCAGAGCGAGGACCCTAGAATACCGACGAGAAGACTCCCACTTATGAAGTAGAAGAAAGCAAAGGTCGCAAACAGAAAAACGATCGCACCAATCTTACGAGCGAAATTTTTCCGCCAAGAGCGGAGCGCCATCGCCAGGACAAACAGGCCGACAACGATAAGTGTTTCACGCATAAAATTTGGTAATCAAAGAAATCAGGACAGTTTCCGAAATCAGCCTGCAAGTGCGTCCATCAGATATTTTGAAGGACGGAAGTTCTCTATAAGTATTTCCTGTTCCCCGCCGCGGTTCATTCGTACTTGGCTGACGTTGAAGTTCGGAGTTTTGTGAGGAGCGAACAGGATATCGTCGTGAGTGGCATTCTCATGTCTCTTGAACATATCCGGCAAAATATCTCCTCCGAGATGATCATCACGACCGGTTGCCAAGTGGCATGTGCCTAAAACTTTTTCATCCTGGATATCCGCGTATGAGACGGGCAGGACCTGGGTGCCGAAACCGAGTTCACCAAGGGTTCCAGTCATAGGATCATCCGCAAGACGTGCATTGTGGTCATCGATTGTTTGCTGGTTTCCTTCGATCAGGGTGGAGCGATAGATGCTGCGATCTTTCACATCCAGCACACCCAGCGTGCCGTCCTCGTATTTCATAGGAAACTGGCCGTTCGCATCCGCAGGGACGAAGTAGACCTCGCCTGCGGGAAGATTCGCGATGTCAGGTTTTGTTCCGTGACAGAGGCCGTGGGATTTCTGCGCATCCTGTTTATTGAGACCAAGTGTGGCGGTGAGAACCCGGCCATCCTCGAGGGTGAAGTCGATTTCCATCGAGTCCGCATTGGTGAGAGCAAGGCGGAGCTTTTCGGCATCTCGTGATACTTCATTGTAGTCGACCGAGAGGCCTGAGTTGAGGATTACATCGTTGAGACCATGTAGGGTAGCACCACGGAAGCCGAATTCCTTCGCCTTGGCTGTGAGTGGCGCTGTTGCAGACCAAGTTGAGATGCATAGGATGAGATCGTATTTAGGATAAATATCCTCATCCAGCGACAAGAGGTTGCCCGCTGTGTCCCAGACTTCATCGTCCAGATCGAGGTTTGAGCCGTTGGTGCAGCGATATGCAAACATCTCACCACCGTTCATCCCCAGTTTCTCCATCGCATACTCCTGCAGAGGCTCATAGAAGTGCTTGTGGGCATTTTTCTGGACTTGGAAGCCCTCTTTACCATTGAAGGTAAAGTCTTTGATCAGATCTTGTGGTTCATCGAAGTCGATCAGAACGCAAACCCGGCAGCCTTGAGTCGGCTCGAAAACTGTATGCAAAAGTCTGACAATATCGAATTCAGGAAATTCGCGATTTTCGGGGTTCAGAAGGATTTCTGGAGAAAGATAGTCCGGGAGGGCTGTGGTCGACATGATGATAGAAGCTAAAACGCTGTCATCACATCGCAAGGGGCGATTTCTCAAAAATTATTCGTCGAGATCCTCAAAGCCGGCACTGCCGCTCTTCGATTGCATTTTCTCCAATAGGGATTGCTTGTCCTCAAGCTGATCCCAAACCTCAGCGGCTACAAGAATCGGTGCTTTGGCCCGGGCTGCAATTGCAAGACTATCCGAAGGACGCGCATCAATCTCCACGATCTTGCGCTCCATGATTTCGTTCTGGGCGGTAATGAAAATACGCGCGAAAAACACGTCGCCATCGACCTTGTTGATCACAATTCGTGAAACTTCCGCGCCGAATCCCTGGAGGGTCATCATATATAGGTCGTGGGCAAGGGGGCGCGGCATGGGCTGTTCTGTCATTGCCGCGTTAATCGAAAGCCCGATCGCCGGATCGATATAGAAAAGGATGGTCTTAAGAGAATTACCCAGGAATACAGCACATCCTGTCTGGGTAGGTATAAGGGCCATAATTTCTACTGGGATAGCCTTCTTCATGATTAATTTGTTTTTCGATGGAACAGGGGTTGGATGCTTAGGGGCGATTCAGGAACTTTCTGGATTGGATCACGTATTTGATTGCCCATTTCTGCACCTCCGATTGCTCCTTGATACTGAGTGTGCGGACTACTTTCGCCGGTGAACCGAGTACGAGGGAACCGGGTGGGATAATGGTGCCACCCGTTATTAGTGCGCCAGCTCCCACAATGCTTCGTTCGCCTACTTCAGCGCCGTCGAGAATGATTGCGCCCATGCCGATGAGCGTTTCGTTCTTGATCGTGCAGGCGTGAAGAATTGCTGAATGACCGACTGTGACTAGCTCGCCGACATGGCATCCGAAATCGTCCGAGAGGTGAATAACTACATTATCCTGAATGTTTGACCGTGGGCCGATTGAGATTTCGTTTATGTCACCTCGTAGGGTCGCATTATACCAGATACTGGACTCGCTTTCTATCGAGACGCGGCCAATCACATCGGCACTAGCTGCGACAAAGGCGCTGCTGTGAATCAGAGGCTGGTAGGTTTCGTAGTTCTCGATCGCCATTTCCCATTCTAGGTAACAGATTTGAAATTGGCTAGTTCAGATAATATATCTATTTATAAGGTAAAGTTGTATAATAGTCGGATCCCGTATGGGAGCTTGACAAGGGGCTCGAAATTTAGTGGCTTCCGGCCGTGTCGGAAAACGTGGTAGTCTAAGCTTCTGGCATCAAGCCTCCCGTAAGCTTTTCTGCTTCGCTCATTCGTCAGCGAATTTCTCGAAAGACTCTTTATCAAAAACCGTTAACTAATCTCTCTATGGATCTCTCAGTCTCTATCTGGTACGTCGCCTACATCACTGTCTTGATTGGCTTGGCGGGATATGGTTCCCACCGCCTTACGATTATCTTCCTTTACCTGAGACATTCACGGAAGAAGCCAGTGCCATTGAAAATGTTTGATGAGCTGCCATTGGTGACTGTGCAACTGCCTGTTTTTAATGAAATGCACGTGGTTGAGCGCCTTCTGGATGCTGTTTCCAAAATCGATTATCCTCAGGACAAGCTTCAGATTCAACTGTTGGATGACTCAACCGATGAGTCCGTTGATATCTGCAGGAAAGGAATCGCCGATCTTGTGGAAAGAGGGTTCGACGCCCAATATATTCACCGCACTGATCGTACCGGCTACAAGGCTGGTGCGTTGGAAAACGGAACACGTTTCGCAAAGGGAGAATATCTCTTTATCTTGGACGCAGACTTTGTTCCGAATCCGGATGTCCTTCAAAAAACCATCCAATACTTTTCCGATGATAAAATCGGGATGATCCAGACACGTTGGGGGCACCTAAACCGGACCTATAATGTTCTTACAAGAATTCAGGCAATGTTCCTGGATGGTCACCTTGAATTGGAGCAAACAGCGCGAAACCGCTCGGGTCGCTTCTTTACCTTCAACGGAACTGCGGGTATTTGGCGGAAATCCTGTATCGCGGATGCAGGGGGCTGGGAACACGACACCCTTACCGAGGATATGGATCTAAGCTATCGTGCTCAACTCAAGGGCTGGCGCTTCATTTTCCTCAATGATGTGGAAACTCCTGCTGAGCTTCCTGTGGATATGGACGGATTTAAGAGCCAGCAGCACCGTTGGACGAAGGGTTCAATCCAAGTTTGCAAGAAGGTCCTGCCGGCAATCTGGAAAAGCAATGTCCCGCTCTTCGTGAAGATGGAGGCTACGGCTCATCTTACCTCGAATTTCGCGTATCTTCTGCTCATTTGCCTCTGCTTCCTGATCTATCCGAATCAGTATGAGCAGCCGAATTTCGGCGAACTCACCTATTACATCGTCAATATTCCAATTTTCTTCTTCGCCTCGGTGTCGGTGATTCTGTTTTACCTCACCTCGCAGAAGGCTCTTCGCCCTGATACTTGGTGGAAAGAGATTCCATATCTCCCTCTGCTTCTCGCTCTGGGTATCGGAATGTCCATAACTAACGCTAAGGCGGTTTTGGAAGCTCTCTTCAATCATCAATCTGCATTTGTCCGTACTCCGAAATATGGAATCGAGCAAAATGGCGCGGATTGGAAGAAGAGCAGCTACAAAGCCATCAAGACTCTCACTCCATTCATTGAGTTGCTGTTCGGTTTCTTTTTCCTCTTTGTGGTAATCGAAGCTGCGATGCAGGGTAGATGGAGTTCTTCGATTCTTTTACTTCCATTTCCTGTAGGATTTTTCTACACTTCGATTGCCTCGTTGGTGCGTATGCTCCCTTCGTCCGCAAGTCCCGCTCCCACTGAAAACGAAAACGCCAGCCGCTAATCCTTCAGATCTGTATAGAAAAAATGAAAAGAGGTATCACCCGCCTACTTCTACCACTCACGGGGCTGCTTCTGCCGCTAGTCCTGAATAGTTGCGGCGCCAATAGCGGCCAGGACGATAGAAATAAAATGATCGTCAGTGTGCGCGATCAGAAAATGCTTCTTTTACGAGATGGGAAGCCTGTAAAGTCTTACCCGATTTCTACTTCCAAGTTTGGAGTAGGGGATATCCCCAATTCAAACAGGACACCTCTGGGTCGGATGAAAGTCGCCAAGAAGATTGGAGGAGGGGAGCCCGCAGGAGCGGTATTTAAAAGCCGTAGGCCTACCGGAGAAATCCTCAAGCCGAATGCACCAGGGCGGGATCCGATTGTGAGTCGAATCCTCTGGCTGACCGGAACAGAGGGCAATAACAAGAACGCGTTCCGCAGGTATATTTATATCCACGGAACTCCTGAGCAATATCGCTTGGGAAGCCCTGCATCCTACGGTTGTATTCGAATGGGTACCCATGATGTGGTGGATCTCTACAATCGCGTGGGTACTGGAGCAGACGTGTATGTGATACGCGGTTCGATCAAAAAAACGCAAACCCAGAGATCTTATACGGCATCGCGGTAGGACGGAGCCATACTGTTCCGGGAAAATTCCTCAAAGATCAGCTTGACACCGACCCGTTATCCCGTCTAGTTTCCCGCCCCCTTCAACGGCACGAATCAATTTTTATCTCATATTCTCCATAAAATCATGGCCAATACAAAATCTGCAATCAAGCGCAACCGCCAGACCATCACACGCACTGAGCGTAACCGCGCTGAGAAAAGCCGTATGAAGGCTGCTCGCAAGACAACTCTCGCTGCTATCGTAAGCGGTAACAAAGACGAAGCAGTCAAAGCTGCTTCCGTATTCTCATCGGTTGTAGATAAGGCAGCAAAGCGTAATTTGATTCACCCGAACAAAGCTGCTAACCTTAAGAGCAAGACTGCCAAGGCTATCGCTGCAATCGGATAATCCGCGCGGAAAGATCTCTTTATCAAGCGGGCCCGAATCTCTCGGACCCGCTTTTTTTATACCTTATGAAAAACGAAACACCAAATCGTGCAGAAACAGCAGCTAAAATTGCTGCGAATCCGCATGATTACAAGGTCTGTGAAGGTTGTGACTCCATCGTTGGTAGCACTACTGCGATTTGTCCGAACTGCCACAGCTTTCGTTTTGACGGGGAAGCCCAATCGGTAATCGATCAGGCACTGCTTCTGGGAAGTCGTGAGCAACGCTCCGTCACTGCCGAGGACCTAGCTTAGTTCCCGAGTATGAGCGTTGCATTCAAAGAATGGGAAGTGATCTGCGATGCTCTTGCTTCCGGAAGACAGACTATTCTAATACGAAAGGGTGGTATTCACGAGGGGCGTGATGGTTTTTCCTTTGCTCATGAATCGTTCTACCTGTTTCCTACAAAATTCCATGCCCAGAATGATCATGTTCGGGAAGGTGAATTCACGCCCGGCGAAGAGTGGAAGGTAGGTGATCAGTTTTCAATAACCCATCGTGCTGAGGCAGTTCACGCAGTGACTGTTACTGATTGGGAGAAAGTCGAGAATCTGCTCCCATATCACATTTATACTCCCGAAACCCTGAAGGATCGTTTTGATTGGGAGGGGAAAGGAATGGCTGCCGGTAGTATTCATGTAGCCTTTGTGAAAGTCTTCAAACTGTCTGAACCAATAGTCCTTACCTACGAGAAACGTTTTGGAGGATGCCGGTCCTGGTTGGAAATACCGGTTGATGAGTCGGTATCAATAGCTGGTTCAAGTGCTGTAATGGGGGAGGAAATATTCGGGAAAAAGAGGGCCGAAGTTGAGTCGGTTTTGGCAGTGAATCCGTCGCCATAGGTCACGGATAGTATTTCCTTCGGGCATCTTCGGTTTTTTTAATTTGCCGCTTATCCAAAATTTGGCTAATGACGGTCGTCTTTTAGGACAGAAGACATTTTGCACTGTGCTTACTGCATCTTGCAATCTTAGAAAAAATCCCAATTTACGTCCGTTAATCATTTGCTTATGTGCTCAAAACATTTTCTCCAACTGTTCGCGGTTATTGCCATTCCTTTCCTAGCCAGTTGTGGCTCGAGTGTTGAAGTCCTTTCAAAAAACGACATCAAATCCGGCAAATCGATCACTCCGAAAGTAGAGAAACATACGGTTGCGACACCTTCTGCCACACTGCTCACCCAAGCTTCAACGAAGCCGAAGGACAAACACTCGATGCCGATTTACAAATTTGGCGAGCGTCAGCGTATTGTACGCACCACCGCCTACACCTGTAGTGAAGATGACCACATTATCTACGGATCTAAAAACGCTACAGGAACCAATCTTCGATACTCGGACAAGGTGCGCAGCGCTGCAGCTGACTGGTCCTTTTATCCGGTTGGCACGGTTTTTAGAATCAAAGGAATGAATCAGCTTTTCGTAGTAGACGATTACGGGTCTGCACTTACCGGAACTGGAACAATCGATCTCTACAAGCCCTGCACTGAATATATGAATCAGTGGGGAAGGCGAAATGTTGAAATCTCAGTGGTTCAGTGGGGTTCATTTAAACGGAGTGCGGAGATCCTCAAAGGACGTACCGGTTATAGCCATTGTCGCCAGATGCTTTCCAACATCGAGCGGCAGATGGCTGGCAGCGAGAACGTCGCAAAGAATTGATCTCTTCTACTGAATCGGCGCCATTAGACGTGCCGCCCGGCATGCAGCGCGGAAGAGGAATGATTTTTCTGTAAATTCCTCCAACTTGACTTCCGCGCACCGGGAAAAGTCTTCGCTCAGCATATCGGATATCTGTCTGATGAAGGTCTGATCGGATACGAATGCGGTGACTTCAAAGTTAAGCCTGAAGGAGCGGTTATCTAGGTTTGCCGTGCCAACGGCGGCCATTCTATCGTCAATCAGCAAAACCTTCTGGTGGAGAAATCCATCCGCATATCGGAAGAGCTTTACTCCAAACGGGATCGATTGCTCGTAGTAGGCGAACGAGGAGAGCCACACGAGGAGGTGATCAGCTACTGCCGGGAGCATGATGCGGACATCTACGCCACGCAGTGCGGCTAACTGAAGGGCTGTCATTACTCCATCATCCGGTACGAAGTAGGGACTGGTTATCCACAGTCTCTTTCTTGAAGAATTTGCAGCTTCCGCTACCAGTAGTTTCCAGGAGTCGGTCGGGTCCGCAGGACCGGTAGGAATTATCGCTGTCTTCTGGTCTGCGGGAAAAGTTTCAGTTTCCCACAAAAGCTCGGGAACCCGATCACACGCCCAGAACCAGTCCTCCAGGAAAACCAACTGAACGGCTTGGACTGAAGGTCCTTTGAGATGCAGGTGTGTGTCCCGCCAGTCTCCGAATCGTTTATCCCTGCCAAGGTACTCATCTCCTACATTCAGACCGCCCAGAAAGGCTTCACGTCCGTCGACCACTGCGATCTTGCGGTGGTTTCTAAAGTTCATCTGGAGACGTGAAAGCAAACGGCGTCCGGAGCCAAATGCTTCACATTGAACGCCGGCATCGCGAAGTTCCCCGAGATAAGTACTGGTGAGCTTGTGGGATCCAATTTCATCAAACAGGAAATACACTTTCACTCCTGACCTGGCCCTTTCAATCAGCGCCTTCTGAAATTTCATGCCGACCTTGTCAGTCTTCACGATGAAGAAATTCACACAGATATATTTTTCCGCTCTAGCGATAGCTGAAAACAGGTGCTCGAACGTGCTCTTTCCATTGATGAGGACTTGGAGGGAGTTCCCTCTGGTGAACGGTAGTCCGCCGAGTTCTGTGGCCGCTCGTTCAATGACATCTTCCTCGGGAAGATCCACAGAATACTGCAGTAGCGTTTTGTGCATTCCGTCGATGATATTCTTCAGCTGGATATCGTTGCTCCGGCGCGCGCGGATATAGCCGGTGAAGCGGCTTCTTCCCAGCATCCAGTAGAGCGGGATAGCAAAAAACGGGACTGAAATAAGGCAAGCTATCCAGGCAATCGTCCCCTGAGAGGTCCTCGTATTCATGAGGGCATGCAGAATGTGCAAAAATCCAAAGACGTAGAATGCGACCAAAAGACCGATACCCCACCAGGTGGTAGGATCGTAAGAGAGCAGAGACATGAAGGGATCCTTATTCGGAAATGTTGCGGATGCCAGCAACGATCAGTCTTTCATGAGAGGAATCACATTTTGCGGTTTCTACCGGCCCGCTGATGGATGTAGTCTATCTTTATGAATAAACTCGAAGTCATCCCTAAGAACATTGTTCTTATCGGCTTCATGGGTAGCGGAAAATCCACCGTGGGGCGCGAGCTACACGAAAGGCTCGGTTATCAACTGACTGATATGGATCAACTCATCGAAGAATCCATGGGGAAAAAAATCACCGAAATCTTCAAGGAGGAAGGTGAGCAAGCGTTTCGTGATTTCGAAACGTTACAACTGATCGAAATCGCAAAGCAAACCGACAAGCGACATATTATCTCGACTGGCGGCGGTATCGTAGTGAGGGCGGAGAACCGGCAATTGCTCAAAAAGCTGGGCTATGTGGTATGGCTCCATGCGCCGGAGGAAGTGATCTTGGAGCGGACATCCCGGAATAGGGATAGGCCGTTGCTCAATACGCCGAATGCAGCCGAAAAAATTTCCCAGTTACTGGCGGTGAGGACGCCTTGGTATCAGGAAGCTGCCCACTTGAAGGTCGATACGGCCGGCTTGGACTCGGGGGAAATCGCAACAGGTATCCTGGAGAGCGCAAGATATCATTTTTCCCATCCTGTATGAACGGTGATCTTGAAAAGATCAAAGCCTGGGCGAATCAGCTTGGTTTTGACGACTGTAGAATTGCTTCCGCGAAACGTGCCTCTCATGCCGATGATTTTGACGAGTGGCTTGCTGAGGGGAAAAACGGGGAAATGAAGTGGCTGGAGCGAAATCCGGCCCGGCGTGCGGATCCGCGGGAAGTGCTCGAGGGCTGCCAATCAGTCATCTGCCTCGCAATCAATTATTATGCCGGTGAAAGCCCGTTTCCTGAAGGTCATCCAGAGGATTACCGGATCGCCCGTTACTCATGGAACAATGATTACCATGATCTGGTGGAAAAGAGACTGGCTGAATTCGATGCGAAATTGAAGACCATTGGAGGTATGCAAAGATACTACGTGGATACAGGACCGGTTCTGGAGCGCGACTTTGCCACTGATGCAGGTCTCGGCTGGAATGGAAAATCAACCGTGCAGATTCATCGAAAGATCGGCACTTGGTTTTTCCTGGCCGAGTTGCTTACTACGTTGGATCTGGTCCCGGACCAGCCGTTCGGAGATCATTGCGGCAAGTGCACGCGCTGTATGGATGCGTGCCCGACTCAAGCGATCACTGCTCCGCATAAAATGGATGCACGGAAATGTATTTCCTATCTCACTATCGAGAACAAGGGGCCTATTCCCGAAGAATATCGCCGGGCTATTGGGGACCGGATCTATGGCTGTGATGAATGCCTGACCGTCTGCCCATGGAATCGCTTCGCAAAGGAATCAAATGAGATCGCGTTTCAAGCGAGGGAGGAAATCTTCAATCACCGTCTACGGGACTTTCTGGGATTGGACGTAGAGGATTTCCGCAGGGTATTCGCAAAATCTCCGATCAAACGGATCAAACGTGAACGATTCCTACGGAATGTCTGTGTGGCTTTGGGAAATACCGGCGGGGAAGGTGACTTGCCTGCCTTGGAGAAAGCTGCCGAGGATCCTGACCCGTTGATTTCAGAGCATGCCCAATGGGCGATCTCTGAAATCGGGGTGCGCGGAGCCTAACGGTAGCCCGATGGTGGCATCCTAGCTGACCGCCAAGGCGCAGAACTCTTCGTAGAATTGCTGAACTTGTTCTTTGATGGAGTCTCTGATTTTCCGGATTTCAACCAGCTTTTCTTCTTCTGTGCCGGTGAGTTCGCCCGGATCGGGGAAGCTCCAGTGGTGACGCTGGAGCACCAGTGGGAAAATGGGACAACGTTCGCCACTTTCCTGATCACAAACGGTGATTACATGGCGGAATGTTCTGCCTGCCTTGAATAGATCCAGTGCTCCCTTTGTTTGATTCTGGGAGATATCGATTCCGACTTCCGCCATAGCTTTCACTACCAGCGGATTGAGGCTCCCTGGTTCCAAACCCGCACTTTCTATCGTGCATTGGTCGCAGCAGAGTTGTTTTAAGAATGCCTCAGCCATCTGGCTACGGGCACTATTGTGGACACATACGAATATAACTGATGTTTTCATAAGAGTGTTAGCAGCAGCCTGTTGGGCCACAGGAATTGTTGTCTTTCGCTTTCCAGCCCCGGGTTGGGAGTGCTGGCAGTCCGCATAGTTCCGGGGCAAGACATTCGGTGTGCTTGTTGGCGAGGTGAAGTATGACGGAATCGGAGGTCACCTCCGCGTTTCCGATGGTATATTGGGAGATAATCCCGTGCTCGTATTCGATTTCCACCGGGACTGATTCGTCGGGAAGATAAGGCTTCGAGATTTCAAGGATTTTGGACATCTTGGTGGTCTCGATCCGGTGATCGTAATCCTCTCCCACCCATACCTGGAGCTGGCAAGTTTTCAGTTCCCTGAGTTTTCCGCCGCAATCGAGGAACGTCTTATGAACGTGACCGACTTCGGTTACGTGGAATGAGACAGGAACATCCGAGCCGTCGGGTAGGCTAATACGGAAGATGTGTTCCGCATGCTCGCTGAGTAGGGACTTTAATTCGGATAGATTCATTGTGCTGCTGATGGTTGAAGTGACTCCCTATTGAGAATTTTTACCTGTGACAGGATTTGGGTCTCATTACTTTTGTTCATCTTGATTGCGCCAGACGAATGTAATGAATTTGAACGTCACGTAAAATAACGTAACGAAATATACCGATGTGTAAAGGTGGAAATATGAGGAAACAGCTGGCAAAGTCGTCCGAGTTCGAAAAATCGGCATTTTGCCCTTTTCGCGTCGCCCCAAGTTCGCTGTATTCGCGGTGCGGAAATAGATTTCCGTGAGATCGACTCCAATACCTATGCTTGCCCTGCTTGTAGCCCTGCCAATTCTGGCGTTCATTGCCATCCTGATAGGTGCGCCGGCACGTTTAACTGCCATTAGTGCCTGTGTATTGAACCTTATCATCGGACTTGGTTCCGCATTCTGCTGGGAACAGGATCTCTGGAGTTTTTCAGTTGCCGTCCTTGAGAAGCCAGCTCTCCACCTTGCCTTCGGCTACATGGATGGAATGAGTGTGGTCATGGTTGCCCTTTCCGTAATCGTAGCACTGGCAGCGGTTCTTTCAGGAGAGGCTCCCAAGGGTAGCGAAAAGCTGTATTACGGCTCTTCCCTCCTGATTGCGGCAGGGGCTATCGGAGCCTTTGTCTCCACCGATCTATTCTTCTTCTACGCTTTCCATGAAATGGCTCTGATTCCTACATTCCTGATGATAGGGATGCTCGGCCGCGGGGACCGCAGGGGAGTAGCCTGGAAAATCACCGTCTATCTTGGTCTCGGGTCTTTGGTGCTTTTGGCGGGACTTGCCTGGCTCGCCACACTTTCGGGAACATTCAGTATCCCTGAATTGATGGAAAACGCGGGTGATATCGACCCTGCCGCACAGAAAGGGATCGCTGCACTGCTCATTATCGGGTTCGGAACTCTTGTTTCTCTTTTCCCTTTCCATTCATGGGCCGCTCCGGCTTACGCAAGTGCTCCGGCACCTACCGCGATGCTTCATGCCGGTGTTTTGAAAAAGTTCGGACTCTACGGAATGCTCCGGATCGCACTTCCATTGGTTCCGGAAGGTCTGGAAATGTGGCTCACTCCGTTACTTGTCCTGCTGCTGGGAAACATTCTGTGGGTAGGTCTAGTCACCATTTCGCAGAAGCGCCTCGACTCACTTCTCGGCAATTCTTCGGTAATGCATATGGGCTACATCTTTTTGGCCATTGCCGCACTAATAGCTGATAATGGAAATACTCTCGCACAGCCAGCGGCCATCGTTCTGCTGTTCGCCCATGGAATTTCAATCGCCCTTCTTTTCGGACTTGCTGATCGTATTGAACGCAGCACCGGAACCGTCGATCTGGAAAAAATGGGGGGTCTGGCAAAGTCGGCCCCGGCTATGGCCTTCGTTTTCGGAATTGCAGCAATGGCTTCGATCGGGCTTCCAGGACTGGCTAACTTCTCAGGGGAAGTCCTGGTGTTCCTCTCTGCTTTTCAGGACTACGTCCCTTCCCAAGGGCTTGGACCGGTTCAAATCACCTGTATCCTGGCAATCTGGGGAGTTGTGATCTCAGCGGTGTATATGCTCCGTGCGTATCGGAATATTTTCCAGGGTCCTTCGGTAAAATCTACAGAAAATGCCGCCGATCTCCGTATGGTTGATCATATCCCTGCTGTTCTTCTCATTGTCGCCCTCCTGGCAGTCGGCGTATACCCGAACCTTATTCTGCACCTTCTCTAGTGAAGCGCTAAATCGTAAAAACGAAATTCGATACCAAAGAGCTGTCGCTATTCTCTTCCGATCAGAATTTCAGATTTAGAAATCCAAAATTTCCCCAACCATGCCCGCCTATTATCTGGAAGCACTTACTGTCACCCTCGGATTTGTCATCCTACTTGCCGAGGCATTCGTATCTACGAAGAGCAAATCCTGGGTCGGTCTGGCAGGAGCCGCCGGTCTCTCTGTTATTTTGGTCCTTTCCTTCTTCTCCATCGGTCCGGATGCGGGTGACGGTGCTGCCTGGACAACGTGGCCTCTCTGGAATTTCTATGAAGTGGATGCGCTGTCTCGTTTCTACAAGGCATTCGCTTTACTAGCCACTGCTCTGGTGCTTTTGATGGCAGTTGATTATCGATCAATCCTCGCGCGCTTCACAGAGGACGCCACATCTGAAAAAGGAACCGGTGAGTTCTACTCTTTGCCAATCTTCGCGTGCGCGGGCATGATGTGGATGGCTTCTGCCAAAGACCTCGCAGCCGCTTTTGTAGCTTTGGAGTTGGTCACCATCACCTTCTACATCCTCGTTGGATTCATGCGGAGGAACGTCGGATCACTTGAGGCCGGCGTGAAATATCTAATCCTCGGAGCACTCAGCACAGGATTCTTGGTCTATGGTATCGCTTGGATCTACGGAAGCACCGGGACGATGAGCCTCGCGCTGATGCCTGAGAGAATCGCAGGCATGGAAAATACCGTTCCGCTTCTTTTCGGTATCGCTCTGGTTCTTGTGGCCCTCGGCTTCAAAGTAGGTGCAGTTCCGATGCAAATGTGGATTCCCGACGTTTATCAGGGCGCTCCGACTCCAACCACTGCCTTTCTATCCGTTGGGTCCAAGGCTGCCGGGTTCGTACTATTGCTCCGCTTTCTTACCCCATTTCTCGAGTCCGGATCGCCAGTGCGCGATCAGGTGCTTCTGATCCTTCTGATACTCGCTTGTGCAACGCTACTTTATGGTAATTTCGCAGCCATTGCTCAGAGCAATTTCAAGCGACTTCTTGCATATTCTTCCATTGCGCACGCCGGGTTCCTACTCCTTGCACTAGCCGCATGGGGGCCGGTCTCGGAGACGACTGTAAATTCTGTGGAAGCAGTCTCCTTCTATCTGGCTACCTATCTCATCATGACGATGGGAGTTTTCTTTATTTTGGCGCAAATCCGCGTTCAACGCGATGGCGAGGCGATCACGGACTTCAATGGTCTCGGGAAGACTAATCCGGGTCTCGCATTGGCTATGACCGTTCTACTTGCTGCATTGGCGGGCGTTCCGCTCACTGCCGGTTTCATCGGGAAATTTTTTGTATTCATCCTGGCTGCGGAGGCTGGCCTGTGGGCTGGACTGGTGATCGCCGTAATCGCCGCTGCGGCAGGGTTCTACTACTACTTCAAAACTATCAAAGCTATGTGGTGGATCGAGCCGGGGGACGAAGCTGTGATCAAACTGCCTGTTATTTCAAAGGTGGCTATCGGAGTTTTGACTGTTTTAACCTTGGTATTCGGTGTTTATCCGGACCCAATTCTAGCTCTTCTGAAGTAAGTTCAGAGAGCTAGCCTATGGCGGACTATATCCGGCATGTGGGAGTTTTGTTCGAACTCGATGACGTGAAACTTTTCACCGAGGTGGGCCGGATGCACAAGTGTCTGGAATTGGCTGATTTCTTTCGGCGTATTTAGTTCCCCTTTGAGAATAGAAGCCTTTGCCAGGTGCGTGAGGTAAGAGCTCTGTGAGGAAAAACTAGTGGCTTTATAGCCGATCTCCTCAGCTGAACAGGCGAGGTCGGTAAAATTTACGTGAGCTGTGATATCGATTTCACCCGGGCGATCCAGAGGGTCCTCCGCTGCCTGATGCTTTGAGTAGGTGCGAAGGGTTCCGGTTGTTCTTGCCGGATGAAAGTATTCTTCAGAGGCGAACCCGTAATCGATGAACAGAAGTGTGCCTTCGACCAAGCAGTTTGAGACATCTGCGAGGAAGTCCCTGAGATTTGTTCTTATCTCCGTTTGATACATTTCGGGGAAATTAGCCCCAAGTTTTTCCGTGTGGCTGGAAAGCCGGCTGTTCGGTTCTATCTCGAAGGAAGTGAATGCAAGGGACTGTTCTGCGTCGATTGCGACATAAAGCTCTTTCCATTCGGCGTTCTCAAAGCGGATCAAATGAAACGGCAGGGCATCGAGTATTTCGTTTCCAAAGGCGACTCCCGGACGCTTCGATTCCATAAGTTCTTCCAGACTTTCTTCTATTCTGAGCTTGGAAGCGAGTGACTGTAGCCGCTCATGCTGAGCTTGGACTAGCGTCGGAAGTGGCTCGGCTATCGCATACTCCAGGCTTTCCCATGCTTCGGGAGACTGCTCGCGGATTTTCACTAAAACATCGGCGGCGAGCTTGCCATCGTTTGCGCCTATTTCCAGAACTCGCCATTTGTCCGGCTTTCCATGATTTTCCCACCACGAAATGAACCTGCCGGCTAGTAACCGGCCGAAGAGTGGTCCGACACTGACACTGGTGAAAAAGTCGCCATCTTTCCCGACATTTTCTGCGCCGGAGGAGTAGTAGCCTGATTCGGGATCATAAAGAACCGTTTCCATGAACTTCGGAAAGGGGAGTGGGCCGTCCTGTAAAATCGTTTTCAGAATACTTTCGCATAAGGAAGTGGTTGCGGGACCGTTTGTATTCGGGTAATTCATGGGTCGGAAACGGCTTCAAAGCTGAGGTTGTGGATCGGCATCAAGCATGGCTCGAAATCAAAAAAACACTCGGAGAAAGAGCGGTAAGCGCCGTTTCTACAAGCGTAAAACCTTTTGGCTGGTCTTAGCCATGGTGTTACTGGTGGTTGCGGGAATAGGCTGCCTGGCGGTCGACCAGTATACGCGCGAATACCGTGAGCGGGCTGAAATTTATGATCTTGAGGAGATCAATACGCTGGAGTTACCAAGTATTATTCTGGATCGGAGCGGAAAAGAAATCGGTCGAATTTTTGTCCAAAACAGAAGCATTGTTCCTGTTGAGGCGGTTCCTGATCTATTTATAGACACACTTCGCGCAGGAGAGGATTCCCGCTTTTTGACGCATGACGGGATAGACTACATCGGTGTGGTTCGCGCAGTGAAACTGAACTATCAGGCAGGAACAACCACTCAGGGTGCGAGTACAATTACCCAGCAGCTAGCGAGGAATGCATATCCGCTGAAGCAGGACGCGATGGCAAAGGGCGAGAGCAGTATCCAGCGGAAGCTAGTGGAGGCTTTTTTAGCACGCCGTATCGAGAAGCGCTATTCCAAGAAGGAAATTCTCGGGTTCTATTTGAATCGGATTTATTTCGGAAGCGGGTTTTATGGTATCCGCTCGGCATCGCTCGGTTATTTTGGCAAAGAGCCGAACGATCTGAATCTTTCCGAATGCGCTACGATCGTAGGGCTTATCAAGAACCCGACAGGTAACTCGCCTTTGAACTCGTTGACGCGGAGTAAAGTCGCGAGGGACATGGTTCTGACGAGGATGGTGGATGAGGGAATGATTTCGCGGTCGGAAGCCGTGCAGGTGAAATCCACCGAGATCAAGATCAACCCGAAGCCAATCCAGCGGGGGACTTCACATTTGTATGAGCGCATTGCGGATGCTGTTGCGAAGTCGCTGGGCGATGACGTCCTGGCCACTGGAGGATTTAGAATTCACACGACAATTTCCGCTGAAATCCAGGATGCTGCCCAGCAGGCGCTGGCGCTCTCTCTGGACAATGCGGAGAAACAGCCAGGCTACTCACATCAGAAATACGGAGAATACGAGAAAGGCGCTGTAGGCCAGAAACCAACATATCTCCAGGGTGCCGTATTTATGATGGACCACACTACCGGTGAGGTGCTGGCACATGTTGGTGGGCGAGATTACGCAGAGGTTCCGTATGACTTCATCGAGATGGGTGAACGTCCGCTGGGGACGGCATTTTTTCCGTTTTTGTATGCCACCGGACTTGCTGGTAAACATACTCCTGCCTCCACCGTGGAAGATGAGCCCATGGACAACCGTTCGGTAATGGTCGGTGGTCGGGAAGGCATTTTGGGGGAATGGGGTATGGAAGTTCCATCACCCAAATATGAGGGGCGCATGACATTGCGCAGAGCTTTCGAGAAATCCAAGATTGCAGCAACGGTTCGGCTTGCTGCAGAGATTGGTGTTCAGCGAATTATCAATGCGGGTGTCTCCTTCGGGTTCGATATGAAGTCTGCTGAACCATTGCCGCGTGTTAGTGTTGGCTGGGAGCCTGCCTCGCTTAAAAAGGCGGTTACTGCGATGTCCACTTTTCCACTACTTGGGAAAAAGGGACCGAATAATTTTACTTACCTGACCAAGGTGGAAGACCAAAGCGGGAAGGTTGTTTTCAGGCAGCCAAAAAAATTTAACCCGGCCGGTCTGTTGCTTGATGAGTCCGTGGCTTGGCAGGTGCATAGCCTAATGGCAGGAGGTATGGACGAGGGTAGTGCCAGTGGTCTTAGAAAGGAGATGATCGCGAAGCCTTTTTACGGTGCTGGCAAAGGAGGTACCACACATGATTTCGCGGATACATGGTTTCTTGGATACAATGCGCGCATCACCTGCGGTGTTTGGACTGGCTTCCTTCATGGCAATACAGAGCCAATTTATCCGGGTGCGTTCAGCCGCGATATTTCGATGCCGGTGTGGGCTGCCGCGATGAATGCTGCAACCCCGGCCTTCGGGGGAAAGGAGATCGAAAGGCCTGCCTCAATGGTGGAGATGAAGATATGCTCCGTTTCCGGGAAGCGTGCCACCCAGTTCTGCCAAGAGATGGCAGAGGACATCTCTACGGGCAATGTCAGATCAGTAAGCACACAATTCAGCGAGTGGTTCAGGAAAGGGACCGATAACCTTTCCTTCTGCACTCTCCATTCAGGTGCGATCGATAGTTCGATGGATCCGAACGGAGCCTGGAATAATATGCCTGCTTTGGATGCTATTCCCATCCGTCCGAAAAACCCTGTTTTGATCGGGGAAGATCCATACCACACGGAGCTTCCCAGCTATGCGACCAGTAGTGATGGTGGAGGATTGATGCGCCGCAGCACGAATGTTCTGGATAGCTTGGACCTGGGCGATTTCGAGGATAGCATCAAGATGCGTAAGCCTGAGAAAATGGAGATCTACGTAGAGTAGGTCACCCACGCTTTACTGTATTACCGGTTATAAATTGAAACGGGCTCGGCGTTCGGATGTGGCTTGAAGTAAAGTTGCCAGATAGTTCCGAAAAATTGTATATCCAGTGCAGACCGCTGGGGAGTCTGCAAGGGGATCAAAGCCGGCGTAGTAATTTCTTGTTGGGTATAAGTGGAGATTGAGAGCAGTGTATCATTCGGCGCTACCACGCGTGCTATTCCCGCTGTACGACCATCAGTTAGAAGGGTGGCATTGCCTAGAATACTCATGGATTCTCCGATCAGACGCGCGTCGACACAGCTAAGTGTTCCATTTTGAAACATAATGAAAGCTCGCCCTGAGTCGAAATCTATCTCTTGTTCTGCCAGCCGGGCATGAATCTCGGATGCGTCGGAGATCAAATTGCCTTGCCAGCTGTTTGGAGCCAATAAATAGCCTTGAAGGCGGCCCTGGGCGGAGCCTTTACCAAGCGTAATCATTCCGGTCTCGGAAAAATTCAGATCAAGTGGATCGTTGGCGAGTATCTGGGTTCCAACCTCGTAGGGTATTCCAGGTAACAGTGCAAATTTAGCAAAGGCGTGGCACTCCACGCCTTTAATTTGCGATCTGATCTCTCCGATCTTCAGTATATTTTTTTGCAGGGAAACAGGAACCCTTAGACTAGATTTCAATATCTTCCCGTAAGCGGCAATATCGGTAAGCTGGACTATCGATTCTGCTTCCGTGCCAGTGATAGGCATCTTTCCGTCGATTTTTCCGATAGAGAAAAGGGATTGCTCGGTGAAGGTAGATATGACGCGAACCTTGCCGCTCGTCACGTTTAACCAAACCGGTTTGAGGTAGGCCGCCTGGGGGGCTCCGGCTGGCTGAGGTATCGGTGCTGGTTCGTGGACGATCGATGACTTGGTAGTCTGCTCGGGTGCGGCGGGTTGCTGAACTGGGTCTTGTGCCTTTGATGCATTGCTCACCAGAATCGGTGGTGCCTTTTCGTCGCGGGGAAGAGCGGAAAGAAGCTCGACTGGGATGTTAAGCTGCGGCTCGATAATATCCAGGGCACGGATACGTAGCTGTTTTTTTAAGAGCGCATTCCACTCCGGGTGAAAGCGCGTCTCAGATACCTTTAGCAGCGGTTCTTCGATGGATACTCTAAGCTGCTCCGGTTGCTCAATCCGTAGGCCGTAGATTGTCAGACCATTCCACGGTGACCAGGAAGCTTTTTCTATGGAGGACTCTAGATGTATCCTCTGGGTAATTTTGCCGGAGAACCAATCTCTCCCCCTTTTGCTCGCCAGGAGCAAATTGCTAAGACCAAAACCGAGTAGTGGAATGCAAACAAGAAGTGCGAGAGTTAACCCGGCGAGCTTCCGTTTCCATTTCCGGAATCTCATCGATTAACGCTGTGGAGCGCCCGCAGGCATCTTGATGTGTCCTGCTTTCCCCAATGCAAAACGGATCACCAAACTCTTGTCCAGAAGGCGACTGCCCTCTGTTGAAAGCTCCTGAACGCGATAGATTACCAAACCGAAACCTGTCTCCCCAAGTTTACCCAGTGCGAAGTTTTCCTTGAAGCTACCAAGGCCGGTTTGCTCTTCGAAGCGCCATTCTGCTCCAGTCCATGCGCCGAGCACGCTGTTTGCGTCTGCCTTGATATCATCAAGACGTTTCATCTCTCCGTTCGGGGATAGAAATGCATCTTTCGTTGAATCGTAGCGAAGAGTGGAAATAGCATCTGCTTCGCCGGAGGCCGTCAGAGTCCACGCATCGCCGTATGATTTGCGAAGCATAAGAACCACTTCCTTGGTTGAGCGGAATTGACGTTTGTTCCAGAGAGCGATGTATTCGTCATATTCCTCTTTGGTGAGGCCCAGATTTTCGTGAAACGGGAGAGGAAGTCCAGGGCTGGAATCAGCACTGTATTTCATGAACCATTCTTTGTTCTTCTTTGCCGCGACTTCGACTTTCGCAAGATACTTCTCAATTTCCGGCGGTGGGACGACCATACCAATGCTGCCTTTTACAGGGATTTCTTCTTCGAAGAGGCCTTGAAAGATTTTTGGAACTTCGGCGAAAACGGAACCGGTTAGTAATAGGAAAAGGAAAATGTATTTCATCACTTCGGCGGGAGACTGCCTTTGGTTTCTTTGGAACTCAAGCCGCAAAGCACGCTATATTTACACGATGGAATCTGAAATATTGGTTTTGATTAAATTGAATATTAACGCGTTCGCGTAATTGGGTTTGGTGCAAATTTAGGGTACCTTTACATTAGAAGGGCATTTCGGTATTGCTCTTGTAGTCCCCATAACCCGAATCCATGAAAACAACCAGCCTCACAATGCTGTCTGCCTTTGCAGTCGCATGTCTATTTAACTCGTGTAGTAGCCAAAGTTACGAAACCTCTCGAATACCCGTTTCCACATCCTCGTCTGCCGGAGATAGTTCGTTAGCAGGTCAAATTCTCATTAACGTAAACTCCTATCGCAAGCAAAAGGGTGAGAGCGAATTGAAGAGGCATACTGGATTGGACCGCCTGGCCCAGCAGCACTGTGAATATCTTTCGCGGTCCTCGGGTGGCGATGGTTTGAAAATCAACCACAATGGCTTTGGAGGCCGGGCTGAGAAGGCTCTGTTTTATTTCAAAATTCCTTCAATTGCGGAAAACGTGGTTTCTTCATCCACGCACTCGGCATCCCATGTAGTAGATCTCTGGGCCTCTTCCAAATCCCATGAATACAATATGCGAAGCTCCTGGACCTATACGGGGATTGGAACAATTGTAACTTCCGACGGTAAATTGATTTCCACCCAGATTTTTGGTACAGAAGAGCAGATGGAAACTATGAAAAAAGTAGATCCATTTGCCCGTTTTCAGTAACCTATGCCGGATTTTGTATTTGAAGATGAACTGATCGCGCGTGGCTACACCCTTGTGGCAGGCGTGGATGAGGCCGGAAGAGGGCCTCTTGCCGGCCCGGTCTCCGCCGCGGCAGCCATCCTGCCCCGTTCATTTTCTTGCTCTTCCCTTGATGATTCCAAAAAATTGTCAAAAAAGCGCAGGGAGGAGATTTACAAGACTCTGACAGAAGATGATTCGGTAGTATGGGCAGTTGCCTGCGTGGAGCCTGCGGAAATTGATCGTATCAATATTTTGCGGGCCACGCACCGTGCCATGGGGCTTGCGCTGGAAGCACTGGGAGTGAAGCCGGATATTGCTCTGATCGATGGTCTTCCTGTGAAAGGCATCTCATTTCCTCATGAGGCGTTGGTAAAAGGAGATGGCCTATCGTTGTCAATAGCCGCCGCCAGTGTGATTGCGAAGGTGACAAGGGACCGGATCATGCTGAAGATCGATGAGGAATTTCCCGAATATGGTTTTGTAAGGAATCAAGGCTACGGAACTCGGGAACACCTGAACTCGTTACAGAAATATGGGCCTTGTAGCTATCATCGTCGGTCGTTTCAGCCGGTATCTCAACTCTGCCTACCGCTCGAGTAATGGGCCGAGCGGTGCTCGGAAATGGACGGGGGATTATGGGGAGAAGGTGGCCGTGGATTGGTTGAGAGCCAGGAACTGCAAAATTTTAGCTACAAATTTCAAGGGCAGGCGAGGCGGTGAAGTGGATATTGTCGCCCGCGAGGGACCCTGGCTTCTTTTCGTTGAAGTAAAAACACGTAAAAAGGATTCAAAGTTCCGTGGACTCGCGGCAGTCAACGAGAAGAAGAGGAGCCTAATCCGGCGTGGTGCCAACGAATGGCTGAAGAGGCTGGGTAGACGTGATCTTCCATGGCGGTTCGACGTGATCGAAGTAGAGGTGGAAGAAGGTGAGAAGCCGGAGGTGAGGCGGATTGAGAATGTTTTTGGGATGAAATCAACCTCGCGGAGGAGGATCTGAATTGTTTGAGTTAATTTGCAAGATCGTGGTTGCCAACAATGTCGCTACATGATTGGTTTTCCGCCCGTCCGAAAGGGCGATCTTGAAAGTGCGCGCGTGGCGGAATTGGTAGACGCGCTAGATTCAGGTTCTAGTGGGGGCAACCCCGTGGAGGTTCGAGTCCTCTCGTGCGCACCATTTTCAAGAAGTCGGAGGAATCAGAGTCCTTCTCGTGTCACCTTCCTAGAAGAGTAGTTTAACCTCGTTTGCTAGGGTGAGGTGCGGGGGCAAACGGTCGAGTCGTTGGTGCTTCGGATTTTGCGATGCGGCCGAGGGGAACCTAACTTATGGATTTCCCGGATCGATTCGCCAAGCGGATCTGCTATGCCCACTACAATCCTTTCCGCTCGCGACGGTTGCTGACGGGAATGCTCTTAAAGGTCTAATCCCAAACCGGTGTGCTCAAAGATGGATTTCGACTTCCTCTTTTTTTCAAGGTCACAAGAGACCGCTGCGGTAGCCCTTTGCCACCGCAGCTGCTGCATTCTGAACCTCTAGTTTTTCGTAGATATGCTTTATGTGGTAGGCGACGGTGGCGAAGCCAATATTGAGTCGATTCGCGATTTCTTTTTTCAGTAGGCCCTCGCCCAACAGGGTGAGAACCTCCATTTCGCGTGCCGACAGAGTTTTTTCAGGTGGAGCCCCGGTTGGACGATTACGGAGAGTGTTCAATATGAACTTAGCGACGTTCGGATCTAGCGACGCGCCCCCATTGTAAACACCTTCGATGCTTTCCTTTATCTGGACGGCAGTGGCTGATTTTAGCAAATACCCGGAGGCGCCTTTCGAGATCGCATCCAAAACATCCGATTCTTTGTTGGATTGCGTAAGAATAATAATTTTGGATTGCGGACAGTATTTTCTTAGCCATGGGATGGCTTCCAATCCCGAGATGCCGGGTAGATTTAGATCCAGTAGTATAAGGTCGGGGTGTTCGTTGGGTTTTTCATTCTGGATTTCCCGAAGAGCTATCTCGGCTGTGCCGTATTGACTGATCAGGGCAATGTTTGCCGTGCGCCCCAGGGCGCGGGTAATGACCTCGCGATATCCTGCGTGGTCTTCGATTAGCATGACTGTGATTGGGTTTTCCATCCTTCTACTTTGAAAAATTTTTACATTAAGGCGGCTCTATTTGATGTCGATTTCTTTTGGGCGAGGTAGAAATTCCTGATCGGAAATACTACCGCGGAAACAAACAGCTTTTACCGGGTGGTTAGGCGAAAGGGATTTGTTCTCGATATTAGTTTCAGTTCGATTTTGGTGCCGCTGGAATGAGGGGCGTCTTCCATAGTGACTTTCCCGCCAAGTAGACGTGCCCTGCGTCTGAGCGAGGAAGGAGATTCTCCTGCCAGTCCATGTCCATTGTCGGTGATGGTTAGGGTTAGATTCTTCGAAGTCAGATAAAGTTGGGTTGTCACGGAGGTTGCGCCGGAATGACGAATAATATTCGTGAGGCATTCCTTATAAAAAAAGAAGATGTCGATTCTTTTCCTTTGGCTCAATGTGCGTAGATGGTCCCGTCCTTCCACGGTGAATTTATGATCCAGATCTGCCAGAAGGCTCCGGGCAGCCCGGCGCATTTCTTCCAATAGATCTTCGCAGAGTCCTTTTGCCTCGAGCATGTTTGTGCAGCTCATGATGGCCACACCACTACGCTCGGTGAATTCGCGGGAGCGATCCAGTAGTTCAAGTAGTTCCTCCCGCGACTCGGCCTCACGTGCCAGATCTCCAAGTAGGCCGATGGTGTGGATATTTGCGCCGAGCTCATCGTGAAGATCTGCTGCGAAACGCTCGCGAATCCCGGCTGCCTGGCGCATCCGTAGCATTCTATTGGTAAGAATCGTGAAGCCCACGGCTGCTGCAAGCACCGCGGCAATCCAGCTCATCGTCTGCAAATTTCTTTTTTGCTGTGAGTAGCGTGAATTTACTTCAGCAAGGACCAGTGGGCGCTCTGTTTCCAGATCGTGTGCGCGTGCCAGCTCATTCATCCATTGTCTCAGTGGGAGGATATTTCCATAAAGATTTCGCCCGTCTGTCAGGGCCGTAAGTGAACGCCCGGCGATATCGGTCACATTCTGCGCGCGTATCCAGAAAACTCTCTGGCCGAGGGCTACGTTTTTCCCTTCCGAGAATACCTCGATTTCCGCGAAACCGAATCTGGACTTAGCTTTCGGGTCTTTACTGCGGATACGGAGAAAGCGGCACTTTGTTTCCGGTAGAGGCCACATCAGAGAGGGGCCGGTATCCTTGAAATCGGAAGCTTGAATATTGAGGATTGGCACCGTATCCGAAAAATCGAGCGACTCGGCGCATTCGATAAGAAGGTCGGGAGGTATCCCCAGATTTCCAGGGTAGGCTTGGGGGACTGTATCGCTCTGGTCGACGGTATGGAGGTGGATTTCCGAGATGGTCTGCACTTTTCCCAGATCAAGAATCAGCGATTTGTGTCTTCTTACCGAGCCAATATACGAGACGCTCGGGTCTCCTTCCGCTGCGTCCATAAGGTATGGGGTGTGCCCGTCCACCAGGAATTGCGGATCCCAGGCGTGGACGACATCCCGGTTGTGCACGGAAGATGCTGTGACCGGGCGGCGAAGAGCCACGTTCCTTTCTCCGCTGAAAACCATGAGTTCGGAGAGTTGGAAAACGTAGCTACCATCGAAGGATCTGGGAGAGAGCTGGATTGCCTCGACCCTCACCCAAGAGGCGGACAGGTCTTTGATTGAAACGACCACGGGAGCGATTCTTGGCAGAAGCTGATCAATTCCGCTGAAGCTGGCGATCAGTGCTCCCTCCCGCTTTTCATCTGATCCAGCATAGATTCGGAACGCTTGGGGAAATCCATCTGCCTGGAAGCCTTTTTTAGAACCCCGCCAGAGTATGGGGGCCAGGACTATTTCATTTATGGGGTAGATCTTATCAAATGTGATTTCCACCCACTCGGTGGTGTCCGCTTTCTCGTGTGCGTTGGAGCGGTAACCGATAACCCCGATGCCGCTGCGCAAACTCGGGCGCGCCAGCTTCGTAAGTTCCGTTTCAATTTCAGATGATCGATTCTCGAGATCGGAGAGAGATCGCTCTTTCGGCGCTTTTTGAGTTTTAGCGAGTGCCGCAGTTGTAGAATAGAGCGCGGCCAGTAGCAGAGCCATCCATCCCAGTCGTATGCGAAGCTTCATTTCCCACGATACAATAGTGGAATTCTCAGGAGAGAAGAAAAATACTGGAAGGCGTCTGCTCAGATTCTTCAATCGAGCCGGATTTTAAACCGCTATCGGTTGCGTAGTTCTGGTTGCAATTCTTTGGCTTAGGTCGCTCGGGTCACGCTCCACCGTTGTCTGGTCTACTTTCGGACAGAGAAGCTTCGCCCGCTGGTAAGACGATCCAAGCAAGAGTTGTCAAAATTGAACCGATGTCTTTCTCGATTATTACCCGCGCAGAGAGCAACGATCCATGCTATCTATACCCCCACGGCAGACACTTTAGGAATATACCAAGTATCAGAAAAGTTCCTTTCATACATTGGTGAATCAATATCCCTTGTTCGCCACAGCTAGTTGAAAGCCCGGATGGAAAGAAGAAGTGAATAGAATCTTCCACTTCTTTTAAAAGTTCGAAAAGTCACAACGACATGTCTCATTCACCAAAATCTTCCCCGCCGTAGATAAAACATGATCGAATCATCATCAGATCATCTGCCGCAAGAGTTCACCGAGCTCGTGCAGAGAGTGTTGGACAAGGAGCCTACCCTTGAAGATCTGGCCGCGCTGAACCGCATCCTTCCGCAGGATCCCAAGGCTCTGCGCTATTTTGTGAAAATGAGCATGCTAAACAACAGCACAATGGATCGACTTGGCGCCGAGGAATTGGAAAACTCCACCATTCCAGAAGCCTCTTCTACCACGAGGAAACCGGTAGCCGATCTGCTTTCTAAACTGTTCTCCAATTCCTGGGTCAGAAGGGTCGCGCTGGCAGCTGCTGCGGTTGCTTTGTCCTTACTTTTAGTTCCCGGGATCTATCACCGGATCACATCCACAGATGTTTACCGTGTGGTCGCCACGTCCGAAACTTCCGAGTATGAAAGAGGTAGCTGGATAAAAACGTACCGGGCGTATCAACTTGAGAAAGGCTCCATACAGATTGATTCTCCGGATGGGAACCAACTTACTATCCAAGGTCCTGCCGCATTTTCCCTAGGCGCCAGCAATCAGTTCACTATCACAAAAGGAAAAGTTTGGGCAAACTTGGATGGTCCACCTCTGGACCTGCAGACAAGGCACGGCTTGGTTAGGGATATGGGGACAAGATTCGGTATTGACCAGTCCTCCGCGGAACGCACTCGAATGGATGTCCTGGAAGGTGAAATCCAGCTGACATCAACCTCGGGGGAAACTGCTACGGCAGCGAAGGGGAGAGCGCTTATTTCCAAATCCGGAAAATGGCCTCCGGAGGAAACGGGAGCAGATGCCTCGCTTTATACAACCAATCATCAACAAGCGATTGGCATCGTATTTAGTGATAGCTGGAGCGACATCAGACGCATTGCTTCCGAGCGGCCAATGGATACCCGCTGGACCGTGGGAGAAGCGTACAAAGGCAGAAAGTTTCTCGACCAATCACCTGTTGCCATTACCTGGAGCGCTGGAAAAACTCTTGGCACCTACGGACAGTCGGGCTCCGCAGTGGCAGCCCTTTTCCATACCCATTTGGGCGGTCGAAGGGGCGAGCGAGAGTTGGATGATGCTCTTGCTCTGGGCTTTACTGATGTCGAGGGCTCGGGAATCAATTTGAAGATCGAGAATCTGGATTCGTGGCTTGGCCAGATAGGTGCAAAAGGATATCGAGTTGAGGTCCTCCGGAACTCAGCGATGAGGAATTTCCGATTTGCACCGATTGCTGCCAGCATTTCCGAGGGCTCTGCTCCACTGGAGGTTGTCGAGACGATGCCGGGCGATATTCTTTCCCCGAATTATCCGGAATCCGCGGGAAGAAATCCGGGAGGCAGAGCTATTACTTGCTTCCGGAGTGTTTTTACCTCCAGGACGCTTTTTCTAACTGCACCTGTTACGGGAGAGAGAAGAAGCCTTGATAGGGCTAATATTTCGGCGGTCCGCATTGTTCCGGTTTACTGACAGAGTGCAAAACCCGGATTATTCCCGATGGCAATCGCCGAGCGCGTATTAGGTGATTTTGGAGATAGGGGTGTAGCTATGAAAGTCTGGGATGCTGTTCTAGGTGTTTTTCTGGGATGATTGGTATTTTTTGAGAGCGAGGATGGTGGCCAGCATGAGGATGGCAGCTAGTAGGGTGGCTAGTATTGGGAGGAGATGTAGGGCGATGAGGGAGTAGGAAATGGCAGCAAAGGTGGCGGCGATGGCTGCAAAGGGGAGTTGTGAATGGACGTGGGCGGTGGGCTCGCAACCGGTGGCGATGGCGCTGACGATGGTGGTATCGGAGAAGGGGCTGCAGTGATCGCCAAAGACGGCTCCGCCGAAGACTGCTCCGATGACGGCTGGGATGAGTGTGGTTATTTCTGTGGTGGGGAGGCCGTCGGATTGAGCGGCGGCGAGGGTGGCGGGGAGTGCGAGGGGCATGAGCAAGCCCATGGCGCCCCAAGAGGATCCGGTGGAGAAGGAGGTGATTGCCGCGGCGGCGAAAACGGCGAGCGGGAGCCAGTTGACCGGAAAATGATCTGAGAGTAGGGCGGAGATCTGTTCCCCGGCGCGGAGCTCCGAGAATATGTTCCCCAAGGACCAGGCGAGGGTGAGAATAATGATGGCTGGGAGGAGGTTTGCTGCGCCGTGGTAGGCGGCTTCCGCGGGGGTGGTTTTGCGGTTTTTCGGGAACATGAGCCAAGCAACGGTAAGGCCGAGGATGCTGCCGGCGCAGAGGGCGTAGGGGCCGGCGTCTCCACTGAAGGCGGTGCGCCATCCGGCGGGGGAAAGCGGATCTGTCATGGGCGAGGACAGGAGGGGAAATGCAGCGAAAATGCCACAGACGAGCGCGAGGAGAGGGATGATGACGTGACGGGCGGAGGTCTGGTTGCCGGTGGGCTCTGAATCCTCCGGCTCCGGTGGGACGGGGAGGTAGCGGCGCATGGCCTGTGGCTGGTAGCTGAATAGGATAGCGGCGGGGACGAGTAGAAGGGTGAGCAGGCAGTAGGGATTGGCCGGGATGGACTGAAAGTAGAGGGCGTATGGCTCCACGGGGAAGGGGGCGTTTTCCAAGCCCTCCCGGATGAGGCTGAGTTGGGTGGCAATCCATGTGGAGATGAAGGCGACGCAGGCAACGGGGGAGGAGGTGGAATCCACGACCCATGCGAGTCTTTCCCTGGAAATTTTGGTTCTATCCGCGAGGGGACGGGAGATGCGGCCGGTTAGCAGGCTATTTGCAAGACCATCGAAAAAACAGAGCAGGCCGATGAGGTAGACGCTGCCGAGCAGGCGTTTCTCGGGGGATTTCGCACGTGCGGTGAGGCGGGTGAGGATGGGCTGGAAGCCACCGGATTTTTCCAGAAGGCCGGCGAAGGAGCCGAGCAGGAGGGTAAAGATGATCGCTCCGATGTGCCATGAGCCCTCTAGAGAGGGGAAGACGTAATCCGCGAAGATGGCGCGGATGGCGGAGATTGGTTGCTGATGGTGGATCAGCAGGGCTCCGGCGATGACTCCGCTCCCAAGGCCTAGCGCGGCCTGGCGGGTGATGGATATGACTACGAGCGCGCATATGGCCGGCCAAAGGGCGAGGAGAAATTCGGGTGGGCCGAGCAGTGGAAGAAAAAGGCTAAGCAGGAGGAGGACGCTGATTACTGAGGCCTTTTTCATTGAAACTATCTAGGGGTCATGAGGTTGGCTGGCAATATTGGACCGATTGTTTTTTCTGAGGCGCTGGTGAGCGATTTATGAAGATGGGAGGCGAGGCGCCTCCTGGAAGGACTGCGGCGGGACGCCGAAGCTACGAGGAGAGCTGAAGTTTCGTGGTGCCGGCGGGAGGCTGCTAAGGAAGGATCATGAATAGGCTGCCATTGGAGGCCCAGCTGGCGACTTCCACGGGGACCCAGCGGAGCTCGTAACGTTTTCCCCATGAATCGGAGACGGCGAGCTCACCGGTGGTCTCGTTGTAACCGATGATCATGCAGATGTGGTAGTGGTCATCCGGGGCGGGTTGATCGAGGATTTTTTCAGTGGCGGCGGCGATCTCGGGGCTGAGCGCGGTAGCACCGGGAGAGCGGAGCTTGGTGTTGTTATTGGCTATTTCGTTATACTCGTCCATTGAACACATGGACCACATTACGGGGATGCCCTCATCGATATAGCGTTTCACATCGCGGATTTTGATGCCTTTGATGGAATCGTCCTTGGTGCGGCGGCCCTTGCGGTAGACGGCGGATTTCACGTTATCGAGGAGTAGCTCGACGATGGTGCCTCCGCCGGCACTGCTCTGCCCGACCATTGCCAAGAGATACATATCAGCATCGATACCCATGGTGCGCATGGCGCGCTCGAAGGTGGCGGGGACGCAGTAGCCCTTGGGACCCTGATCGACCATCGGAATTTCGGAGATGTGGACATCGCCGTTTTCTTCGATGACGACATTTTCGGCGAGACGGGACTTGAGTGTGGAATCGTCCATGCGCTCGGATTTTCCTTCGTTATCGGCAGTTTCGGTGGAGACGATGGCAAGGGAGACGTATTCGCCCTCCTCGCTGGAGAGGAGGAATGAGTGTCCATTCCAATCCCAGCGGGTGATATCGCGGCGGGTTCCGCTTTCCCCGTAACGTTGGGATGTGCCGTCCCCGAAGACGGAGTTGAGGGAGGTGGTGAGTGTTTTCTCATCCAAATCCATTGCTTCAGCCAGAGTACCGGGTGCTTTGGTGCCGATGCTCTGGAAGTGGTCTTCCGCAAAGCCGGCGGTGGAGCCGAAGTCCCCTTTGTTCGCGTAGACGATGGAGATGTTCCGAAGAGTGCCATCCTCGCGGGAGTAGAGAGCGACGGAGTAGGGCATGGCACCGAAGAGTGTGTAGTCTTTCACAAAAGAGGCGTAGAGGCGCCAGCTTTTGCCGTGTTTCGATGTTGATTCCGGCTTGAGGCCGAGGGCTGCGGCGAGCTCCCCGGCATCGGTTTCGTGAAAAGACTTTCCGCTGGAGATTTCCAGGCCGGCGGCGTCGTTGATGGCGGCGGCCTCGTCTTCGGCGGCGGAGGAGAGGGAGGCGATGTAGTCCTGATCCGCCTTGCTGAGGCGATCTAGGGGGACATCGAAGCTTTTGCCATCGGCTCGGCGGAGGGTGACGTTGTTATTCTGGAATGAGAGGAAGGAGGCACGGATTTCCTTTCCTTCCGAGCTGCTGAAGGTGCGCTCTTCTCCGGCGGTTGCGGTGGTGAGCGTGCCGCAGATAAGGAGGGCGGCGATGAGTGGTTTTCTCCAAAGCATTCCAAAGATTCCGCCGATACGGGGAATGGGTCAATCAGCGAGTTTGGGGTGGGGCTTTGTGGGGGAGAGGCGGGACGCCTCTTGCACTGTCTGCGGCGGGACGCCGAAGTTACGGGTGGGAGTCTTTCCGGTGCTTTGCGATGATACTCTGGAATAGATCTGCTTCGGGGGTAGGTTGGCGGATGAGTTCGGGATCGTTATCGAGATCCACGAAATTTAGGCCGAAGTCTGTGTTGGGGTCGAAGGGGTGGCCCCACTCGCGGTTCGAGGTGACGGACCACCAGTTGTAAGCGCGGACGGGGACGCCTTTTTCGATGGCTTTAGAGACCTGCTCGAGGTGGGAGGTCATGTAGCTGGCACGGGAAATGCCATCGCCGGCGCTGGGGGTGCAGCCGTTTTCCACGATGAAGAGTTCCTGCCCGGGGAACCAGCGGGAGAAGCGGCGGAGAGAGTGGTAGAGGCCGCGCGGCCAGACGGGGGCTTTGAGGAAACGGCCGTGGGCGGCATCCTCCAGCAGACGGAATTTGTGAAGGCTCCTGGTGGGGAGGCCCCAGTAGTAGTCCAGGCCGATGAAGTCCTGTGCGCCGATGGCTTCCTCCGGGCAAAGCTCCGGGGCGAGTTTTCCGGCCATGCCGAGGTACCACCAGTTGACATTGGCGATGAGGCTGGTGGTGCCCCAGAACCGCCAGGCCCAGTTCAGCCAACTGGTTTTTGACTCGAGTTTGCTGAAGCGGTTGGAAGGATCAATGGGGACGATCCTGAGCTTTGTCTCATCCCCGAAAACTTCTTTCGCGATGAGCTTTGCGAGGCGCATTTCCAGGCCCTCAGCGGTGCACTTCGGGGAAATGCCCGGTGCGTCCGTGCGGATGCCGATTCGGATTTTCCCGCGGCGTTCGATTCTGCGGAGGCTGCGGCTGGAGGTAAGGGTCTCCGGTAGGGTGCCGCCGTTTTCAAATACCTCATGGAGGGAGATGGGTGGCGGGGCCTGGGAGATGGTTTCCCGGGGTTCCGAGATCCAGGAAACGTCGCAATAATCCGCGAGCTCCGCACGGAAGTGGGTGATGGCGCGATCCACCCGCTCCAGCAGGCGGGTGTGGCCGTGTGGGGCTAGGACGACGTAGTGTTCATCGCTGAGGCCGGTTTCGAGGAAACGGAAGCTTTCGCGGTTTTCCGTTTCCTGCGGAAGTAGGAAAAAGGCGTCTCCGTAAATGGCTTGGATGCTGCCTTTTTCGAGGGCTTCGCGGGCGTTGTCGTAGTTACTGAAAAGCTGGCGGCGGCTGCCCTTTGGTAGGTCCTGGGCCCAGTTCTGCGGCTGGTTGCCGATGGCGATGACTCCGATTTTTTTCCCGGCGAGGGCGGATATGTCGGAGCCCTCGAAGCCGGAGGAGACGATGATGGCCTTGCCGGTGCGGAGGTAGGGATCGCTGGACTCGAACTTGGTCTGGTCCTCCATGGTGATGCCGCCGATGACGAGATCGACATCGCCGCGCTCGCTGACGAGGGGGTTTTTGGTGGTGAATTTGAAAAGTGCCTCAGCAAAGCCACGGTGGCAGGCGCCCCAGTCCATGATCATCTGCAGCCAGGTGGGGAAGCCGGTGACGAGTGGGTTTACGCCGACCTGTGCGCCCGGGCGGAGGGATTTGATGCGTTTCCGTGCGCGGGCGTGGGCCAGGAAAAGGTTCGGCACGAGCTTGCCGACGGCGCCGGCCTCCGCATCCACTGGTGAGCCCCGGGGTAGGCCGGGGGGCATGTAGTAGCGGTTCTGCCACCAGGGGCGGATGTAGCCGAAGGTAAGCTGCGAGGGCTCGTTGAAGGTGATCCACCAATCGACTTTTTCACCGAATGCCTTGTGCATGGTTTCCGCATAGCGGGCGAAAATATCCGGAAACTCGGGGCCGATCATGCCGCCGTGATCGCGCTCCAGCCAGACGGGCCATACGAAGTGATGGAGGGTGACCATGACTTTCATACCGTTTTTACGGATGCAGTCGGCAATGGCCTCGTAATGGCGGATGGCCTCGGGATCGAATTTTCCATACTCCGGTTCTACCCGGGCCCAGGCGATGGAAAAGCGGAAGAGCTTGCAGCCGAGCTTTGCTGCGGAGGCGATGTCTTCCTCGTAGCGGTTTGCGAAATCAGTGGCCCGGCCGCGTGGGGTGAGTCCCTGGCAGCGTTCCCAGAGGTCCCACACGTCTTCCCTTTGTGGGTCGTGGGCTTCTACCTGGTGATCGGCGTTGGCGGTGCCAAAGAGGAAGTCCTTGGGGAATTTCACAACTTGTGGCGTGGGAGCGTTCTCAGAATTTACTTAATTTTGAGGACTTGTCCGATCCTGATAAGGTCTCCCTTGAGATTGTTCGCGCTGCGGATCGTGGAGATGGGCACGCCATAGGTGCGGGAGAGTTTCGTGAGAGTATCGCCTCTGCGGACCGTGTGGGTGACGGGCTTCGGTTTTGGTTTCGGCTTAGGCTTGGGCTGTACGACGACGGGCTTGGGCTTCGGAGCCGGTGTGGTGACGGTAGGCTTCGGCTTGGAGACAGGAGGAGGATCCGCGACAACAACAGGAGGGGTGGTCTCCGTTTTCTTTGCGACAGGAGTCCTTTTCTTGCTTTTATTGTCCGAGCTGGGGCGATGCCATTTCTCGGGCTTGTCCACCCAGTCTTCAATGTAGTTTCCGCTGCTATCGAAAGGGCCGGTAACGGCATTCGGTTCGGGCGCGGATTTGGAACCGCATTGGGTGAAAAACGGTAGAATCAGGAGTGGGAGAAGGATTCTTATAGCGCGAAGCATCAGGGAGAGGATGGAGAGTTGTTTCAGATATGCAAAACTTTGTTCTAGAAACAGGAAAATTTCCGCAATTTTATTGCCTAGCGTCGGGAGCGGGCGGTTTTGTCTTTGGTAGGTGACAAATTTCCCGGGCTCGGGCTTATTTCCGGCCCTCATGTCACTGCTAACAGAATCCCGCCATACGCTGAAACTGGCGTTTCCGTTGATCATCGGCCAGCTGAGCCAGATGCTGCTGGGCGTGGCGGATACGATGATGATCGGCAAGCTGGGAGTGACGGAGATGGCGGTGCTGACATTCGCGAACTCGTTATTCTATGTGCCATTCATGTTCGGTATCGGGATTCTGACATCGGTTTCGGTATTTACGGCGAATGCGAATGGATCCGGCGATGAGGCGGCGGGGCGTGCGAGCTGCCGGAACGGTATGTATGTGGCGACGGTCCTGGGTGTTTTGCTATTTCTGGGGACGATGGTGCTTTCATGGAATCTGGGGATTTTCCGCCAGCCGGAGCAGGTGACTGTGCTGACAACGAGTTATTACCAGATCATCATGGCCTCGCTGATTCCCGGGCTGATGTCCGTGGCGTTGAAAAACCATGCGGATGCGCTGGACCGGCCGTGGCCGCCGTTCTGGATTTTCCTGTGGGGAGTGGTGCTGAATGTTTTCCTGAACTGGGTGATGATCTACGGGAAACTGGGCTGCCCTGCGATGGGGCTGAATGGTGCGGCATATGCGACGCTGATCTCCCGTGTGGCGATTCTGCTGGGGATGGTTATCTGGCTACATAATGGAAACGGGATGCGTGAGTGGACTCCCTACCGCTGGTTCCGGAAGGCTGAGCCGGGGGAGATCAGGAAATTCCTGGGGATTGGTTTTCCTGCGAGTATCCAGATGATCTGCGAGGTGAGTGCGTTTGCGGCGGCTGGGCTGATGATGGGAGTATTCGGGGAAACTGCGATGGCTGCGCATCAGGTGGCACTGATGTGTGCGGCTACGGCGTTCATGATTCCGCTGGGACTTTCAATGGCGCTGGGGGTGAGGATTGGCTCTGTATCCGGCGCGAAGCAGGTGGAGCGTCTGCGGGAAATTATTGTTTCCGGCTGGTTGATCGGCGCGATCTGGTCGGTGCTGGCGGTGGTGTTTTTCCTGACCTGCGGGAAGTGGCTGGCGGCAGGATTCATCGATGAGGCTCCGGTGATCGCGCTAGCCTCGAAGATTCTGCTGGTGGTAGGTGTTTTCCAGCTGGTGGATACGCTGCAGGTGGCATCCTCATCAATGCTGCGCTCGCTGCACGATACGCGGGTGCCGGCGGTGATCGGTTTCTTCGCCTACTGGATCGTGGGTGTGCCGGTGGCGCTGTGGATGGCTGTGAAACTCGAATGGGGTGCCGTGGGTGTCTGGTGGGGACTGGCGGTGGGGCTGTTTGTGGCCAGCTTTATTCTTGGTCCGCGCTTGTGGAAATTGACGAAGCGCGAAGCTGCCACGTCTGATCCCGCGTGAGTGTGACTGTTTGCCGGTTTTTCGGCTCAAGGATTTCCATTTCCACGGTGACGTTCTTCCCAGATGACTTGATGGAAAGGATACGGAAGACGGGCTCTTTCCCGATGCGGAAGAAGCAGTGGAGTGGAACGTCCGGATGAGGGGCGTTCCAAAGATAATTTGCCATGGGGAATCCGGGGGCTTCGGACAGAGCTGCAAGGATCTCGCGGATCTGGAAGGCGGAGTGCTGTTTCAGTAGCTTTTTGACGGTAGACTGGGCGCGCTTTGTCTCCAGCCAGGCGGCGAAGGGGTTCTGGTGGACTTCATCAATCTCCTCGATGAGGTCCCGCGCATGGATGGCCATGAGTGTCTGGAATTCCGTGCGGTCGATTTCCCCGCGTTCGAAACGGGCGACAAGTTGGCGAGGGGTTTCCAGCATGGGTTTCCTGAAATGGCGGGTTATAGATTTCTGATATCGGGGTAGACGGAACGGGGTCCGCTGAGCTTGGTGGTAATCAATGTGGCGAGGGCGAGGGGAATTGCAACCGGAAGGCCAAGGAGCTCGAGGCCCATGACGAAGGAGGCGAAGGGGGTTTTGGTAGCGGCGGCGAAGAAGGCGATCATGCCGAGACCGGCGAAGAGATCGACGGGGGCATTGAAGAACCAGGCGAGGGAGTTTCCCAAAGCTGCACCGATGAAGAAGAGTGGAGTGACCTCACCGCCCTTGAAGCCGGCGCCAAGGGTGACAATGGTGAAAACGAGTTTCCACAGCCAGGCGTAGGCGGGGGCTTGTACTTCCGGGGAGAAAAAGCGCGGAAGGGTGAGGGAGTTGTCATCTGCCGGGAGAACGCCGAGCCCAAGGTAATCCGAGGTGCCGCTGAGAAGAAATAGGCCGATGACGAGGAGTCCGCCCAGTGCTGCCTTGAGCGCCTGGTGAGGGACGTATTGCTGGAATTTCCCTGCGACCCAGTGTGCGGAAACAATGAAGAGGCGGCAGGCGAGTGCGAATAGCGCGGAGGCGACGAGGATTTTCAGGGAAAGATTGAGGATCGAGGAGGGATCGAACCGGAAGGCGATGGCCGGATACGGGGTGTGGTGAGTGCCCCAGAGGTGGCAGACCTGATCCGCCGCGAGGGCGGTGAGCAGGCAGGGAATGATGGAGGGGGAGATGAAGCGTTTCCGGATGAACTCGAGGCCGAAGATGGCACCGGCGAAGGGTGTGCCGAAAACTGCGCCGAAGCCGGCTGCGATGCCGCAGGAGATGAGAAGCTGGGTGCCCTTTTTCGAGGTGATGAATCTGCCGCCACAGGTGGTGGCGAGGCCGGCGCCCATCTGCATGGCGGTTCCCTCGCGGCCGGCGGAGCCGCCGAAGAGGTGGGTGACCAAGGTCGATATAACAATGGAGGGGGCGAGGCTGTGGGGGAGTGCGGTGGATTTTTTATGAACCGAGGAGAGGATGGAATGATTTCCGGAACTGACGTGGCTGCCCTGGTGGCGGTAGTAAAAACCCATGGCCAGACCGGCGATGGGAAGGAGGAAGATAAGCCAGGGTGCACCGATGCGGGTGCGGGTGACAAGATCGAGGCTCCAGAGGAAAAGAGCGGAGGCTGTGCCGACGACTGCCGCGACGAGGGCGAGGATCAGGATCCATTTGAATAGGTTGCGCGGTCCCATGGTGTGGGGCGGAGTTTGCCAGCAGGTGGGAGGAAGTGAACTTGAATCTTGGCAGAATGAAGATTTGAGGTGAGTTTTCAGCTATGAGTAGTGGGAAAAAGTATGGCTTGAAGGAGTTGGTGGAGCGAGTGGGCAGTGTGGATAAGGTGGGGATCGAGGAACGGGTGGCGAAATACGGCACGCGTAGCATCAAGAAGGCGTCCAAGGTTTTCGGCCTGAAGATGGCGGTATCGATGGTGGATCTGACAACGCTGGAGGGTAAGGACTCCAGGGGGAAGGTGGAGTCCCTTTGCTATAAAGCTTTGAAACCGCACTACGGCAGTGATTTCCCTACGACGGCTGCGGTGTGTGTTTATCCGGCGATGGTGAAACATGCTGCAAAGATCGTGAAGGGGACGGAGGTGAAGATCGCTTCCGTGGCCACCGGATTTCCATCAGGGCAGACATCGCTCAAAACCCGGCTGGAAGAGGTGAAGGGCGCGGTGAAGGACGGCGCGGATGAGATCGATATGGTGATCTCGCGCGGGCTGTTTCTTTCCGGTGCCGTGAAGGAGGTGCAGGATGAAATTTCCGCTGTGCGGGATGCCTGTGGAAGCGCGACGCTGAAAGTGATTCTGGAGACTAGCGAGCTGGAGACGTATGAGAACATCCGTGCCGCCTCTTTTCTGGCGATGGAGGTGCTGCGACCGGGCGATTTCATCAAGACTTCCACGGGGAAAACTTCCGATAATGCAACGCTTGGAAATAATCAGGTGATGCTGGAGGCGATCCGGGATTTCTATCTGGAAACAGGGACTGAGATTGCGATGAAACCGGCGGGCGGAATCCGCACGGCGAAGCAGTCGCTGACGTTCCTGGTAGCGGTGAAGGAAACGCTGGGAGACGGCTGGCTGAACAATTCACGCTACCGCTTCGGGGCCTCCGCATTGCTTAATGATCTGGTGCGGCAACTGGTGAAGGAGGAAACGGGTAACTACCAGGCTCCCTATACGTTCAGTGAGGCTTCGGGGGCTTATTAGGAAGATTGTATGAGAGGATGTTCGCGTGACGAAAAGGGGCGGATATCTTTTGGAAAGTGGGAATTTTTTATTCAGGCTTTAATCGTCGGTAGTCTAATCGGCTTTGCAGTCGAGACTCTTCCGAATCTACCCGAAAGATGGCATTCCATACTGCGGATTTTTGAGATAGCTACGGTAGCTATATTTACCGTTGAATATTTTCTGCGGATCCTCCTCGGACGGCCAAAACTGTCATATATCTTTTCCTTTTACGGGATAATCGATCTATTGGCGATTTTTCCCTTCTACATATCAACCGGGATTGATTTACGATCGGTGCGCGCTTTCCGACTTCTTCGCCTATTTAGACTGCTCAAACTTGTTCGGTATAGTGCGGCTATTCGCCGTTTCCATCTTGCGTTCTCTATTGCCAAGGAGGAGTTGGCTTTATTTGGAGCAGCAGCATTGATTGTTCTCTATTTGTCCGCTTTGGGGATTTATTATTTTGAAAGAGATCAGCAGCCAGAAGCTTTCGCATCTGTTTTCCATTCCTTTTGGTGGGCCGTTACCACACTAACCACGGTTGGATATGGTGATGTTTATCCGATATCTGTCGGGGGAAAGGCTTTCACGTTTTTTGTTTTAATCATAGGTCTAGAAATTGTTGCTGTTCCCACAGGGCTATTTGCATCGGCGCTGTCGAAAGCACGAGAGCAGCTCGATAAGGAAAAAAATCGGTGTGACTTTGATTCTTAAATTGAAACCGCATAGGTGAGTTGTGACCTGATGCTTGCAAAGGGGGCTGGGTTGGGGCTTTTTTGCGGGAATGGACGGGCAGGAAACATTGAAGGGGCGGCTGAGGGTTAGGTTATTTCCGCGGGCTGAGGGGGCGGTGAGGCGTGGGCATCCGTGGGTTTACGGGGAGAGTATCAAGTCGCAGAACCGTGAGGGGGAGACGGGTGAACTGGCGGTGATTTATGATAAGCGGGACCGATTTTTCGGGGTGGGAATGTGGGAGGCGGAGTCGCCGATCCGGTTGCGGATTCTGCACTGCGGTAAGCCGGCGACGATTGACCGGGAGTGGTGGGTAGGGAAGGCGACGGATTGTTTGGCGAAGCGGAAGGAGCTGGTGCTGGATGGGGGGACGAATGGTGCGCGGATGATCAATGGGGAGAGCGAGGGATTTCCCGGGCTGGTGGCGGATAAGTATGCGGATACGCTGGTGGTGAAGGTTTATGCGGGTGGCTGGTTGGTAAGGTGGGAGGAGATCGAGGATGTTTTGCGGGAGGTTTTTGCCCCGAAGTTTCTGGTTTTGCGGATGAGCAGAAATCTGGCGGATGTAGCGGCAGGACTGGGGCTGGAGGAGGGATTCCGTGGTGAAGCGGGAGATGAGGTGGTGGTGTTTTCTGAAAACGGACTGAAATTTGAATCGGCGGTTTTGAAGGGGCAGAAGACCGGGTTTTTCCTGGATCAGCGGGATAACCGTGCGCGGGTGGAGGGGCTGGCTGCGGAGCGGGATGTGCTGAATGTGTTCAGTTTTTCCGGTGGATTTTCGCTGTATGCGGCGCGCGGTGGGGCGCGCTCGGTGACGGATCTGGATATCAGTGCGTATGCGCTGGAGGCGGCGGAGAGGAATTATCTGCTGAATACGGATGTATCGAATGTGGAGCGGCGTGCGGTGCAGGCGGATGCGTTCCGCTGGCTGGATGAATCCGAGGAGATGTATGACCTGATCATTGTGGATCCGCCGAGTTTGGCGAAGCGGGAGTCCGAGAAGGAGGGGGCGATGCGTGCGTATCGGAGCCTGAATGAGAAGGCGATTTCGATGCTGCGGAGTGGTGGTATTCTGGTGGCGGCTTCGTGCTCGGCACATATCGGCAAGGAGGATTTCTTTGCGATGGTGGAGGAGCTGGCTGCTACGAGCGGGCGGCGGTATAAGGAGCTGTGGAGGCACGGGCATGCGGCGGATCACCCGGCGGATTTCCGTGAGGCGGAGTATTTGAAGGCGCTTTGTATCGAGTTTTCCTAGGGTTCGGGGTCGCGGGAGAGTGGCTTGTATTTTTTAGAAGGAGGGATATTGACTGATCGAGAGAGTAGTGTTCTGATGAACCTATGCCTTCGGACGTCAGTATTGCGCGGTTGCGCCAGAGCCTACGGGAGAGATTTCCGGCGGCGCATCGTTTTCCCGGTGTGGAGGAAGATGCGGTGGCTGATTTTCCTGAAAACGAGGAGCTGAAGTTCGATGCGGGGACGGTCAATGAGATCGTGGGAACGAGTGGCTTCCAGGGGATGCCGATGCTGATTTCGAGGCTGCTGGATGAGGATAGGGATTTGCCTGTGGCGCTGGTGGATGGACGGGATTCGTTTGATCCGGAATCCTACGGGAACGAGCGTTGCGGGAAGCTGCTGTGGATTCGTTGCTCGGAAACGCAGCAGATCATTCATGTGACGGATCTTTTGCTGAAGGATGGGAATCTTCCTTTGATCCTTCTGGATCTGCATCTGGTGCCGCAGCGGGAGTTCAGCAGGATCCCGGATAATCTGTGGCACCGTTTCCGGACGACGGCGCGTGAGTCCGGGAGCGCTCTGGTGGTTTTATCGCCGAAGCTGACGGTTGTTTCCGCGCATTCGCGCTATTTTATCGAGGGGGCTTTTACACTGGATCACCTGGAGAAGCTGATTCCGAGCTACCGGATTATCGCGGACGGGCGGAGCCGGATGAAGAAGACAGATCGCGTTTCCTGATGTTTGCCGCTCTTCATTTTCCCTGCTTCGAGCTGCACTGCCTTTTGGTGAGTGGAGAGGTTTCGCATGAATTTCCGGTGGCTCTCTTATCCGATCATGAGCGGGAGAAGGCGCATGTCATCGCGCTGAATCGTGCGGCGGCGGGGTATGGGCTGGCGAATGGTATGAGCAGTCTTTCGGCGATGGCGAGGTGTGGTGAAATCAGGTTCCTCAACCGGAGTGCGGAGATCGAGAAGGAGATCGGGGCTGCATTACGGGGTTTTGCGGAATCGCTGACGCCGGATTTCGAGCTGACTTCCGTTGACACGGTCTTGCTGGATCTTTCCACGCTGGTCTTTGCCTCGGAGCGGGATTGGACGTTGTGCACGCTTTCTCGGGCGCGTGGGTTGAGGTTGCCGGTGAATGTGGCTATCGCGAAAACTCCGGATCTGGCGCATCTGCGTTCACTTTCCGCGAGCACTGCCTCCAGCCTGAGCGATCCGCCGGAGCAGGAAATACGGCTGATGCTCAATGAGGAGACGTTGCATGGGCTTGCGATTTCCGAGCTGGTGCAGGCGAGGGCGTTTTCACTGAGTAGATCCAATACGGAGGTGCTGCGGCTGTGGGGGATCCGCACGGTTTCCGAGTTGGTGGAGCTGCCGCGCCAAGGGCTGGCGGAGCGGCTGGGGCCGGAGCTGACGTGGATACACGATGTGGTTTCCGGGAAAAAGGAGAGGCTGCTGAATCTGCATAAGCCGCAGGAGGTGTTCAGATCCTCCCATGATTTCGAGACGCCGATTTCGGGGTTTGATCCGATACTTTTCGTCTCCCGGCGCTTGCTGCAGGGGATGTGCAGGCGGCTCCGCGAGCATCAGCGATCCGCGACGGCGATTTACCTCCGGCTGGAGTATGACGATGGGTTTTCCTATGCGCGGACGCTGCGGCTGACCGAGACGACGCTGAATCCGGAGGTGTTGCTGCGGGCGCTGCATACGCACTTGGATTCGGTGAAGGCGAGTGCGCCGGTGGGTGCTTTTTCCCTGCGGATACTTCCGGCGCTGCCATCCCACAAGCAGTATGAAATTTTCAAAAAGGGGATCAAGGATCCGCATAGGTTCGCGGATACGCTGGACCGGCTTTCCAATATTGTGGGGAGTGACCGGATAGGCATTCCACAGGTGGAGGATTGCTACCGGCCGGATTGTTTCCGGATGCACCCGGCTACGCCGGATTTCGAGCCGGTGAGCTCTCCGCTGGCGGTGGCTCCCTGCGGGAATCTGCCGATGTCGAGGTTCCGCCCGCCGATACGGGTGGAGGTTTTAAGTGAAAAAAGGGGGAGGCTTCATCATCCGCTGGCGATTTTGACCGGGCCGTATCGCGGGCAGGTCTCGCGGGCGAGGGGGCCGTATCCATTGTCCGGAAATTGGTGGGAAGAGGGCTGGCAGGAGATGCAGTGGGATGTGGAATTGGCGAGAAACCAGATCCTGCGGCTCAGCCAGGTATCGAGGGATTCGTGGGTTTTAACCGGAATGTATGGGGGCTGATTATGGAGCTTCTTGCGAAATCCTCGTTTTCGTTTCTCCGTGGGCCGAGCTCTCCGGAGGAGATGTTTTCGCGTGCGGCGGAGCTGGGTTACGGGCATCTGGGGCTGGTGGATCACATGGGGTTCTATGGATCCGCGCGTGCGCACCAGGCTGCGAAAAAGGCGGGCCTGCGGGCGATTGTGGGGAGCACTCTGGAGGGGGTGGTGCTTGGCGAATGCCAGCCGGAGCTGCGGGAGCTGCCGGTGATCGCGAAGACGAGGGTGGGCTATCAGAATCTTTCCAGGCTGCTGACGGACTTCCACTGCGGGGGCGTTGGTGGAGGAGCGCGTTCCTTGGGGAGGGATACGACCGGGCTTCATGCGATCCTGACGCCGGAGTCAGTGGTGGATTTCCAGAAGGGCGAGCTGCTGCAGGCGGCGGTTTCCCTCAAGAGGAAATTCGGGCCGGGGAATGTATCGCTGGCGATTTTCCGGCACAGGCGGCGGGGTGAGGAAAAGCGGAATACGCTGATGCTGCAACTGGCGGAGCATCTGCGGCTGCCTGTGCTGGCGAGTCATTCCCCGCTGTATGCGACTCCGCGGGAGCGGCTGCTGGCGGATGCCTTCACCTGTCTGCGGGAGCACAAGACGCTGGATGATGCGGGGCGGCTGCTGGAGATGAATGGGGAGCGTTTCCTGAAATCCCCCCGTGAGCTTCAGTCTCTTTTCCAGGATCTGCCGCAGACTCTGCGCCACTCGCATGAATTGGCGGCGGGCTGTGAATTTTCCCTGGAGAATCTGGGCTACCGTTTCCCATCCTATTCGGATCCGGAAACGGGGGCGCGGATGACGGATGAGGAGCAAAACCGCTTTCTACGAAAGCTGGCCTACGAGGGGGTGGAGCGGATCTTCGGGGGGATCACGGAGCGCTACCGCTGCCAGGTGGAAAAGGAGCTGGCGATGGTGGCGAAGCTGGGATTTCCCGGGTATTTCCTGATTGTGTGGGACATCGTCCGGTTCGCTCGATCCCGTGGGATTCTCTGTCAGGGGCGGGGCTCTGCGGCGAATTCGATTCTGTGTTATGCGCTGGGGATTACGAATGTGGACCCGATCGAGGGAGGGCTGTTGTTCGAGCGGTTTCTTTCTGAAAACAGAACTTCGTGGCCGGATATCGATATTGATTTCCCATCAGGGGAGAGGCGGGAATCGGTGATCCAATACGTGTATGAGACGTATGCTCCGCGTGGGGCGGCGATGACGGCGAATGTGATCACCTACCGCCCGAGATCGGCTTTCCGTGAGATGTCCAAGATTCTGGGGTTTCCGGAATCGGTGGCGAACCGGTTCACGGATCTATGTATTTCGCCGAAGGTGAGCGATGTGACGAAGGATCATTTCTCGGAGGAGATTTCGATGGATCGGTTTTATCCGAAGGATCAGGTGCTGGAGTTTGCGGCTACGGTGGAGAAATCCGGGATTCCGAAAAGTCACCCCCGTTTCGAGCCGCTGGTGAAGCTGTATCATGGGATTCTGGGGGCTCCGCGGCATCTGGGCCAGCATTCCGGGGGGATGGTGTTTTGTGATGACGGGCTGGATCACATTGTGCCGCTGCAGCCGGCGACGATGGTGGGGCGCACGGTTTTACAATGGGACAAGGATGACTGCGAGGAGCTGGGAATTGTGAAGGTGGACCTGCTGGGGCTGGGGATGCTGGCGGCGATGGAAGATACCCTGCGTGTCTGCGAGCAGCGGGGGAAGGTGATCGATCTGGCACAGATTCCGAAGGATGATCCTGCTACGTATGCGATTCTTTGTGAGGCGGATACGATCGGCACTTTCCAGGTGGAGTCCCGTGCGCAGATGGCGACGCTGCCGATCATGAGGCCGGAGAAATTCTACGATCTGGCAATCGAGGTGGCGATCATCCGCCCGGGGCCGATTGTGGGGAATCTGGTGCATCCGTATCTGAACCGGCGGACGGGGCGGGAGCGGGTGGATTATATTCATCCATCGTTCGAGCCGATTCTGAACAGGACGCTGGGGGTGCCGTTATTTCAGGAGCAGGTGCAGCGGATGGCGATGGAGATAGCGGATTTCACAGGGACTGAGGCGGATGAGCTGAGGAAGGCGATGTCGTTCAAGAAATCCGATGACCGGATGCAGCTGGTGGCCAATAAGCTTCAAACGCGGATGGCGGCGAAGGGGATTTCACGTGAGATACAGCTGCGGGTGATCGACTCGATCGGTTCTTTCGCGTTATACGGTTTTCCTGAATCCCATGCGATTTCCTTTGCGTTGATCGCCTACGCATCCTGCTGGCTGAAGGTGCATCATCCGGCGGAGTTTTTCTGCGGGTTGATCAATAACCAGCCGATGGGTTTCTACTCCGTCAATACGCTGCTGGAAGATGCGAGGCATCACGGGATGCGGATCCGGCCGGTTTCGGTGGTCCACTCAATGGTGGATACCACGGTGGTGGATGATCGCACGATCCGGCTGGGGCTGCATCGGGTCAAAGGGCTGCGGCGGGAGACGTGCGAGCGGATTCTGGCGGAGCGATCGAAGGGGATGTTCGGCCCGGTTCCGGATTTTCTAAGGCGGGTGGAGCCGAACCGGAAGGAGCGCAGGCTGCTGGCGGCGATAGGGAGTTTGAATAATTTACCGGAGGTGGGGCACCGGCGGGATGCGTTGTGGCAGGCGGAGGCGCTGCCGGCGGATGATTTGTTCGCCAACCAGAAACCGGATGAGAACCGGCTGGCGGCGATGGATGCGGCGGAGAGGCTGGCAGCGGATTTCTCCATCCAGTCTTCGAGCAGCGGGGGGCATCCGATGAAGCTTTGGCGGGAAAGAAATGTGGAGAAGCACCCGATACATTCCGCATCGATTCTTCATCTTCCGCATGCTTTTCCGGTGAAGATCGCGGGATTGGTCATTTGCCGCCAGCGGCCAGGGACGGCGAAGGGGCATTGCTTCATTTCACTGGAAGATGAGTTCGGGATTGCGAATCTGTTCATCCCGAAGAAGACGTTCCATCAATACCGGCTGGTGATCGTGAGTGAAAATTTCCTGAGGGTGGAGGGGCGGTTGCAGATTACCGAGGACCGGAAGCCGACGGTGTTTGTCACGCATATCGAGGCGCTGATAGGGGCGCAGGAGATTGCTTCCTACTCGCATGATTTCCACTGAGGCGGGCGGTGCGGGGCTATGATTTATAAGCTTTATCCTCGCCAAGGGTGAGTTTGGGTTTGAGAGTTTTTAAGGAAATAATTTTATGAGCGCGAAGACGAAGAAGGTGGAGGTAAAGAAGGCGGTGGCCAGAGAGTTGTTGTTCGGTGATTTGTGGGACTTCGATCCGGCTCCCGAGTCTGCTCCGGCGGGGATTTCCGAGCGCTATGGACTGTTTATCGGCGGTGAATTCGTGGAGCCGAGATCCGGGGAGTGGTTTGACTCTATAAGCCCGCGGAATGAGGAAAAAATTTCCGAGATCGCGCTGGCGAATGATGCGGATGTGGATGCCGCGTATTCGGCGGCGGGCAAGGCGTTTCCGGCGTGGTCCAAGCTGGCTGGAGCGGAGCGGGGGAAGTATCTGTATCGTCTGGCGCGGCTTTTGCAGGATCGTGCGCGGGAGTTTGCAGTGGCGGAAACTTTGGATGGCGGGAAGCCGATCAAGGAGGCGCGCGACTTCGATGTGCCAATGGCAGCTGCTCATTTCTTCTACCATGCGGGGTGGGCGGATAAGCTGGAATATGCGGCTCCGGGCCGTGATTTGAAGCCGCTGGGAGTGGTGGGGCAGGTGATTCCGTGGAATTTTCCGCTGCTGATGCTGGCGTGGAAGTTGGCTCCGGCTTTGGCGCTGGGGAATACGGTTGTTTTGAAGCCTTCCGAGACGACTTCCGTGACTGCGCTGAAATTTGCGGAGCTGATCCGGGATGCGGGGCTGCCGAAGGGGGTGGTGAACATCGTGACGGGTGCCGGAGATACTGGTGCGGCGATCGTGAGGCATCCCGCTGCGGCGAAGATTGCTTTCACAGGCTCCACTGGAGTGGGGAAATGGATTCAGCGGGAGCTGGCGGGAACCGGAAAGCGGCTGACGCTGGAGCTGGGCGGGAAGGGTGCGAATATTATTTTCGAGGATGCGGCGATTGATCAAGCGGTGGAGGGTATCATCAACGGTATTTTCTTTAACCAGGGACATGTATGCTGTGCTGGATCGAGGCTGCTGGTGCAGGAATCGATCGAGGCGGAGGTGATGAAGAAGCTGAAGCTGCGGATGAAATCACTGAGAGTGGGTGATCCGCTGGACAAGAATACGGATATCGGAGCGATCAATTCGAAGGCGCAGCTCGGGCGGATTTCAGAAATGGTGGAAAACGGCGTGGCGGAGGGTGCGGAGATGTATCAGCCGGAGTGCAAGCTGCCGAAGAAAGGATTTTATTTTGCGCCGACTCTGATGGGCGGGGTGAGCCAGAGCCACTCGGTGGTGAAGGACGAGATTTTCGGTCCGGTGCTTTCGATTTTGAATTTCAGGACGCCTGAAGAGGCGGTGGAGAAGGCGAACAATACCAGCTATGGGCTGAGTGCCGGGGTCTGGACTGACAAGGGATCGAAGTATCTGCAGATCGCTACCCAGCTGAAATCAGGCGTGGTCTGGGGGAACTCGTTCAACAAGTTTGACCCGACATCACCATTCGGAGGATTCAAGCAATCCGGTTTTGGCCGTGAGGGCGGGCGGCAGGGGCTGCTGGAATATGGAGAGCTGGTATGAGGTGAGCCAGGCGGCTAATCTTGGTAATGGTGCTATGGCCGTTTTTGAATAATGATGGTCGCTTTTTCACCCATCTGGAACCTCCCCGAACAAACGGCTTCAGTGGACCGATGAGTAGCTATCGAGCCAATTGTCCCCTCTGAAGGATAGAGACTGAGGGGGAATTCACTCCGGGACCTCACCGGAAAGCTTCTGTTACCTAACTCACGCGCTGAGCTTCCTAACGTCCGAAAAGTAGCTGACACGGATATTGAAAATACCCTAATTTCCGAAGACTTACCAGGCTCGATTGTAATCAACACCCCAAACGAAACGGAGCTTTCCGACGAATTTCTGTTAAATGCAGATGGTTGATTGGAGAACGCCGGTGCAGCGAAGGTCTTCATCAATGACAAACATTCAATACACCCGACTTGTCGCGACTTACTTCTGAAGACGCAAGACCAGCTGAGGAAGATCATTCAAGATGAAGGAATTACTTGTTCAGATATGAGCCGGAACGCAGCAGTTAGAGCAGCAATTTTGGGGGCGTGGGCTGCAGATTTGAGGACGAGCTGGAAACGCAGCTTGTCGCTTCCCGTAGCAACGCGAAGAATTTGCTCTAAGCGCTGATTGTCGAACCTATCTAATCTATGAATCTACGAAAATTTACCGCCATCCAGTTCCGTCGAAAGATGGAGCGTGGGCTGAACCGGCCGTTTCTGGTGATGGGAGAGGCGGAGGATGGCAGCGGTCGCGTCCCGTTGGTGGTGAAATCTCGGGCCGGATACGCGGACAGGCCGGAGGCTATGCTTAAAGAGTTGTTCGGGTTGCTACTTGCCCGGGAGCTGGGGTTGAACACACCGGAGCCGGTGTTGGTGGAAATCCCCGCTGGGCTGGATTGGGCGGCAGCGGAGTTCCCGGAGCATGCGGAGCTGATACGGCAAAGCATTGGCTGGAATGTGGGGACGATCCACTTGGGAGACGGCTGGAAGCCATGGAATACTGGGATCGCACCTCGATCCATTCCTGCTGAAACCCTGGAGACGGCCTATGCGTTTGATGCGATGGTGGAGAATGGGGATCGGGAGGCGGAGAATCCGAACTTGCTGTGGCGCGGTAAAGAACTGGCGGTACTGGATTTTGACAAAGCTTTCTGTTTTCTCCGAGTCAGTGAAGCAGAAACTCGTCCGTGGAGGAGTGCGCTTGTCCGTCTGAATCTGGAGCGGCACTGTCTTCATTCGCTATTGCCGGGAGTTAATGACAAGGAGATCCTCGGGATTGCCCTATGGGATGGATTCGAAGCTTGGTGCTTGGGAAGTCCCGTAGCAGAGCTTTCCACAGCGATCTGTGAAGGTATGCCGGATCCTGATCTAGACTTGCGGCGGATCGAGGCTTATCTTACGAAGTTGTCGAACGATCCCGAAGATTTCTTCCGGTATTTGACCGATGCCAGCCGATCATGAGTCTTGAACCCTATAGCTTCTGCTTTCTGCGCTACGTGCATGAACCGCTTTCCGGCGAGTTCGCGAACGTGGGCGTGCTGCTATGGGCACCGGACAGCAAGTTCCTAGGCTTTAAGGCATCGCAGAAATTCCGGCGTCTGAGCCATTTTTTCTACGGTTTCCAGCAACAGGATTACCGGAGTCTGATCGGGCGGATCGAAAGGCAGTTTGGGAAACTTTCCAGGAGCTTGGCTGATTCGCAAGGAGTGCTTCCCTTCGACGAGGCTCCGAAGAGTGCGCGTGAGCTGGCGTTGCAAGTTATCCCTCATGATGATGCGGCATTGCAGTGGAGCCTTTCCGCAGGAGGAATCACAAGCTCGCCATCAGAGGAGCTTGACGCTTTGTTTCAGGAAGTTGTAGCGCGGCACTACGATTCCGTGGACGAGGCGCGCCGAGACGATGCGACGATTTTCCGGGAGTTTTACAGTCGTGCCTTCGAGGCCCCGGCGGTGAAACCGTTTATCAAAGAACACGAGGTCAACGCACCGCACGCTTCGCATGTCTTCTCGCACGCCTGGAAGAACGGTGTGTGGAATGTGTATCAACCACTTTCCTTTGATCTTAAACGCTCGGAAAACATCCGCAACAAGGCGTATCACTGGGAGAGTCTCACGCGCTGGCTTAGTCAGTCTGCGGAGAGGCCGAACGTTTATCTCCTGCTGGCAGCTTCATCAGGAGATCAGAGAAGAGCGTATGAAGACGCAAAAGATTTGCTCCATGCTTCCGGCGAAGCAAATCTGATCGAAGAAGATGAGGCGGGGGATTTCGCCAGAGATCTGGAGCGACGAATTCTGGTGGCTGAGCTTGCGGAGGACTGATTGAGCTGAAGCGGGACAAGACGCCGCGAGATATCGGAGCGCAGGCTTTGGACTACGCCTGATGCCTGGAGTCTTTATGGCTGGGGCTTATCCGGCAGCGGAACGCAGCCGCTCCTTGGGCGGTGGTTTTGCTGGATTTAGAGAAGGTGGTATTCTCGGGGTGGCGCGTCCGGAAGATGCCATGGGTTCGGTTGCTAGTGTGGTCTGCTTGGAAATGGCGGCCGGTAAGTAGGCTGCGGGCGGCGGTAAAATCTGGGGTGATTCATTTACCTGGAGCGACCTTCGGGGGGCGGGTATCGATGGGGTGGGGATTTTGGGGTTTTCCATGCCGGAGGGTTTAGGTTTGTGCGTCCTTTTTTGTTTCGAGTGGGGAGTTTTCCCCGATGGGGAGGATGCGGCTGTCTAGTTTGGGTTTGGGTGGCGTTTTTGGCGGGACAGGATAGGATCAATGGATATGGTGCGGGCGTGGCCGAAGAAGAGGAAAAACTGGATGAGATTTTGAAACCGCCGACATTGAGCCAGGACCTGACGGTGCTGATGAAGGTGCGGCTGAATTTCTTTGTGCTGGTGACTACTTTTTTTGGCTATCTGCTGGCTAGAAAAGGGCTTTCGATGGATTGGATGATCCTTGTGCATACACTGATCGGGACGGCTGCCGCGGCTTTTGGTTCTGCGGCTTTCAACCAGCTGATGGAGATCGACCTGGATCTTTTGATGAAGCGCACTGCGGATCGTCCGCTGCCATCGCGGAGAATGAGTCCGGTGACTGCGTTTGGGGTGGGCTGGATACTTTCAGCGGTGGGTATTATCCATCTGGCGGTGATGGTGGGGCAGGAGGCGGCCTATCTGACTGCTGCGACGGTGGCAATTTACGTTTTTGTTTATACGCCAATGAAGCGGATGAGCTCCACGAATACTCTGGTGGGAGCTATCCCGGGGGCAATCCCGCCGGTGATTGGCTGGGTGGCAGGCGGCGGTGGCGTGCTTGATCCCGAGGCCTGGTTTTTGTTCGGCATTCTGGCGTTCTGGCAGTTGCCTCATTTCGTGGCGATCAACTGGCTGTGCAGGCAGGAATATGAGGATGCGGGCTACAAAATGTGGTCCAACGGGGATGTGAGCGGGAAGAAGAGCGGGGTGCTGAGTGCGTTGTTTGCGGTGGCACTCGCGGCGTTTTCTCTGCTGCCGGCGATCTGGGGTTTCGCAAATGTGCTTTGGTTGATCGTGGGGCCGATTTTCGGGCTTTTGATCGCGGCGCTGGCATTGCGTTTCATCAAGGACGGGGAGAGGAAATCCTGCAGGCAGTTGTTTTTCTCCACATTGATTTATCTGCCGGTTGCTCTGACTGTTTTACTAATCGCCTGGAGGAGATAGCCGGTCGTTCACCGGGCGGCGAGGAACCTGTATTCTGGAAATATGAATTGGACCGAAACCGGAGGAGTAATTCAGCTGGCGGCGACGATGGGTATGACCGGGGCGATCTGGGTGGTGCAGCTGTGTGTTTATCCGAGGTTCGAGGAGATTGATCCGGGAAAGTTTATCGGTGCTCACTTCCGGCACTGTGCGGGAATCGGGATGGTGGTGGTGCCGTTGATGCTGGCTGAGCTTTTTACCGCAATTTTTCTGGTGTGGGTTGGAAGTGGCGGATGGTTGCAGTGGCTGATTCTGGGCCTGACTGTCGGAACTTTTATTTCGACGGCGCTGATTCAGGCTCCTTGTCACAAGAGGCTGGCGCGGGGTTTCGACGGGATGGAATGCAGATCGCTTACCCGGGGTAACTGGATACGCACGGGCTTATGGTCGGTGAAGGCGATTCTTGTGCTTGCCGTGATGGTGGGCTTTTGAATAGCTGCATTTTACGAATCTTCTCCGGGGTTCTTGCTCTGTATTGCGAATTCTGCGGGGAGTTCCTAGGCTGTCTTATGGAGATTTTCGAAAAACTAATTTTGGCTGGCAGGGAGCTGGCTGATGAGCTGCGTGTGCTGGAATTTTCCGAGCCGGTATCACACACGTATCTGACGGTGGATTATGCGCGTGCGGGATATGAAGGATATCTGGAAAAATTCGGGAATTCTAAGAAGAAGGTTTTGATGCTGGGAATGAATCCTGGGCCATTCGGGATGGCGCAGACGGGTGTGCCCTTTGGTGAAATCTCACTGGTGCGTGATTGGATGGGTCTTTCCCCGGAAGTCGGCAAGCCGGAGAACGAGCATCCGAAAAGGAAGATCACGGGGATGGATTGCCCGAAATCCGAGGTGAGTGGAAAGCGTTTATGGGGGTATTTCTCCGAGGTGTTTCCGAAGGCGGAAGATTTCTTCAAGGACCACCTGGTGATCAATTTTTGCCCGCTGATCTGGATGAAGGATACAGGAGCGAACCTGACGCCGGATAAGATCAAAGCGGCGGAAATGGCTCCGGTGGATGAGGCCTGCCAGAAACATTTACGGCGGTTGATCGAGATTCTGGAGCCGCGGCAGCTGATCGGAGTGGGTGCGTATGCCGAGAAGCAGATGGGTGCCGCGAAAAAATCCCTGGGGCTCGATGTGGCCCTAGGGAAAATTCTTCATCCTTCGCCAGCTTCACCAACGGCGAACAGGGGATGGGCCGCAGCTGCGGAGAAGCAGCTGGGCGAGCTGGGGATCTGGTGATTCCTAGCGTCTGATAGGTTTCGCGTCTTTCCCTGCTGGTTCATCACCGGTGCCGGCGGGTTTTGTGTCCTTGCCAGCAGGTTCGGCGTCTTTCCCAGCAGGTTGGTCACCGGTGCCGGCGGGTTTGGTATCCTTGCCAGCAGGTTCGGCGTCTTTGCCAGCGGGTTGGTCACCGGTGCCGGCGGGTTTTGTGTCCTTGCCAGCAGGTTCGGCGTCTTTCCCGGCGGGTTGGTCACCGGTGCCGGCGGGTTTGGTATCCTTGCCAGCAGGTTCGGCGTCTTTGCCAGCAGGTTTGTCACCGGTGCCGGCAGGTTTGGTATCCTTGCCAGCAGGTTCAGCGTCTTTCCCGGCGGGTTTGTCACTGGTGCCGGCAGGTTTTGTGTCCTTGCCAGCTGGTGCTGCGTCCTTGCCGGCGGGAACTGTGTCGTTGTTAAAGCGCTCGTTTTCCGCGGATGCGGAAGACCATGGGGCGAATAGGATAACGCCGGTAAGTAGGCTCAGGCCTACGGCGGCCGCGGGATTAATGGATGGTAATGAATCTCTGCTCATTTTTTAGAATAGCTCGAAATTGTCACAAGTAAAGGGGTTGACGGTAAGTAGTGACTAGCGGGGGGAAGTATGCTCTGTTTCCGGTGTGATAGATATCGATTGCGATTGTTCCGGTCTTCCAATGGAAACCTTTGGTGCGGGTGATCTGGTGATTGCCGAGGGCAGGCGTGCGGGTGCGCTGTACTTTCTGAAAAGCGGGACGATAAAAATTTACCGGTGTGGTGTGGTGACCGCGACGATCAGTGAGCCGGGAACGGTGATCGGTGAGGTTTCCATTCTATTGGACAGGCCACATATCGCGGAGGTGCGTGCGGTGGATGAGTGCACTTTCCATGTGGCGGCGGATGCGGCGGCTTTTTTAAGAGAGCACCCGAATGTGAATCTCTTTATCTGCCGGGAGTTGGCGAAAAAGGTGGATGCGCTGAGCTGCTACCTTGCTGATCTCAAGGCGCAGTATGGCGATGAGGATACGCACATGGGTATGATGCACGAGGTGCTGGATACCCTGATGCACAACAAGTAGCAGTTGTCCGCAAAGGGTGGGTCTGAATGCTTTTAGGCGAGGGAGGCTTCGCCGCTGTCTTCCATGGAAACCCAACGAGCGGTGTTTTCCTTGGTATCGATGACGGTGGCGGTTGGGACAGCGCCAATCTGGCGGCCGCTGTTTATGACCCAGCTATTGTGGACTTTATCGATCCAGGAGCCTTTTGCGTAAAACGGAGCCTGATGGATGTGACCGCAGAGGACCATTTCCGGGCGGAAGGTTTCGATCCACTTCGGGAGTGTGATATCGCCCATATCGGCTTGGCCGTCCCAGGATGTGGGGCTGCCGTGTGGTGGGGCGTGATGAACCCAGATCCACCGTTTACCTGCTGCTTCCTCCTGGTGGGTGGCAAGCAGGGCCTGGATTTCCTCGAGCATTTCCGGGGTGTCGCACCAGGGAAGTATGCTGAAGAAGCAGTCTTCCACGACGGCGGACTCATAGTCCACGTGGATGGTGGCGGAGCGGGATGTCTGCAGCCAATCCGCATTGCGGGCGGAGTTTTTATCGAGCTGGAAGACATCGTGATTCCCCGATGAGACGATGAGGTCTGTGGCGGGGTGGATCAGGTTGAGGTATTTCCTGACAACGACGATTTGTGCATCGAAGGGGACGATGGAGCCGATATCGAGGAGATCCCCGGCGATAACGACGACATCGAAGTGCGGAGCTGCTGTGACGAGCCAATCCCACTGACGAAGAGTGTAGTGGAGATCGGCTACGAGCAGCAGTTTCACAACAAAGAGGTAGGATTAATCCTAATGTTTCGGCTTCCCGAAGGCGCCTACGAGGGATGCGAAGTCCACAGGCTCTGCTTTGTCAGCGCTGAGGATGGCCATTTTCTGCATGGAGAAAATTTCCGAGATCCCTTTGGTGGAAAGTTCAAGCATGGCATCCATCTGTGCCTTGGTGAAGACCGCTTCTTCGCCGGCGCCCTGGACTTCCACGTATTCGAGGGACTCGGTCATGACGATGTTGAAGTCTACGGTGGCTGCCTTGTCCTCGAGGTAGTTCAGATCGAGAACGGGTGTGTCCTGGTAAACTCCTGCGGAAACGGCTGCGACGAGTTTCTTGAGGGGGAATTCCTTGATTTTCCCTTCCGCCATGAGGCGGTTGAAGGCGATGGCTACGGCTACGCAAGCTCCGGTGATGGAGGCGGTGCGGGTGCCGCCGTCTGCCTGGAGAACGTCACAATCGATCCAAAGTGTGCGTTGGCCGATTTTCTGGAGATCGACCACGGCGCGCATGGAGCGGCCGATAAGGCGCTGGATTTCCGAGGAGCGGCCATCGAGTTTTCCGCGGGATATATCGCGGGATTTCCGGTCGTGGGTGGAGTAGGGGAGCATGGAATACTCCGCTGTGAGCCAGCCGCCGGAGACTTTCTGGTAGCGCATCCAGCCGGGGACGCCGTCTTCAATGGTGGCGGAGCAGATGACGCGGGTGTCCCCGAAGCATACGAGAGTGGAGCCGGTGGCATTCGGCGCCACGTTCGGGTGGAAGGAGATTTTACGGAGTTGGTCGTTGGTGCGGTCGTCTGGACGGGGCATGGCGGGACTGTTGGTCGAGAGTCGCTAGAGTTCAAACTTCAAAGCGTGCGATTCGGGCGATTTTTTTCAGTGGAAGTGTAGAGGCGGTGCCGGGATACAGCGGGAGGGTGTCGGTAGTGGATTTCCGGAGGAATTCTGTTGCGGAGAGGAGGTGGAATTTTCAGGGTTTGCGCATGTCCAAATATGCAGGTGAGGAAATTCTGGTGGTGAAGCGTGAGTTGCTGGAGGAGATCGGGATGTTCGAGGGCTTCCAGAAGGATGGGGCGGATGATGCGATGGCGGTGATGCTGGAGGAGGGGAATCATTTTTTCATGGATCGCGCGGAGGCTGAAGAAGATCCCTCGCACAAGCAGTTGATCCCGTATTGCATTTTCAAATGTGGTGACCGTGTGCTGCATTACACCCGTGGCAAGGCGGGCGGTGAGAGCCGTTTGCACTCGAAGATTTCAGTGGGAGTGGGTGGACACATCAATCCTGTGGATGTGGGTGTGGGAAATCTGGGTGCGGCTGTTTATTATACCGCCGTGCAGCGTGAGATCGATGAGGAGCTGGACATCCAGTGCGACTACGAGATGCGCGTGATCGGGCTGCTCAATGATGAATCAAATCCGGTGGGTCAGGTTCACCTGGGTGTGGTGCATTTGGTGGAGCTGGAGAGCGAGGAAGTTTCTTCGCGTGAGGATGCGCTGACGGATCTTTCCTGGGCCACGGTGGATGAGCTCAACGGAGAGCTCTACGAGCGGCTGGAGACATGGAGTGCTCTGTGCGCCCGCTATTTGGCCACCCTATAAATCGTTTAGTGGTTTACTCGCTGGGCGGGCTGTGGAGAATTTCCTCATGAGCGAATTTGATGCTTTTGAGATCAAGATGAGAGCGGCAGGCATGGGCGATGCCGCGGTGGCTGTTTTTAAGAGAAACTACGAGTCGCTCCTGCGGGATGAGACCGGAATGATCGCGGAAAATACGATCGAGCCCGCGGATGATTTGCCGAAGGCTGCGGAGCTGGAAAGCCGTGACGATGCGGAATTGCTGGCGCAGGTGGCGATCGTGAAACTCAATGGCGGCCTGGGAACAGGAATGGGCCTTCAGGGGCCGAAGAGCCTGCTCTCGGTGCGCGAGGGTGTGAATTTCCTCGATCTCATGGTGCGCCAGACGCTTTCCCTGCGCGAGCAGAGCGGAAAGAAGGTGAGGCTCCTGCTGATGGATAGCTTCAGCACAAGCGAGGATACCCTGAATCATCTTTCCCAATACGCGGAGCAGGGCCTGGGGTCCGCCGATGAGGTGGAAATGATGCAGAATATGGTGCCGAAGATCGATGCGGCAACGATGCAGCCGGTGGAGTGGCCGAAGGATCCCTCCCAGGAATGGTGCCCGCCGGGTCATGGAGATGTCTATCCTGCATTGGTCGGCAGTGGCTGGCTGGACAAGCTTCTGGCGGAGGGTGTCAAATATGCCTTCGTCTCGAATTCGGATAACCTCGGCGCGATCATGGATACGGCGCTCCTGAGCTTTTTCGCGGAATCGGACGCTCCATTCATGATGGAAGTCACCCGCCGGACCTCGGCCGACAAGAAGGGTGGCCATCTCGCGAAACGGATCAGCGATGGGCGCCTGCTCTTGCGTGAAGTAGCGCAGTGCGACGACGGGGAGCTGGACGAGTTCCAGAATATTTCCAAGCACAAGTATTTCAATACCAACAACCTCTGGCTGAATCTGGAGAAGCTGAAGGCGCAATTGGTCGCGGATTCCGGTGCTCTGCCACTGCCGATGATTAAGAACAAGAAGACGGTCGATCCACGGGATTCCGCGACGACTCCGGTCTTCCAGCTGGAGATCGCGATGGGCTCTGCGATCGAGTGCTTCGAGGGTGCGATGGCGGTGGATGTGCCGCGCAGCCGTTTCGCCCCGGTGAAAACCACGGCGGATCTGCTGGCCCTGCGCTCGGATGCCTACGAGGTGCTGGAGGACGGTCAGGTGCGTTTGCGTGCGGAGAGAAATGGCGTGCCGCCTGATGTTTCACTTTCCAAGGAATACAAGCTGGTGGATGCGCTGGATCCGCTGGGTGTGCCTAGCCTGATCAAGTGCAACTCCATGAAAGTGGAAGGTGCCATTACCTTTGCAGAAGGAGTCATCGTCGAGGGCGATGTGGTCTTCGCGAATACGAATGCCGAGAGGAAAGTAGTCCCGGCAGGATTCTATAAAGACGGAGAATTTTAATATGTGGAAAGGACGCTTTGCAAAAGATACATCAACGCTGGTCCAGGATTTCGGTGAATCGATTTCCTATGACTGGAGACTCTACCCGCACGATGTGGCGGGTTCCATCGCCCATGCCCGGGCGCAACTGAATGCCGGGCTGCTGAACGATGAGGAGTTCTCCCAAATCGAAAAAGGCCTGCGCGAGATCGAGGTGGATATCCGGGAAGGGCGGTTCGAGTTCCGGACCTCTCTGGAAGATATCCACATGAATATCGAGGCAGAGCTGACGAAGCGGATCGGTGCTGCTGGTGGAAAGCTCCACACTGCCCGCTCGCGGAATGATCAGGTGGCTACGGATACGCGTCTGTATTGCCGCACGCAGATCGATTCCATGCTGGAGGCGATCACTGCTCTGCAGAATGTGCTTCTGGATCAGTCCGATAAAAATGCCGCGGCTGTGATGCCGGGCTACACGCATCTTCAGCGCGGTCAGCCGGTGACGGTAGGCCACCATCTGCTCGCCTACGTGGAGATGCTGGAGCGTGATAAGGGCCGGATGGCGGATTGCCGGAAGCGGCTGAATGTTTCTCCGCTGGGCTCGGGTGCACTTGCTGGATCGACCATCAATCTGGACCGGGAAGCGATCGCCAAGGAGCTGGGCTTTGATGGTATCACGCATAACTCGATGGATGCGATTGCGGATCGTGATTACATCGCGGAGCTCCTGTTCGCCATTTCGATGATGGGCGTGCATCTTTCGCGCTTGAGCGAGGATCTGATTCTGTGGTGCAGCAGTGAGTTTGGCTTCGTGACACTCTCCGATGAGCACACCACCGGCTCCTCACTGATGCCGCAGAAGAAAAATCCGGATGTTTGTGAAATCACCCGTGGCAAAACCGGAAGACTCGTCGGGAATCTGATGAATCTGCTGGTGGCGATGAAAGGTCTGCCGATCACCTACAACCGTGACTTGCAGGAAGATAAGCCACCACTGTTCGATTCGGTGGATACGATACTTTTGGTTCTGGCCGTGAACACGGAAATGATCGGTGCGATGGAAATGCGTCAGGACAGGTGCCTGGCTGCTGCGAGCGATCCTATGCTTCTTGCCACTGATCTGGCGGATGCCTTGGTGAAAAGCGGCGTGCCTTTCCGCTCCGCCCACGAGCTGGTCGGCAAGGCGGTGGCTGAATCCGTGGAGAGCGGAGTTCCACTGGATGAGCTGGATCTGGAAAAAATCGATGAAGCCTACACTCCTGAGATGAAATCCGTATTTTCCCTGCAGACGGCTCTGGCCGCACGGACAAATACCGGAGCTCCATCGATTGAGAACGTAAAGCGTGAAGTCGAAAGGTGGCGGGCATGCCTGTGATCTATCCACCGCTGGACCATTGGATTTGGTTGATACCGGCGGTGATGATCGGGGCCTGTATTGGCTCGTTTCTAAATGTGGTAATTTATCGGCTGCCGCTTGGCATGTCGGTGAACAAGCCGAACCGCTCCTTCTGCCCGCTTTGCAAGAACAAGTTGACCGTGTGGCAGAATCTGCCGGTGGTGAGCTGGCTTTTGCTGCGGGGAAAATGCGGACACTGCAAGGCACCTATTCCCTTCCGCTACATTGCGGTAGAGATTTTGACAGCCATCCTTTTTGGGCTGGTGTGGTGGATGTTTCCGCCACAGGTGGCGCCGTTCCTATGGGCCTTGATGGCCATTCTGGTGGCCATCACCTATATTGATGCGGAGCACCTGATCATTCCCACGCATCTTACGTGGGGTGGTTCCGTTGTTGGCCTGATCGCCTGTGCTGTATGGCCGCAGCTTTCGGCGATGGGTGGCTTTAACCTCGGCTGGCTGGAAGGACTGATCGATGGGGCAGTGGGTTGGGTGGCCGGATTTTTCGGTCTATGGCTGGTTGTGGAGCTTGGGAAAAAGGCCTTCGGGCGCAAGGAGATGAAATACGAGGCGGAGGTGGAGTGGTTTCTGAAGGAGCCGGTGGGGGATGATGATCCCATGCTCTTCGTGATCGATAAGGAGCCTATAGCATGGTGGGATATTTTTTCCAGAAAGACGGATAAGCTCATTGTGGATGCCACGGAAGTAGTGGTGGACGGTGCGAAAACCGGCGCTGGAAAACTGGTAATCCACCAGACGGGGATCGAACTGGCAGATGGCCGGAAATTCGAGCTGGAGAAAATGGTCTCCCTAAGCGGCCGGGCGAATGGGGCGGTGATCCCGCGCGAGGCGATGGGAATGGGGGATGTGCATCTGCTGGGAATGATCGGAGCATTTTTCGGCTGGAGCGGGGTGTTTTTCTCCCTGTTCGGCGCATCATTGTTCGCTATTGTTGCTGCTCTTGTCGGGCGCATAGGTTTCGGAAAACAGCTGCCGTTCGGCCCGTTTCTGGCCATGGGCTGCGTGGCCTGGATGTTCGGCGGATGGAAGATCTGGCAGTGGTATATGGGTTTCGTGGGATTCTGAGTGGGGCACAGGTGGTAAAGCGTAATTAGTTCCAAAAAAGTGATTGCGTAATCTGTAAGTTTCACACTAGTTTCCCCGCCCACGGCAGTCCGAAAAGGAAAGCGCGGTTAGCTCAGTGGTAGAGCACCTCCCTGACACGGAGGGGGTCACTGGTTCGAACCCAGTATCGCGCACCATTTTCCTCCTTTTATTCGACTTCCGAAGCACGTTTTTACTGCTTGCGGGTGCCCCACAGCTGGGCTTGGCTTTCCCTTAGTGAACGCATCCCCACCAAATCCGAAGGAACTCTCCGCACTGCTCCGCTTACTGGACGACGACACCCCAGAGGTGCGCTCCGGGGTGACGCACAGGCTGGCGGAATTCGGTGGCGATCTCAGCGAATTCCTTCCCGAGGCAGCGCCCACTCTGGGCGATTCCGAGAAGACGATCCTCGCTGAAATCCTGAAGCCGGCACGCCGCAATACATTGCGCGATGAGTGGTTGACTCCGAGCTTCGGCCCCGCCGCTCTGGGAGGGGACTGGGATCTTTTTGAAAGCCATCTTCGCCTTCTTTCTGATTTCCTCCACGATGGTGTATCCATCCGTCAGCCGCTTTCCGATGCTCTTGATCTCCTCGCGGAGGAAGCCACCGAGGCAGGCTGCACCACCGGGGATAGTCTGCGCATCTGGCTGTTCGAAAGCGGTAGGTTGGGGCCGAATAAAAATCACTACTATGACCCGCGGAACTCGGATCTGGCCTGGTGCATCGCGGAGGGGCTTTCCAACCCCATCGGTCTTGGAATGATCTTCATGTTGCTGGGGCAGCGCCTCGAGCTGGAGGTTGAGGGGATCTCATTTCCCGGGCATTTCCTCTGCCGGATCTTCGAAGATGGAACTCCACTGATCGTGGATTGTTATGACAAGGGCAAGGTGCATTCGCAGGAGGTTCTCACTGAGCCTTCAAACGAGCTCAGCAGTGAGCAGGTCCTCGCGCTCGAAGGCACCGTCGATCTTGGAACGGTGCTTGTGCGGGTGCTGAACAACCTCATCGATGCATTCCAGCGTGGAGGACAGACTTCCGATGCGGAGTTGATCACCGAGATGCGGAACTCGATGACAAAAAAGTAGATTCTTTTGAAATATATTATCCCGCTGCCCCTCCACTATATCATGAAAGCAAGTCTCCAACCGCTGGCCATCTCCGCTCTTCTCTTTACCTCCATCACGGGAGGACTATGGGCCGAAGAGGAAATAAGCCTGGCAGAGCAGTTGAGCACGCGTGCTGCGGCTGCTGGAAAGAAAAGCGACCCTGCCAGAAGTGCGGAATACGCGCGCGGCATCCAGGTGGTGGCGAATTCCGGGATCGTGGAGGCCGCCAAGCAAGTGGGAGACAAAGCGCCGGATTTTACCCTGAAGAATGCTAGCGGAAAGGAAGTGAAGCTTTCCGAAATGCTGAAGGACGGCCCAGTGGTCCTCACCTGGTATCGCGGTGGTTGGTGCCCGTATTGCAATATCGCCATGGCTGCGTTTCAGCAAAAGCTGCCCGAAATCGAGGCGACCGGCGCACAACTGGTGGCTCTCACTCCGGAGTTGCCCGATCATAGCAAGGATACCAAGAAGGAGAATAACTTGGAATTCGAGGTTCTGACGGATCTGAACCATCAGGTGGCGGATCAGTATGGACTGGTCTTCGAGCTGACGCCCGAGGTGGCGGAACTCTATAAACCGAAGAACGATCTTATCAAATTCAATGGCGAGGATGCCGGCGCCCGGAAACTTCCGCTGGCAGCCACTTACGTGATTGATCAGGAGGGAATTATCCGCTGGGCATTTCTCAACGCGAACTATCGTGAACGGGCAGAGCCTTCCGAAGTGGTTGAGTTCCTGAAAGAAATGAAGTGAGCGGGTCCAACGGGATAGCTTCTTTATTGTTAAACTTTCCTCGTGCTTTAGAGCGGATTTCGGGATGAGTTTGTATTGATCTTCATTGAACGCATGCCTCCACGAGGGGAATTGCGAAAATGGGATCTTTATGTGAGATAAGAAGCCATGCCCGATAAACCGATAATCGATATCCGCCTTTTCGGTGCCGAGAAAACATGGCAACCCGGGCGCGCTCAACCTGCGGACCTTGAGGCTAGTTATGGGATTTCCCGCGATCAGAAACGGAGGTTGAACCACGTAGCAACCCGGATCTGTAGAAAGCTCAGGGAGAAAGAGTTCAGCATAGGAGGGTGTGATCACCTTTATATCTCATTTATCAAGGAATCCGATCAAGCGGGCGGAAATACGCAGGATTCACAATGGGGGGGAGCTCGTGTGGTTTACTCATATTTACCACTTCCCCCAACAAGGCTGAGCGGTAAGGAAAAGGAGGATGAGGAAATCTTCCTGGAACTGATCAAAGTCGCCCTGACGTCCGCAAATCAGCAGGGCAAGGAAGGTTTGATAAAGATTTCCGATACCTTCGACGAATATGGAAGTCTGGGGTCCGAGATTGAAATTACCTTGAAGCAAAAGGAAACGAAGAACTATTCGATCACAGTCTCATACCGGATCTGTCCCAACGAGGCGGTTTCCGTGGCCTATCTTTCGGTTTACGACAAAGAAAGTAAGATCGCAAGGAGAGGGAAAATCACGTCCCTACTATTGTGGAGCGATATCATGCCTCTATGCGGGACGATAATAGCGAACAAAGAAGAAGTGACGATCAAGCCGATGAAGTCATTTTCCGCCGAAATTGTTACTAAAAAATATCCGACGCCGTTTACGTTGAAAATATCCGAACTGGAGCAGTTGCAATCGGGTTGAGGCGGACAATCCCGATGAGGGCCTAGCGTGATTTTTCGGGTGGAATGTTCTGAGTGTAATCACATTAGCAGGCGCTGACGGAATTCTCTTTACGGATCACTAAGCCCAGACGGTATGTGGTCCATCCCGCGCCGCGTTGTCGAAGGGTTGCTATCCGTTTCACTTGGCAAGACAGGCGGATCCGGGCTCCATTCATCCGGAGTTTCACCTGATGAAACAACGATCGCGGAGGTGCTCACGTCTGACCATTGGCTGGTCGATACCAGAATTTTAGGAAATTATTTGCAAGATAGGCGTGGTCCGTCACGAATAGTAAGCAAACTGATTCGCCAAAAAAAACGGAAGATGTGTGGATAGGTGGCGGAAATCCGCCGCCGTCCTGCAGATCCGCTGAAGTTATTGGCGTAATCGATAAGAATTATGAACCGCCAAATATCCGCATCAACCAGCGCTGTCCTCCTGCTATTTTCCGGAATTTGTAATGCCGTGGGCGGGGAGAAATTGCCAAACGTGGTGTTCATCCTCATGGACGATATGGGCTACGGCGATGTTCACTCCCTGAATCCGGAGCGCTGTAAGATTCCGACACCGCATATGGACAAAGTGGCGGCAGAGGGAATGGTCTTCACGGATGCGCACACCAGCTCCTCCGTCTGCACCCCGAGCAGGTATAGTCTGATGACGGGGCGCTACAACTGGCGCACGACCAAGCAGTCCGGTGTTCTCAATGGCTTTGGTAAACCGCTGATTCCCACCAGCCGTATGACGGTCGCCAGCTTGCTGAAACAGCAGGGATATGAGACTGCGATGATCGGGAAATGGCACATCGGAATGAATTTCCCGAAGGGTGGCGGAATGGATAAGATCGATTGGAAGGGAAAGATACCGGATGGTCCACATGCGCTCGGTTTCGATTACTTTTTCGGGATCTCCGGCTCACTGGATATGCCACCGTATATTTATATTGAGAACGATAGGTTCGTCGGTGAGGCCACTGTCTTGAAAGAACCTCACCCGAAGCGTAAAGGGCCGGCGGAACCGGATTTCGAAGTGGTTGATGTGCTGGATGAGCTGGCGGAGAAATCAGTGGAGTTTATAGCTGAGCAGAGTGCGGAGAAACCGTTTTTCGCTTACCTATCGCTGCCATCCCCCCACACGCCAATCGTGCCGACTCCGAAGTGGCAGGGGAAAAGCGGCCTGAGCGCATACGGTGATTTCATGATGCAGACGGATGACTTTGTGGGGACAATTGTGAAGGCTCTGGATGAAAATGGCTTCGATGAAAATACGCTGCTGATTATTTCCAGTGACAACGGATGTTCCTACGCGCAGGCCGATGTGGCCGGAATGGAGGAGAACGGACATTTCCCCAGCGCCCAGTTCCGCGGGTATAAATCAGATATCTGGGAGGGAGGGCACCGAGTTCCGTTTCTAGTGAAATGGCCTGCGAAAGTGAAAGCCGGATCAAGCTCTGACGCGACGATTTGTCTTACGGATTTCATGGCGACCTGCGCGGATCTGAGCGGTGTGGAATTACCCGCCGATGCCGGTGAGGATAGTGTCAGTTTCATGCCTGCATTAAATGGGGGAGAAATCGAAACCAGCCGAAAGGGGATCATTCATCATTCAATCAAAGGAAACTTCGCCTACCGGGAGGGAGAATGGAAGCTGGTGCTTTCCCGCACTTCCGGAGGCTTCAAAACAGAGAAGCCGGCCAAGGATGCTCCGAAAGGGCAGCTTTATGATTTGGAAGCTGATCCGGGTGAGACGAATAATCTTTATAATTCCCGTCCGGAAGTGGTGGAGCGCTTGCTGGGTCAGCTGGAAACCTATGTTGAGAATGGGCGTAGCACTGAAGGTGGCGCTTCTGCCAACGACGTAAAGTCGGTGAAAATTTGGAGATAGAATGACCTGTATGAAAAATAAACGGAGACTCGGAACACTTCTGGCATTGGCATTCACTGCTCTAATGCAGCCCGGAAATGCGGCGACTGCGGAGAAGCCGAATATCATTCTGATTTTCGCCGACGATCTGGGTTACGGTGATCTGGGTTGCTATGGATCGCCGCTGAAGACACCGGAAATCGATAAGCTGGCGGCAGACGGGCTGCGCGCCACCGATTGCCTGGTAGGGGCAAATGTCTGCGGTCCATCGCGGGCAGCTCTAATGACCGGGCGTTATCCGTTGCGCGCGGGACATCCGATTTCCCGACACGATACCGGGAAATACGAGAAATACGGAATCGCTCCGGAGGAAATCACGATCGCGGAGCACCTGAAGTCCGCCGGGTATTACACGAAGATGGTTGGAAAATGGCACCTTGGATTTCACGTTGAGGGCTCTCATCCACTGGATGCCGGATTTGATGATTACCTCGGGCTGCACAGCAATTATTCCAAGAAGCTGGGCGATGCCGATACGATCTACCACAACCGCGAGGTGCAGGAGGAGAAGGTGCCTTTCGAGAAAGTGACGAACCTGTATACCGAGGAGGTCGTGAATTTCATCAAAGGTGAGCACGATAAGCCATTTTTTGTCTATTTTGCCCACCACATCGCCCATGACCCCATCCTTCCGAGCAAGCAGTTCAAAGGTTCTGCCGGGAAAAAGGCCGGGAAATTCGGGGATTTTCTCCTGGAGTTGGATCACAGCGTGGGTCAGGTGCGTGAGGCGGTCGAAATGGCCGGGATCGCGGACAATACACTGATCGTTTTCATGTCGGATAACGGACCGGCCAGGTTTGGATCGGCAGGGCCATTGCTTGGTGGAAAGTATGTGACGATGGAGGGCGGGCATCGTGTGCCCGGGATTTTCAACTGGCCGGGTCAAATTCCCGCCGGTCAAGTTTCCGATGCAATGATCACCAGCATGGACCTGATGCCGCTTTTCAGTGATCTGGCGGGCGTAGAGGTGCCCTCCGATCGAACGATCGACGGGAAAAACATCATCGATTTGCTGACAGGGAAGACCGAGGAAAGCCCGCACGACTATTATTACTATTACAATGGAGTGAACCTGCAGGGAGTCCGCACCGAAAACTGGAAGCTGCAGCTACCACGGACGATCGAAGATCAACCATACTGGGCAAGAAAAGGCACAGGGCCGCGGAAGCCGTATCTTTCCCTGAAAGATCCATTGTTATTCGATATGAAGAATGACACGGGGGAGAAGAAGAATGTCATTTCGAAACACCCCGAGGTGGCCGCCGAGTTGGAGAAAGAGGCGGAGCGCATCCGTAGGGAAATCGGCGATATCGATGTTATCGGCACGGACCAGCGGCCCCATGGTTTGATAAATCCGCAGGACAAGGAATGAGCAATTTCAAAGCCGGAGCGGGTGACTTCAGTCTGACTGATTTTGCTAAGACGCAATTCACTGTCCCAAAACGACTAACCACCGCGAATACAATAGAGGGCGGTCCGCTTTTCCAACTGCCTGTTTACTCCATAATCTGAAAGCAAATCACTCCTTGAAACCCCAAAAAAACCTAATGCGCAAAATTACTTCCCTCATCGGCACTCTCGTATTCGGTGCTGTCTCCACAGCTTTTGCTGCCACAGCCTCGAAACCCAATATCATCGTCATTCTTGCTGATGATCTGGGATACGGAGATCTCGGATGTTATGGGGCGAAATATTCCACTCCCGCACTCGACCAGATGGCGGCGGATGGATTCCGTTCCACAGATATGATTGTCGCTGCCAATGTGTGCAGCCCTTCACGTTCGGCGATTCTCACGGGGCGCTACCCGATGCGCAATGGCCACCCTTTCTATCGCTCGGACTACACCACGAAGAGTGGTGGATACTACGGTTTGAGTCCCGATGAGATCACGCTGGCTGAGCTGCTCAAGCCAGCTGGCTATCGCTCTTTTGCGGTGGGTAAGTGGCATCTGGGTTTTGATACCGAGGGTGCTCATCCGATGGATGCGGGATTCGATACTTACTATGGATTGCCCCATAATTATAGCGGAGATGAACTGCCCACGAGCAAAGCAATCGTTCGCGATCGGGAAATTCTGCAGAAGAACGTGAAGTTTCAGAAGCTGACCCCGAGCTACAACAAGGAGGTCGTGAAATTCATCGAGGAACAGCCTAAGGATCAGCCGTTTTTCATTTATATGGCGCATCAGATCGCTCATTCACCGATTCTACCGGGGAAGTCCTTTTTGAAGAAAACGAGGAAGGGCAAGTATGCTGATTTCGTTGCCGAACTTGATGATAGCGTTGGGCAAGTGCTGCAGGCGCTGCGCGAGAATGAGCTGGATGAAAATACTTTGGTCGTCTTTCTCGCTGACAACGGCCAGACAGGAGTTGGGAGTGCCGGACCATTGGCGGGTAGTAAATACACGACCATGGAAGGCGGGCACCGCGTTGCTGGTATCTTCCGGTGGACGGGGACAATCCCGGCCGGTCAGGTCTCTGATGTGACTCTCAGCAGCATGGATATTTTCCCGCTGCTGGCCGATCTTGCAGGGGTCGATTTGCCCGCGGATCGTAAAATCGATGGCAGGAATATCCGCGATATCCTGACGGGAGATTCACAGGAATCACCGCACGATTATCTCTACTACTACAATGGCCTCAACCTTCAGGCAGTCCGCAAAGGTAAGTGGAAATTGCATTTACCACGCTCGGAAAAAGATCTGCCTTACTGGGCGGAAGCCGGGCGAGGCCGCTATTTCAAAACGCTGGATAAGCCGTTCCTTGTCGATCTGGAAAATGACATCGGAGAGGAAAAAAACGAGGCAGGAAACAATCCTGAACTGGTGGATACGCTGCTGAAAGAGGCTGACAAGATCCGCGTGGAGCTGGGCGAAGTGGGGCAAAAAGGCACCGATCAACGCCCCGGTTGGCCCTCTGTCGATTAGTCTTAGGTGCTACGGAATTTTATAAGTAAATCGTTCAAATCGGAGCCCCATCACCAATGACAAGGAAATCAAAATACCTACTCAGCATTATCCTGGTAGCATTATGCGGCACCGCATATTCCGCGGAGAAACCCAATCTTATCGTCATTTTTACCGATGATCAGGGCTATGCCGATCTGAGCTGCTTCGGTAGCAAGAGTGTCTATACGCCCAACATTGATCAGATGGCCCGCGAGGGTGCGCGGCTTACGAGCTTTTATGTGGCGGCACCACTATGCACTCCTTCACGGGCTGCTCTGATGACAGGTTGCTACCCGGCCCGGATCGATATGGATGTGCCTTCTTCCCTTCAGATTCAGAAGAAGAATATTCCGGAAGGCAGAAGGTTTGCCGTATGTCTGGCAGCGGACGGACGAGGACTGAACCCAAAGGAACTGACCATTGCTGAAGTGGCCCAATCGGCTGGATACAAAACAGGCATGTTCGGGAAATGGCATTTGGGGGATCAACCTGAATTCCTGCCCACGCGTCAGGGTTTCGAGGAATATTTCGGCATTCCATACAGTCACGATATTGCGCCTTCGCACCCGAGTCAGAAAATATTCAACTTCCCGCCACTGCCCGTGCTGGAGGGGGAAAAGGTCATCGAGATGGCCCCGGACGATGAATATCTGACTCGTCGCATCACCGGGCGGGCGGTCGATTTCATCGAGCGGAACAAGGATGAAAACTTCTTTCTCTACGTGGCGCATCCGCTACCGCACGCGCCCTTAGCCGCTTCCCCCGAGGCTAGAAAGGCATATGCGGAGGAGCTCAAAACAAAGGGCAAGGGAAAGCCCGGTCTCTTCCCTACCACAATTTATGAAATCGATTGGTCCGTGGGTGAGATTCTGAAATCTCTTAAAGAGCAGGGCATCGATGACAATACGATCGTGATATTCTCCAGCGACAACGGGCCTGCCAGGGGTTCCGCCAAGCCTCTGAGCGGCAGGAAGGGGAGCACGCTGGAGGGCGGTCAGCGGGTGCCAACCGTGATCCGCTGGCCGAAGGGGATTCCGGCAGGACTGGTGAATGACAAGGTGCTCTCAACAATCGATGTGCTGCCAACCTTCGCGAAGCTGAGTGGCGCAATATTGCCGGATGATCTGGTCATCGACGGGAAAGACATGATGCCGGCCCTGGTTACGGACGCGGCCAGCCCCCACGAATATTTTTTCTACGCCCACTGGGGTGTGCTGGAGGGGGTGCGTTGGAATTCATGGAAACTCCGTATTACCGATGGCAAGGAAGCGCTCTATGACCTCAGCGAGGACATCGGAGAGAAGAAGAATGTAGCAGCCAGCCATCCGGAGATCGTTCAGCGGCTCAAGGAAGCGATGCAGGGCTTTGAAAAGGATATGAAGGGAGGCGTCCGGCCCGCGGGAACGGTTGAAAATCCTGTCCCCCTGAGCATGGCAAAATAGCGACGTATAAGAAGCCACCATCAACGCTCCCGATCTCCTTGGTGGGAAGTTGTGAACTTTCGAATAAGAGAAAATTTAATTAAAAGAAGAAACAAGTAATGAAAAAACGAGAACTGATACTCTCCACAATCGCAGTGTCGCTCACTTCCCTGAGCGCTTTCGCAGAAAAACCTCCCAATGTGGTTCTTATCTTCGCCGATGACCTCGGCTATGGCGACCTGGGCTGTTACGGGGCGACAAAACTAAAAACTCCCAATATCGATCAGCTTGCCTCCGAGGGGAAAAAATTCACCGACGCCCACTCGTCTTCGGCGGTCTGCACGCCCTCACGCTACGGCTTGATGACAGGACAATACCCGTTCCGTGGAAACGGCGGTAAGGGTATTTGGGGACCGGCACCCATAAGCGAGCCACTTCTGATTGATACCGGGATGCTCACCATCGCCGATGTATTCAAAAACAGTGGTTACGATACGGCTGCCTTCGGCAAATGGCACCTCGGTTTCAAGGAAGGGAAAAACGATTGGCAGGAGCCATTGAGCCCCGGACCGCAGGATCTGGGTTTCGATTATTACTTCGGTATGCCTGTGGTGAACAGTGCGCCACCTTACGTCTATGTGGAGAATGACCATATCGTCGGCGGTGATCCGGAGGATCCGCTGGTGTTTATCGGTAAGGGTGGAAAAGGCACGCCTACTCCTCTTACTCCGATCCCGAAGGAGGCCGCACAACGCTCGGACAATCAGTTTGGTGGTGCTGTCGAGGCACACAAGCAATTCAATGATTTCGAGGTCGGCACCAAGTTGACGGAAAAGGCCACCAACTGGATCGAGAGCCGTGAGGGGAAACCGTTTTTCCTATATTTCGCGACGACGAATGTTCATCACCCGTTCACCCCGGCCAAGCGATTCCAGGGAAGTAGCGAGGCAGGTCCGTATGGGGATTTCACCCAGGAGCTGGACTGGATCGTAGGTGAAGTGAGGAAAAGCCTCGAGGCTGCGGGAGTTGCCGATAACACACTCATCATTTTCACGAGCGATAACGGTGGAATGTTCAACCACGGTGGCCGGCAGGCCGCCGAGCTGGGGCACAAGATCAATGGCGATCTACTGGGCTCGAAATTCGGTATCTGGGAGGGTGGACACCGCGTGCCATTCATCGCCTGGTGGCCGGGGAAAATCGAGGCCGGGACTGTTTCCGGTCAACTTCTGAACAACGTAGATATGCTGGCGACATTCGCCGCGGTGACCGGGCAGGAGCTGAGCGCACCTGATCAAAAGGATAGTATCGATATGCTTCCCGCTCTTGTTGGAGATCCCGCGGAGCCACTGCGCACCGAAATGGTGGTCACACCTCACAAGAAGAGCCATATGTCGGTAAGAAACGGGAAATGGATGTTCATTCCTTCAAGAAGCGACGGCGGCTTTAACGGCTCCAAACCCAACCAGCATGCGTGGGGTGGCCCGGCAGTTGCGAAACTGGTTGGAACGCCGAACAGCGATATCGAAAACGGCAGATTGAAGAAAAGCTCACAGGTAGCGCAACTGTATGATCTCGAGGCTGATATGAATCAGACGGAAAATCTGTTCAGCGAGTATCCCGAGGTTGTCCAGCAGATGAAGGAGCTACTGAACGAATACAAATCCGGCAAAAAATAACTGTCGGGCCTGAGCAGTGGTAGGATCAATCACCTCGTTCTCCTCGCGGAGGTATCCGGATTGGAACGGGGAATGATTGATTTTAATTTTGCTGCAATTTCCGGTGATCCGTAACGTAGGAGAATTATGTTACGGAAATTCGTGAGGAACAGGATTTGGACAGGCCGCGCGGCGGCTTCGGTTTGTTTGCTTCAGGCTATATTTGTTCTGCCTGTTTCAGCGGGGCTGAAATTAGGCTCCCCGTTTACGGATCACATGGTTCTCCAGCGCGGGCAAACTGTGCCTGTGTGGGGTGAGAGTGAGCCCGGCAGTGAGGTGGTGGTGACCTTTCTTGATCAGAAAATTAAGGCCAAGGCGGATGCCGATGGAAAGTGGAGGGCTGATCTGGAGCCGCTCGAAGCTTCATTCGAGCCAGCGGTCCTGGGCGTGGAGGGCGCCGGGGAAGAGGCGATTGTTCTCAACGATGTCTTGGTTGGGGAGGTCTGGATCTGCTCCGGGCAGTCGAACATGCAAATGAGGGTGGCTGTGGTCCCCGAGGTCGCAGATCTGATACCTCAGGCGAAGAACATCCGCAGCTTCCAGGTGGAGAATACGGTGGCTTTCACTGAGCAGGAATACTGCGGTGGGGAGTGGGCTGTCACTCAGCCGGACAGTGCCGTTGCCTTTGCTTTCTCGTATTTTCTGGAGCAGGCGGCGGATGTCCCTGTCGGGATTATACTGACCTCATGGGGTAGCTCATCGCTCGAGGCATGGATGCCGCGTGATATGGTGGAGACCGTGCCTCATTTCAAAACAATGATGGAGGAGTTCGATGCCGATGCGGAGACCCGGGAGAAGATACAGGGCATCCTGGATGGTCCACGCCCGTGGGGAAAAGCGGATGATGTTTTCCTGCGTCGCCAGACGAACGTTCTTTTCAATGCGATGATGGCTCCGCTGGCTCCATACGCGTGCCGGGGCCTGGTCTGGTATCAGGGAGAGCGCAATACGCAGTCGATGAGTGGTATGATCGAGGAGCCATGGTATTCGCGGAATTCCGGGATGCTGATCTACGGCGAGGTTCTGACTCAGTGGGTGAAGCGCCTGCGGAGTGAATGGGAAAATGATGGAATGCATTTCCTGGCGGTGATGTTGCCCGGTTACGGCGATATTCTGCCGGGAAGCCCGGATCAGTCTCCGGAAAGTCCGATTGCGCATTCCTGGGCGTGGATGCGGGAGGCGCAGCTACAGGTTTTGGCGCTGCCACATTCGGGCGTGGTGAATACCGTGGATCTGGGAGATCTGAAAAATGTCCACCCCAAGGATAAACTTCCGGTGGGTCAGCGATTGGCGCTGCTAGCTGCGCGCGATACACTCGGGCATGAGGAAGTGGTGGCGGAAGGTCCGGTGAGATCGGAAGTTGAGCAGAACGGCGAATCAATCACGGTCCATTTCGAACATGCCGAAGGCTTGAAAACATCTGACGGCAATACTCCTGCCGGTTTTTGGCTGGCTGACGATTCAGGGGACTGGGTGGTAGCGGATGCCAGGATCGAAGGGGAAACCGTGGAATTGAAAGCAACCGGATTGGCCGGGCCGAAGTTTGTGCGTTATGCGTTTGCGGGAAAACCGGAGGTCAATCTGGTCAATGGTGAAGGGCTGCCCGCCTATCCGTTCCGCACGGATTTCTTCCAGCCGTAGGTAAGGGCGGGATTTTCAAGGGATAGCTGTCACACATTTGCTGAATCATAGCGGTATCGGTTTTTTAAGGGTTATAAAAATTATGAGACTCCATATGATCGGCAGGTTTCTGGCCTTCACCATGTCATCTATTTCGATATCAATTGTTCCCGCCTCTTCGGAAGTGGATCAGAAAGAACTCGGGGCGATTTGGTTTGTCGGTGATTCCATTACCCAGGGAAATGCGGATCGGGATCCGGAGGGTTCGCCCAGGAAAGCGCTTTACGATTTACTGGACGGGAAGGGTTATAAATTCAGCTTCACAGGGCATTATGCGAAGAACGTGGACGGCCTGCCTGAGACCGGGGCTACCGTCGGCGAAAATTTGTTTCACTATCACTCGGGTGTGTCGGGGATTCTGATTGGTGATGAGAACCGGGAGGGGATGAGTTCCATTCTTGAGAAGAGTTGGACAAGCGGGCGTCTGGCGGAGGTGAAGCCGAATATTATCCTGATCATGCTTGGGACAAATGATGTGGGGCGCGGCTATGAGTTGGATAAGGCCCCTGATCGCCTTCGTGCATTGCTTGAGCAGATCTATTCGTTCCCGGCGATAGCGCAGCCGAAGGTATTTCTAGCCAGTATTCCGCCGAACCGTCGGATAGAAGTGGAACGGACAAACGTGATGGTTTTCAATGAGTCTGTGCCGGAGATCGTGGATGAATTCCGGGCAAAGGGTCGGGATATCTATTTCGTGGATCAGTTCACCCCGATCGAAAATGCCTACGAAGCAAACATGTGCCCTGACAATCTCCACCCGAACGGGACGGGCAATGAAACGATGGCTCGCCAGTGGTTCGAGGCGATAGAGGAATCACTGGAAACGGCGGAGGGTGGCGGGTCTGTCGATTCCCGATCGGGAGGTGCTTTGCCAGGGGAAATGAGTGATTTCCAGGGGTTTGATAGCTACCGGTTTCTGACGGAATCCGGAGTCCCGGTGAAGGTGATCGCCCCGAAGGAGGCTGCCGCCGGAAAGCCATGGCTGTGGCGCAGTTTGTTTTGGGAAGCAGTCCCGAAGTTCCGCGATGCTGATTTGAAGTTGGTGGAGCAGGGGTATCACGTGGTGCTGGTTCACGGTGATGTTTCCGGACATCCGAGCGGTAACGCAAATATCGATGCCGCCTACGAGCTACTAACGGAAGAGTATGGGTTTTCGAAGAAGTGCTCAATGGCCTCGATGAGCCGGGGGACCTTGTCGCTGTTTCGCTGGGGAACGGAGAATCCGGAAAAGGTCAGCAGCATCTATGTGGACAACGGGGTGTGCAATCTCATGAGCTGGCCGGCTGGAAAGCTTGTCCCTGGCAATGATTCAGTGGGCAGCGGTGATCATGCGGCATGGGAGTATTTCAAGGAAAAGTTCGGCTTCGCTACCGACCAGGAGGCGCTTGCCAGCAAGGAAAGTCCGATCGATTTGCTGAGGCCTCTGGCGGAGGCCAATGTGCCGATCCTATTGGTCTGCGGCAGCAAGGATCAGGCGGTTCCCTATGAAGAGAACGACGCGATCATGGAAGAACGCTACAAGGCTCTCGGTGGCTCGATTGAAGTCATTATCGAAGAGAAAGGGCACTCGCACGGCATGGATGATCCCACACCGGTGATTGATTTCATAAAAGAACACACGCATTGAAGGAAAAGATACGATGAAAAATAACCCACTGACATTGGTCCTTGTGATGGCCGGAATCGCACATGCGGAGCTCCTCTGGGAAATCGACAGCCAAGAGGATTGGCAGTCGGCTACCGCCACGCAATCGAATCTGGAATTGAAGGATGGCGCGGCGACGTCCACGGCAAAGGAGGCTCTCTTTCAAAGTAAGCTGAAATCCTTTGATGAGAAACGCTCCGCGGGATCGATCACAATCAGCCAGTCGACCGCTTGGCAGAACTGGAGTCCGATCGGTCAGATAGGGCCGAATAATGTGGGTGATGCGCCCGTATTTCTGCGGGTCGGTGAGGGTAATTACTGGCTGTTCGGGCGCTACAAGCCGAGCGAGGATGCCAAGCCGGTGGCCAGTGCGGAGTTGGAGGGATTCGATATCCCACTCATGAGCACCGGGAATCCGCATCTTTTCGTGGCTCCGGGTGGCCTCAAGGAGGAAGAGGGCGGCTACTACGGCTGGCAGACCAGGGATATGGTAAACTGGGTTTTTCACGGCGCGGTCACTCCGCCGCTGGCGGATTGTGTGACAACTGCCGAGTTCATCGATGGGAAGACGTATATCTATTATGATTATCCGAACGATCAGGATCCGCACCTTGTGATCGATTCCGATCTGACGGATGGCCTGCCGGGTGAGGACATGGGGCTGGCTTTCGCGGATCCTTCACACGGATCGGATTGCGCCGTGATCCGTGATCTGGACGGGAATTTCCACCTGATTCTGGAAGACTGGAGCCCGATCGATCCTTCCACGCACGGCTGGGACTCGCCACTGGCAATGCACGCGGTGAGCAAGGATGGAAAAGGGGACTTCAAGATCATGACGCCGCCTATCGATGAGCGGACGAATCCGACCGGTAAGTTCGCGGAATACTTTCATCCGCATTGGCATATGGGGGATAGAAAAGATCTATTTCCCACGAAACCCGCTCCGGTGGATATTCCCCAGCATCGTATCAAGGCCGGGGATGTCCGGGCATTTGGAGAATACGAAATCCACGAGCCGGAGCAGAATGCCTATGGAGACTGGGCTGCGATTTCCATTGGCGGGCAGTATTACCTTTTCGGGGATTTCGATCCGGCTACCGCGGATGGTGATAAAACGGCCATGAGCGTAGCCTGGTTCACTTCTTCCAGTATCGATGGGCAATTCACCTTCTGCGGGAATGTTGGAAAGGGTCACCCGGATCCGGACATCATGTTCGCCGAGGGGAAATTCTATCTCGTCACCCAGACCCCCAACGATTTCGTGAGTCCGGGGCCGTGGGTCGGGGGTGTGGAAGTCCGGGTGGGCGTGGATACCGGTAAAGACGGTTCCATCGATCACTGGACGGAATGGAAGGAGGTCAAGGAGACCTACGAGGCTGTTCCCGGGTTTTCCAAGCAGGTCTCCAAAATACCCGCGGAAATGGATTTGTCCGGTCTGCCGGAGGGCTATGCGTTCCAGTTTGAAATGCGCATGACCGATACCGGACAGAATTTCTGCAAACCCGCAATCGACAAAGTATCTCTAAACGTTAGGAAATAAAACACTATGAAAAATCTGATTCTCACAGTCATGGCGACCTGCCTTGGCATTCATTTCTCCCAGGCCGATGTGGAGAGGCCGAACATCGTCTACATCCTTGCCGATGATATGGGCTACGGCGATGTGCAGATCCTGAATCCGGAGCGGGGCAAAATCCCCACACCGAACATGGATCAGGTAGCAAGGGATGGCATGATCTTCACCGATGCGCATACGACATCTTCTGTCTGCACGCCTACCAGATATGGCATCATCACCGGTCGCTACAACTGGAGGTCGGAACTGCAGTGGCACGTTCTCGATGGCTATGGCTTACCCCTGATTCATACCGACAGGACCACGGTGCCGAGCTTCCTGAGCGAAAATGGCTACACCACAGCGATGATAGGCAAGTGGCATCTGGGGCTGGATATTCCGACAACCGATGGGAAAAAGGCAGAACCCGCCGGCAAGCTGCGCCAGAAGATGAAGAAAGGCGCTTTCGATCCTTCGGAGCTCTCCAATATCGATTGGAAAGGGACCATCCAGGGCGGCCCGGTCGATCTGGGATTCGATTCCTGGTTCGGCATCACAGCCTCGCTTGATTACCCGCCATACGTGTGGATACGGGATAGAAACTGGGTTGGTGAAGGCACCCATGCCAAGGCATTCGCACGTCCGGGACCGGCCAGCGAGGACTTTGAAGCAGTAGAAGTTCTGGATAAATTGGCAGCGGAATCCGTGGACTACATTTCCGGATACGAGAACGAGAAGCCTTTCTTTATCTACATTCCACTGCCATCGCCGCACACACCCATCGTGCCGAGCAAGAAGTGGCAGGGGAAAAGCGGCATCGGCCGCTACGGTGACTACATGATGCAGACCGACGACTTCGTGGGCCAGGTGGTCAAGGCGCTGGAAGCCAAGGGGATCGCAGAAAACACCATACTCATCGTCACCAGCGATAACGGCTGCTCCAAAGCGGCCGGGTTCAAGCAACTGGAAGAGAACGGGCACTTCGCCAGCGCACAATACCGTGGCTCCAAGGCGGATCTCTGGGAGGGCGGCCATCGCGTGCCGTTTCTGGTGAAATGGCCGGAGGTTATTTCCGCGGGCAGCGTTTCCGATGTGCTGACATGTCAGACAGACCTGCTGGCGACCTGCGCTGAACTACTGGGCAAGAAATTGCCTGCGAATGCCGGCGAGGATAGTGAGAGCATTCTCCCGGTTTTCAAAGGAGAGCCGGTGGATTTCTCCCGGAAGGGACTCATCCACCACAGTGTGAGCGGGCACTTTTCCTATCGCCAGGGCAAGTGGAAGCTCCTGCTGGCAAAAGGATCCGCCGGCTGGACCGCACCTACTGAAAAGGCGATGGCAAAGGTAGCCGATGCACCCGAGGGACAGCTCTACGATCTGGAAGCCGATCCCGGCGAAAAGAACAACCTTTACGTGAGCAATCCGGAGATCGTGGAAACACTTCTCGCGCAGCTTAAGGAGGACATCGGCAATGGCCGCAGCACGGCCGGCCCGAAGCAGGAGAACGATCTCCCGCTTGATCAGATCGAGCTCTGGAAAGGTGATAAAACCAGATAGCACGGTCGCAATCTTCCCGCACACGCCACCTGCTGGTTTCCCTGTTTCAGGATGATCAGGGGGTGGGCGGTTGTATGGTAATCGGTGAAATGATTGCCTCCGGAAAGTTTCTGGCTGGCCTGCATGGAAGATTCTGCAATTACTTTAGAAAGAAACTCAGGCATACCACGTATTCTCAACCCCTGAGGACATGGAAATCCCTATATCGATAACTTTAAAACAAACCTCTAGACCCCACCTCAAACAATGACGAACACCTCACTGACACTAACGGCCGCCTGCTGGCTGGCTGCTTTCGGTTTTGCCCCGGCAGCCGATATATTTGTAAGCCCTTCCGGAAATGATTCCAATGCGGGAACCAAAGCGGCACCGCTTGGCTCCATGGCTGCGGCCAAAGAGGCAGCGTCCCGTTTTGCGGGAAAAGAAGCGGTGACAGTCCACGTCGCTGATGGTGTCTACTACCTGCCGGAAACCTTGGTTTTCACTGCGGAAGACTCCGGCAAGGAGGGAAGCCCTGTGGTTTATCGTTCGGTGAATGAAGGTGGAGCCGTTCTCAGTGGAGGATCGGAGCTCGATGTCACCTGGGAGCCTTACAAGGATGGCATCTATCAGGCGAAGACACCTGCGGGCCTGAAGATCGATCAGGTCTTCATCGATGGCAGGAACCAGCGCATGGCGCGCTACCCGAACTATGATCCGGCGAAAAAAGCGGAGCCTTACCAGGGATATTCCGCTGATGCCTTTTCCCCGGAACGCGCGAAAAATTGGGCGGATCCGGCAGGTGGCTTTATCCACGCCATGCACAGCAAGCGCTGGGGCGGCTACCATTACCTGATCACAGGGAAAGACGGCAAAGGAGCGGTCACCTACGAGGGCGGCTGGCAGAACAACCGCCAGATGGGCATGCACAAAGACTACCGCATGGTCGAAAACATCTTCGAGGAGCTGGATGCGGCCGGGGAATGGTATCACGATGCCAAGACCGATACCCTCTACTATAAGCCTGAAGAGGGAGCCGATCTGAATGCAGCCAAGGTAGAGGTGGTTCGCCTGCGCCAATTGGTTGAGTTCAAGGGCAGCGAGTCCAGTCCCGTCAAAAACATCACTCTGCAGGGATTCGTGGTGCGCCACGCGGCCCGGACTTTCATGGACGTTAAGGAGCCTCTCCTGCGCTCGGATTGGGCGATTTACCGTGGTGGTGCTTATTTCCTGACCGGGACCGAGGGTGTCCGGATTCTGGATACGGAGTTCGATCAGGTCGGTGGAAACGCGGTCTTTGTGAACAATTATAACCGCGATGTAGTGGTCAAGGGCTGCCACATCCACGATGCCGGAGCCAGTGGCGTATGTTTCGTCGGTGATCCGGATGCAGTTCGGGAGCCATTGTTTGAATACCGCGAGACGAATGATCTGATGAAAATCGATCGCACTCCGGGACCGAAGACCAATAACTACCCGGCGGACTCCGCGGTGGAAGACTGCCTGATTCACGGCATCGGCCGCGTGGAGCGTCAACCTGCCGGCGTGCAGATCTCCATGGCCATGGGCATCACAGTGCGTGATTGCTCCATCTACGATACTGCCAGAGCAGGGATCAACATCAGTGAAGGAACCTGGGGCGGGCACCTGATCGAGCGCTGCGATGTGTTCGATACCGTGCTGGAAACCCACGATCATGGTTCATTCAACTCATGGGGTAGGGATCGCTTCTGGCACAAGGACAGGACGGTGACCGAGGCTGCGGTGAAGAAGTATCCTGAAATGCCATTCCTCGACGCTGGTAAAAAGACCGTCATCCGCGATAGCCGCTGGCGTTGTGATCACGGTTGGGACATCGATCTGGACGATGGCTCCACCAATTACGATATCTACAACAACCTGATGCTGAACAATGGCTTGAAGCTGCGTGAAGGTTATCGCCGCCACGCCTGGAACAACATCACCGTCAATAACGGCCTGCATCCCCACGTCTGGTATAAGGGCAGCGAGAATGTGGTGAAGTCGAATATCTTCATGGCGAAGCACAAACCGGCGGGCGTTTCCAAAGGCAACGCAGGTGATGGCGTGGACAAAAACCTCTACTTCGCGGACAAAGGCGCGGTCATGGGTATCTCACAGAAACTGGGCTGGGATGAGAATTCCATCTTCGGTGATCCGATGTTTGTGGATCCGGCCAAAGCCGACTTCAGCGTGAAGGAAGGCTCCCCGGCATTTGAAATCGGCTTCAAGAACTTCCCGATGGATCAGTTCGGGGTGAAAAAGCCTTCGCTCAAGAAAATTGCCCGGACACCGGTCATTCCTGCGCTGAACACCCAGAACGGTGGAGAAAGCAACGGCGCTCCGACCACTGAATGGCTTGGCCTGACACTTACCGAGCTTTCCGGCGTGGAGTTCTCTGCCTTCGGAGTAAGCCAGGAGGACGGCGGCCTCGCTGTCTCAAACGCAAGACCGATTTCACGCGCCAAGCAAGCGGGCGTGCAGAACGGGGATCTCATTCAGGCCGTGAACAATCGTAAGACAGCCAACGTGAAGCAATTCAAGAAGGTCGTTGCCAAGATGAAAGGTGAAGTGGAACTCAAGGTCGTGAGAGACCAGGAGGTCATAAAAATCAACGTCACCCTGTAATCCATCATCCATAGTTCAGGGCTCCGGCGCGATGCCGCACGGTCCCTGGATTCTGTTATTCTCCGAGGGACCCGATGCCATGCGTATCGGGTCCCTTTTTTTGCGTGAACAGGTTGTGCCATGGGAAAGACATGATTTGTGACCGATAGTTTCATTCTGACTGATTTCACGATCCCCAATGGTATCGCACGGCGCCACCCTGCGGGAAAATTTTCCGGCAGGAAGCTACATGCGCCAGCCCGCCAACCCGACGGTGTGGGCATTGCCGCCGGCTTCGATGCGATGGGTCTTGCCCGGAGCCCGCGGAATGGACCTTGCCCGAGGTGATCCGCATGGCAGGATATCGAATCAGAGCTATATCAGGGAACAGCGGGGAAAATAGCCGTGAAGAGAAAGAATTATTAAAACCCGAACGATAACCTTAGGAAATCATAATAAAACTCAATCAATCACGAATGGCGGGACTACTCGCTTGTTTCATCGCCAGTGCCGGTGCGCTGGGTGCCAAGGAAGTTGCCGAAGATCCGGGCGAGACAGCTGCGGGGATGAAGGAGAAATACTATCAGGCGGATCCGGCCAGCCAGCCGGTGAAGCTACGGGCGGATGATCTTACCACGATTGTCGCCGCACGCGCAAAGTCGGAGGGCAGCATCTTCGCCGGTAGGGGAATGACCGGTCAGCACGGGGTGGCCGGTTTCTATTCTGCGGATGATACGCTCACCTTTTACGTGGATGCACCGTCGGCCGATGACTATGAGCTGAGCATCATTCTGGCCTCACCGGATGTGCAGACGCTGGAGTTCAAGAGCGGCGACTCGGTGATCACCACACCTTCGCTGGAGAGGACCTGGAAGGGCTCGCCGAAAAATTGGCGTCAGAATATCCCGGGGGTGCTGCATCTCGAAAAGGGCGTGAATGAGATCACCTTCCGCCTGCCGGAGTCCACGGTGAAACCATCGAAGAAGAACAAGGGACTGCAGACCCACCAGGATCAGGGCCAGTTCATGCTGTTTTCCATCGAGCTGGGCACACCTGCCGCACGGGTGGCGCAGCTGGAGCGCGCCAGCGAAATCAAGGGCGACTCCTCCTGGATGGTGGAGGGGAAATACGGGCTGTTCGTCCACTTTTCCGCGAATATGTATGGCTGGGAGGGCAATAAAAAGAGGGGGGAATGGTTCCAGGAATCGGTAAAAATGTTCGATGTGAAGCACTTCGCGGATCAGGTGGAGCGCACCGGTGCCGCCTGGGTGAATTTCACCGCCACCCATCAGGGCTTTTACTGGCCGGCTCCCAGCAAGGCGGTGGACGCCGTCCAGCCCGGACGCACCACCGAGCGCGATCTGCTGATGGAAATCATCGATGAGCTGGACTCACGCGGCATCGCCACCCTGTTTTACCTGCACAGCGGCTACAATGGCTTCGATCCGGCCCCATGGCGCAAGGCCCTGGGCGCGGATTACGGCGCGGCGGATGTTTCGAAATTCAATGACAATATGGTGGCGATACTGCGGGAATGCAGCCTGCGCTACGGGGAGAAGCTCAAAGGCTTCGGCTACATCGATGGCTGCCTGATGCATGATTACCCGCTCGATCCCCATTGGGAAAGCTGGGCACGCGCCATCAAGGCGGGGAACCCGGATGCGGTGATCGGCTTCAGCTCGAACCAGGGACCGGCCGTCAGCCCCTTCTCGGATCTCTCCACCCGGGATGGCGCTGCTTCGCTCGATTCGTTCAACTCCGATCTCGTCGGCCCGGGCAAGCAATACGGCATCGTCGATCCCGCGTGGTGGTGCTACATGGATACCTGGTATCCGAAATCACCCATGAACGGAAAATGGACCGGCGGCCCGAAGGAACCGGCCAAGGCCTATGTGGACTATTTCAAGGATATGGCGGAAAAGGGCGTTCCCGTGACGATCAATATGGCGATGACTGCCGACGTGACCCCGGACCATCCCATTTTCAATCCCGAGTGCATGGCCATCATGGAAGAGGTGCGCAAGGCGGTGCGCGGAAAATAGATCCCTGCGCGGCCCGGAGGCGGCCCGCCGCTTGAAGCGGGGCTGGCGTCACTGCCGGCCGTGCCGGGAAAGTTTATACCACGGGCGGGGTGCTAGCCGGTCTCCGTGGCGCGGGAAGCACCTGCTCCTCAATGAAAAAGCGCGAGGGAGTGGTTTTCTCCGTCGCGCCAGGGTGGGGGGTAGGCTGCTGATCATGTCACCAGCGTGCTCCCTATTTCAGACCACGGGCTGTCGCCATTGGTGTTCGCCGCGCGGACACGCACGTAGATATCGGTCCCGCGGGTGAATCCATCCGCCATCATCTTCTGGCTGCTGGTGCTGGTCAGCGGATTGCTCCACGGCCCGTTCACCGGATCCGCCGTGGTCTCGAACTGGTAATAGTTCGTGTTCGGATTCGCGCCGCACCTGATCTTGATCCCGCCGTTTGTCCCCGTTGCGTGGACATTGATGCCCCCCGGCGCGGCAGGCGGCTGATGGCTGTGCTCCGCGATCTTGCGCAGATCATAGCCCGTGTAGGCCAGTTTCGCGCGGTCTCCAGGGGTGGTCGTTTCCAGATTCATCGCCAGTAGCTGGAGGTTCTGGATCAGCGGAGGGCGCAGCGAGTCCCGCTGCTCCGTGGCCGGCTTGGAATCGGTCAGCGCCATCGCCGCGTTCAGCGCATCCATCCCTTCCTTCACCACCACCAGCGTCGGCGCGGGGGTAGGGTAATAGGTGATACCGGGCTCTTCCGATAGTGAGGCAATGATATGATCCGCCTTGCCGACGAGTTCACTGTTACTAAGGGTGGTGAACCCTGTGATTAACTCATTCATGGTTTGGTTTCCTTTCGGTTTATATGTCTGTTTTGATTCCCGCACACATGGCTTATTCCATGTATGTGAGGAGGTTCGGGTGGGTGGGAATCAGTATGTATATAAAACCCCGCGCCCCGGCTTCAGCCGGCAGAGGTGCGGGATAGGGCATGGGGAGATAATTTCCAGAGGGCAATCCCCCAGCGACTGGGGGAAATTCCCGAGCGATTGGGGGCAATGCCCGAGAGATTGGGGGCAATGTCCGAGCGATTGGGGGCAATGCCTGAGAGATTGGGGGCAATGCCCGGGCGATTGGGGGCAATGTCCGAGCGATTGGGGGCAATGCCCGAGAGATTGGGGGCAATGCCCGAGAGATTGGGGGCAATGCCCGAGAGATTTGGGGGCAATGTCCGAGAGATCGGGGGCAATGTCCGAGAGATTGGGGGCAATGCCTGAGAGATTGGGGGCAATGCCTGAGAGATTGGGGGCAATGCCTGAGAGATTGGGGTCAGGAGATGGGCCGCTGGTATCCGGATTTCATCCCCCGGGATCACAAACGGGCCGGATAGACCGCAAAGCAATAGTCCGGTGGTCAGAAGAAGCCCTCCACATACCCGAATATCATCCATCCGGGTATAGACTGCACATGCATCCATCCAGCGGAATGACAGTCCTTTTAACATGATTGCCTTATCTCCCTGAAGTTCCATATTGGCAAGTTATCTCGGAATCTAAAATGTATGTATGTGAGTATTAACGAGATACAAATCCGGAACTTATTTAACGAAACTTATATAAGTTGCAAAACAGTGGCGCCCGTTGCGTAGCTGGAGTCGTGCATGGCCATCCCACTCCCTTTGATTTATTCATCTAGTCTTTAAGACCTACTTCACATCCAAAGCGTTGAATACCAGTGATATAGCGAACTGCTGCAAATTGATGGGATTTTCCTCTTCCCGAAGGAGTGTGAATCAGTAGAACTCTGGTCGTAAATGCCCGCCCGTAAGAAAGTCTCCAAGACCGCCAAGAACACCAGCGCCAATCTTGGCTTCGAGGCGAATCTCTGGCTGGCTGCCGACAAGCTGCGGAACAACATGGATGCGGCGGACTGGAACGAAATGATAGAGACTGTTCTAGAGGATAGCTTACAGGGTAAGTGGGGGGATGTTCACCAATTCGACCCCACCTCCTGCGTGGTAGGCTGCCTTGGCCAATGGGGGTGGGGCTCCCGTTTAAAACAGTCACATCGTGCCCAACGGGTGAAGACAAGGCGGAAGCAGCTGAATCAACGTAATCTCCGCAGTTGGCGACTGGCACCGATAAACATGGCTTTTCACGAAACCGACATCGAACTGATGGACTCCGTCATTCGTGTTCAGCTCGCGAACTTCCCAGTTCCAAGTCTAAACTTCAATATCATGGAATGGCCGGTCGGACAGCTTGAGTGTGAGGAACGGCTGTTCATTAAAACATTTCCAAAACCCATCCATCAACCTTTATTGGCAGCGGCATGACGATCCGAGATATGACATTTGCTAGCCTCTTCTCAGGATGTGGAGGCTTTGACCTCGGCTTTACGTCAAGCGGATTTCGCTCAAAAGGTGCATACGATCTAGATCCCGAGGCTGTGAAAAATTTCAGATCGAACGTAAGCGAGGAAATTTGTTGCACAGATCTAACCAACGGTATCCCAAATGAAAAAAGCCTTAAAGATGTTGACGTTATAATAGCGGGGCCACCTTGCCAAGGATTCTCTACAGCCGGAAAGCGCCTTATAGATGACAAGCGGAACCATCTTCTCACCTTAACCGGAACATTAGCACTTAGAGTCTCCCCTAAAGTTTTGATCGTTGAGAACGTGTCTGGTGCCCTTTCTGGGGAGCATGCAAAATACTTCAAAGCATTGGACGAAATGATGAAAGATGCGGGTTATCTGACAAGAACTCTGCGATGTCAGACTTCAGATTTAGGGATGGCTCAGATTAGACGCCGAGTCCTGTTTTTAGCTTGGCGAACAAAAAGAAATGCTGATTTTGAAACGTATCTTCTACCGGCCAGCAATCTTCGGAAGGTTCTTGCGGGCGCTTGCAAGCAAAAGAATCATCGTCCCACCCCACTTGAACCTTCCGGTAAAGATGCACTTATAGCGAAACGGATCCTGCCAGGGCAGAAGCTTTCAAATGTTCGTGGAGGCAAGAATGCCGTAGCGACTTGGGATATTCCGGAGGTTTTTGGAGATATTACGGAGCACGAGCGCACAGTTTTGGAACTGCTTAGGCGGCTTCGTAGGCAGGAGCGTGCGCGAGACTTTGGCGATGCCGATCCTGTATCTATAAGAAGACTGGAGGCCGCACTCGGAGAACCTTTTCATCACCTATTAGAAGGATTGATTGCGAAACGCTATCTACGGAGAATAGATGATACCGTGGATCTTGTTGGAACCTTCAATGGGAAATATCGAAGATTGGCATGGGATAAGCCAAGCTGTACCGTTGACACGCGCTTTGGGTCGCCACGATATTTCCTCCATCCGTCAAGACAAAGGGGATTTACGGTACGTGAAGCGGCAAGAATCCAAGGTTTCCCTGACTCTTATGTTTTTAGCGGTGGAGAACATGCGCAATACCGTCTTATCGGAAATGCCGTTCCGCCTCCCCTTGGTTCTCTTGCTGCCAATCTGGCAAAACAACTACTTGGTAATGGATTATGAGAATAAATGCGTTGAGAGATGCGGTGGGTGAATGGGATGCTGGGTATGTAGGAGATGATATCGAGCTTACGTCTAAATATTTGGAAATTCTTAATCGACTTGAGTTCTTAGGTAAACATGAGTGGTGTAACTATCTCCCAGCCGAAAGTGCAGATTTCGAAATAGGATTTTTGGATCGATTGGCTTCGTGGATTGGAAACGTTGATAGTGCAGATGATCAGAAGTTGCTATTGGAATACGCTCAGAGACTTTGCTTCTTCTCTCATCAGGATTTTATCTCTCTTTACAGGTCTGCCTATGAAGGGCCCATAACAAGATGGGTGATTACGCAAGCGGGTTTGCGGTTCAGTGATCCTCAATTTTCAAGTAAACTAGAAAGGGAGATGAAGAGGCATACATGGTATTGTCCGATAACGGACAGTATGGATATTAATGAGTTTTATCATGCTAATCACATCAGTGGAGTTGAGCATCGCCCGAGTTTTTCTACTCTAGCAATGCTTGATCCAATCAATAAAGATTCGGATAGCCCTCTATTGAACAAGCTATTAGCATTTCTAAAAAAACCAGACCGAGGGCAAAGAAGGGAAAGGCCACTTAAGCGTCTTGTGTTATTGGAGGATTTCGTGGGCAGCGGAACTCAGATGAAATCGGCCATAAAATGGGCAGCGGAAAGACTTGATCTTCAAATTCTTGTTGTTCCGTTAATTATATGTGGGCCGGGAATGACTGTTCTCCACGAATTGACAAAGCAGTATCCAACTGTTCTTTCTTCATCACCGGTCGTCCAGATTGGTCCGGATAATCTTCTAGGGGAAAACGGGCAATTGGAAAATACTTGGGAACATAGACATGAAATGGAAGATTTAGCAAAGAGATTGGAGATATCCCATAGTGTAAAGGAACCCCTTGGTTACAAAGAGACTGGCTGTTCAGTGGTGACATACTCCAATGCCCCTAATAACTCGTTGTCACTGATTCATCGGAAAGTGCTGAAGAATAAGTGGCTACCTCTGTTCCCACGAGCCTCGAGAGCCTAACTTATGAACTATTCTCATAATCCATTTCAGGAGCTATATGTCGCTGATTCGGTCGATCAGGAGCACTTTGTCCGGCTATTTAGCAGTAAGCCCATGGATTCCCTTGTTGAGTTTCATCAGCTTTTTCAAGCGGGTAACGTCGTTCTTTTAGGTTCCCAAGGATGCGGCAAAACAATGTTATTAACCCTTTTGCGCCCTGAAATACGAATTGCATATCGCAAGTATGGCGAGCCTTTTCCTGTGCCTGCCGATCATGCTCAATTTATTTCTGCTGGAATCAATCTTACTAAAAGTGGTATCGCCCATCTTGCGGGGGTGACCTTGGGCCAAGGACCGCAGCATGATCTCCAAGAATTGCCGTATTACTTTGGTGATTTATTTAACTACAAGGTGGTTCTTGATCTGTTGGAGAACCTCAAAGTTATAGAAGAAAACCCAGATACATTTGATGCGCTTGTGTCCTTTTCTACAGAGACGAAGTTTGTCAAAAAACTGGTTAAGCAAGATTGCTGGGCGGGTGCATTGAATGGTTGCAAATCACGTATTGATCTGATGGCTCGCATCAAGGAACGTATAGCCTGTTATCGTAACTGGATGGGGCACAACATCCGCTTTGACGGAGCACCAGAACTTTTAAGAAATTCTAAAAGCATGGTTGGAGAACCTATCTTAAGAACTGTAGATTGTATGAAATCAACCGGCATTATAGCTGATGTACCGGTCTTCATACGAATTGATCAAATTGAGGAATTGGTTCATGCTCCAGCAGGATTATCGGCAAGTTTACGCCTAGCTTTTAGGCAAATTCTCAATGGTGCGCTTGGAAAGCGAGATCTTCGCGTGGCTTACAGGCTTGGTTCCCGACCTTATGGCTGGAATACCGAGGGGTGTCTTGGTGTTTTCGGCGGTGGAGTGCTTGAAGAAGAAAGAGATTATCACATTACGGATTTCGATGCAGCATGGAGAAGAACTGAAAACGTAAAAGGCATATTTGAAGTCTTTGCTAGGGATGCCTTTTTGCGCCGTATCAAGTATTATTTGGATGAGGAGATCGATTCAGGGCTTGACCCGCTTGAGGCAGTATTTTCTTGCTCGGCCCTGAAGAGAGATCGGACAGACTCTATATTTAATTCGTCTACGTCGGCGACTGGTTCCTACGAAAGAGCGCTTGCGATCACAAACAAAGAAGAGACTCTTATGTGGAGTAAAGAATGGAAGAATTTCTTGTCAGAGTTGTTTAGGAAAGATCCACTTGACGCAGTGTTAGCAGCTGCGTGGGGACGGCAAACGGGTGGAGGGAGAGGGAAGCTTGAGCATCGTAGCGCCCGCCCGCCCAGTGAACCTCCTTATCCTTGGGAAAAGCAATGGTGGCGAAAAGAAAGGCTGACACTGGCTGCATTGCAGCTCGCAGCCCGACGAGGGCAACGACTCATGTGGTGGGGAAAGCGCGATATTTTGGACCTCAGTGGAGGCAATATTTTGGCATTTCTCGGAATATGTCATGGAATCTGGAATCAGTTTCTCAAGATGGAGCAAGGGAAGAAAGTATTAGGTGAGCGGCAATCTAATCCTTTGATTGGAGAGTCCATTGACAAAAAGTATCAAGCACTTGGAATACAGGAAGCTAGTAAGGTTTGGTATAACAAACTCTCTGAGCATAAACCAAGTGGTGATATTCGGCAGCGCTTTATCGAAAAGCTTGGAACCTATTTGCGACGTTCTCTCCGAGAAGATAAGCGAATGTCCTACCCTGGAGGAAATGGATTTTCCCTAGAAGTTAATGTCCTTGAGTTGGACGCACCTGAGAATCGAGTTGCATGGAGTTTTTTGAAACAGTGTGTGGGGTGGGGTGCGCTCGTAGTTTCGGATCACACAACGAAGAGACAATCTGGAGAACAAAGGCTAAAATTTTATCTGCATCCTGTCCTTTCTCCCGTTTTTCAGCTACCGGTCGCTCATACAAAAGAGCCGCTCTATTGGAAGATTGATCAACTGATTTCGATCCTAAAAGAAGCAGAGGTACCGCTCACTGTTGTTGCATCTGTAACCGATGTGCCCAAAAAGAATCACCGCATTGAGGAAACTGGTGGTGAATATGGCGAACAATTAAAGCTGTTTTAAAGATTTTTAATATGAGCAGCTATAGGCCATGGGGTTTGTTGGATTGGGCGCTTTCTATCTCTGATTCAAGAGAATGGAATTTTATTGGTGCTATCGGAACAGAAGAGCGATCTCTCAGTGCATTGAATTGGGTCAGGGAGTTGGGATCACTTAAAAGCACTTCAATGGTTAAAGTGGATCCGATGCGGGGCACGCGCTATTATTCCAAAACTCAAGTTCAGCTAGCTGAGAGATTGTCTCAATTTCAATTGCTAGGTGTAGAAGATCCCGATGTTTTGTCGATTGAGTTGCTCGCTGAATTACATGAAATTGAGTCCCTTGCTGCAGATCTTTCAAAGAGGGGTTCGGCGATAATTCTTGATATAACGTCTTTTCCAAAGCGATTCTTTTTTCCACTGCTTCGAACCTTAATTAAGAATGTTGAGGTTCGTGATTTGGTGGTGGCTTACGGATGTCCAAAAACTTATTTAGATGGTGAAAAGCTTAGTGAAGGTGCCGGGAAATGGGACTATTTGCCTGGCTTTTTGGGTAAGGAACTCGGGAGCGATGTTTTAATTGCTTCCGTGGGTTTTATGGTTGAAAGCCTGCAAGACTATTTGAGTAGCGCGGAGGCTCATCCTGCTGTCCAGCTTTTGATGCCGTTCCCTTCAAACCCCACTTCTGTTCGTAGAGCTTGGGAATCGATAATTAGTCTTCAGAATAACAGAAGTGGAGAGAAATTTGTGAAGCACCGGCTTGATGCGAATGATATCTCTATGGCGTTTGATCGTATATGTTCGCTTTCTCGAAGCAAAGAATCGGTTTCCTTTGCTCCATTTGGGCCGAAGCCGATTTCAGCAGCGATGTGTCTCTACGCAGCTCAGATCGAATCGGCTGTTCATTATCCTCAACCGGAGAGTTATCATCCCGATTATTCCAAAGGTGTTGCTTCGGTAGATGGGAAGCCATTCGTGAATGGCTACTGGATAAAGCATAATGGTAACAATTTATACAGCATCTAGCTTGCTTATGACTTAGACTAGGACATTTGCGTTAGCCGCCTCGATTAGATCATCAAACGGCGCTAAGAGTGGGCCGTCACGAAGTTGACCAAATACAACAATGATATGGGTAGGGATCTAAGTGACGGAGCGATTCGGAAAGTAATTACCGATACAGAGAACGACCAAAGTCGAGGATTCGTTGAATATAAGGCTGCAGTTGGTGTGGTGGGGATTGTTTGTTTCGGCGGTTTTTGCTCAAGCGGATGGTTGTGGTGCAGCGGCGGAGGAGAGATTAGATGCGGAGGGTTGTAGCGGCCTGTTAGGAAGGTGGGTATTTTCCGGGGTCGGGGGGTTGAAATGAAAGAGGATGCCAACAAAGTTCGTAGAAATCGGGTCTTAATGAACTTTACCCAATGAAATCTAACAAAACCAATTTGCTCACGCTGGGCCTCGCTGCTTGTGCGTTCTTCAGTTCACCCGCAGTTGCGCAGGTGATTCCTGCTTCTACGGCGGACAAGGGCACCGGGCGGGCGGCCTGGCTGGATGAGGCGAAGTATGGAATGTTCATCCACTGGGGGGTCTACTCGACTCTGGCGAATGGGGAGTGGGTGATGAATCGCACGAAGATCCCGGTGGCGGAATACGAGGCGATGGCCGCGAAGTTCAACCCGACGAAGTTCGATGCGGATGCTTGGGTGGCGGTGGCGAAAAACGCGGGGATGAAATACATCACGATCACGAGCAAGCATCACGATGGGTTCGCGATGTTCGACTCGGATGTGAGCGACTACAACATCGTGGATTTCACGCCGTTCAAACGCGATGTGATCAAGGAGCTGAAGGAGGCCTGCGACAAGGCGGGGATCAAATTCGGCCTCTATTACTCGCAGACGCAGGATTGGAATTTCCCCGGTGGGGAAGGCAGTAAGTGGGACGATGCCCAGAAGGGAGATTTCCAGAACTATATCGACAAGAAGGGGATTCCGCAGCTGAAGGAGATCATGACGAAGTATGATCCCTCCCATATCTGGTTCGATACGCCACATGGTATGACTGCGGAGCTGGGTCATCGGTTCGAGGGTGTGGTGCATGATATCAACCCGGATACGCTGATCAACAGCCGCCTGATGTATCATGGAAACAAGATCGAAGGCTTGAAAGAGGAGCAGCTCGAGGAGCTCAAGGATATGGGGGTCGATTTCCTCTCCTATCGCGACCGCTCGATCCCGCCGCACAGCCCGTGGGAATACTGGGAGACCTGCATGACGCTGAACGGTGCCTGGGGGTTCAATGCGAAGGATAATAACTGGAAATCGCCGAAAGAGGTGGTGATGCAGTTGGTGGAAGTAGTTAGCAAGGGCGGCGCGTTCCTGCTGAATGTGGGGCCGACAGCCGAGGGGATCATCCCCGCACCTGCCATCGAGAATCTGGAAGCTGCCGGTGAGTGGCTGAAGGTCAATGGCGAGGCGATCTACGGCGCGCAGCAGACGATTTTCGATGGGAAGGGAGACTTCGTTACGCTGAGTGCGGCGGAGCAGAAGGCTTTGGATAAGGAGGCTCTGGCGACAGGTGCCGGAAAAGCAAAGAAAGGGCATCAGCAAAAGGACTATGCCTGGCTTGCCACCGGGCGTAAGGGGAAGCTTTACCTGCACCTCTTCAAGTGGCCTAGCGAGCCGATGGTGCTGCACGGATTCGACAAGGATCAGGTGACCGGCGCACATTTCCTGGCTGATCCCGGGATGGATGGAGTGAAATTTTCCCAGGACGGCGGCACAGTGACCATCGAGCTGCCGGCGAAACCTGTGGATGATCTCTGCACGGTTGTATGTCTGGAGCTGAAATAAGTTCCCGCTGGCAGCAATTTACGGATGTCACCGAAAGTTTCGGATTTCCAGCTGACAGCTTCCCCTTTAGAAACTTACAAAACCCACTTAGACTGAATATGAAACAAAGGCTTCTTCTTCTCATTTTTGCAGCAATCTCGCTATCACCGGCCCAGGCGAAGGAAATCAAACCGGACCGCATGCTCCTTTATAAATCGGTGGAGGATGTGGAGCTGAAGTTGCACGTATTCGATCCGGAGGGTCTTGAGGCTACGGATAAGCGGCCGGCTGTGGTGTTCTTCTTCGGCGGAGGATGGGCCAGTGGTTCACCGAGCCAATTCTACCAGCAGGCGCGGGATCTGGCCGCGCTGGGGATGGTGACCTTTTCCGCTGAATACCGGGTGAAAAATAGAAACAAGTCGACCCCGTTCGAGAGTGTAAAAGACGGTAAGTCAGCTATCCGCTGGGTCCGTGAGCATACTGCGGAGCTGGGGGTGGATCCGGAACGTATCGTAGCCGCTGGTGGCTCGGCTGGTGGCCATATTGCGATCTGCACCGGAGTGATCGAAGGAATGGATGAGGAGGGCGAGAATCTGGAAATCAGCTCTGTGCCGGATCTCATGATCGCTTTCAATCCGGTCCTGGACACGACGGCGGAAGGCTACGGTTCGAAGTTGTTCACTCCGGAGCAGCAGACTCTGATTTCTCCGGCCCATCATGTCCGTGCGGGTCTGGCTCCTACGATGCTTTTCCATGGAACGAAGGACAAGACCGTGCCATTCGAGAACGCGGTCCGTTTCACCAAGCTGATGACCGAGGCGGGTAACGAGTGCGAGCTGCTTCCCTTCGAGGGCAGAGGCCACGGATTTTTCAACGGCAGTGGATACCGCGCCAAGAATGACGATGTCGACTACGACGCGATCATGGCGCAGAATTTGAAATTCCTGGCCGGGCATGGCTACCTGAAGGACGGGAAGGCGGTGTATTAGATCTGATACAAGCTGCGGGCGATGGTTTCCGCTGGCGGTAAGGAAATGACCCGCTTGTCCGGAAATTGAGGGGAATAAGGGAAAGATCCTTCGACATCTCCCCGTAAATGCATGCAGAATCATGCCCTGCTTTTCCCAAGGTCTGGTGTCCTGAAGGATGCTTTTGAAGACCGCCCCGACATAATCACTACTTAAAATCCAACTCACCTATTCCTCGATGAAAATTAACTATTTCCAGCCACTTGGACTGACCGCGCTTTTATTTCTCACTCCAGCCAAGGCTCAAGCGGAGAGCGATAAGATCGGTATAGTGGAGATCAGCTACACAGAGCTCGAGAACATCGGCCTTCAGGACGGGGTAATGCGCCGTGATCCGAGCGATATCATCAAAGTCGGCGATCTCTTCTATCTCTGGTATTCCAAGGGGAATATCGCGCCCGGATATGATGCGACCGTATGGTATGCAACTTCGCCAGACGGCATGAATTGGACGGAAAAGGGCGAGGTGCTCGGAAAAGGTGAGGCTGGAACCTGGGAGGGGGCGAGTGTTTTCACCCCGAACATCCTGGTGGCCGAGGGTCGCTACTGGCTGTTCTATACCGGAACCTCGCAGGAGTTCGGGAAGAATTTCAATCCCGATTCCAAGATCGGCCTGGCGGTTTCGGATTCTCCGGACGGTCCGTGGGAGCGTGTGGGAAATGAACCGGTCCTGAAGAATAGCGACAACCCCGAGGATTTCGACAGTCATCTGATCGACGATGCGTGTCTCGTCGTGCGGGATGGCAAATACTGGTTCTACTACAAGGGCCGCCAACTGGGGAAAAGTCCTGCACAGACCCAGATGGGAGTGGCGATCGCAGACAAGCCGGAAGGTCCGTATGTGAAGCACGAGGCGAATCCCGTGATCCCGGGGAACCACGAGGTAATCGTATGGCCGGAGGGAAATGGAGTGGCCGCAATGATCGGGACCGTAGGGCCGAAGGAGATCACCAACTCCATTCTATATGCGGAAGACGGTCTGAATTTCAAAAAGACACATAAGGTGGCGAACGGTCCGGTCGGTGCCGGTGCTTATCGTCCGGAAGCTTTCACCGATAGTAAGAAAGGTGGCCACGCCGAATGGGGTGTGGAGCTTCAATATGCTGGGAAAAAGGGACTGCCATACATCCAGCGCTGGGATGCGAAGTGGTCCGAGCAAGCAGACTGACCCGAATAAGAATATGAAAACCCAAAGCCTATCCGTTGCGGTGTTCTGTGTGATGCAGACCACCATCCTGCAATCCGCGCAGATTCAAGTTTCCCCGGAGGGCGAGATTCAGTCCTTGGCCGAGGCGCGCGATGCCGTCCGTGGCATGCGTGCGGATGGAGAGAAGGGTGATATAGATGTGGTTATCCAGGCGGGAACCTACGTTCTGGCGGAAACTTTGGTTTTCGGGCTCGAGGATTCCGCACCCGAAGGGGCGCTTACCCGCTATCGTGCGGCGGATGGAGCGCGTCCCGTGATCAGTGGTGGCCGCGTGATTGATGGCTGGAAGAGATCCGATCTGGCGGATGGGAAAATCTGGGTGGCCGATGTGCCCTGGGCGAAGGGTGACGGTTTTTTCCATGTTCTCTTTGATGGCAGCGAAATGTTGCAGAGGGCGCAGTCCGAAACCGTGGAGATCACCAATGAGTCCAAGGCGGGAATGTACACGGGTGAGACCGCGATACGCGTGAACTTCGGCTACGAGGGTGATGTCCTGAAAGAATGGAGTAATCTCGAGGATATCGAGCTTTACGGCAGCCCTACCCGGAAGTGGATGGTGAATTTCCTGCCAATCGAATCCATCGATACCGTGGCGAAAACAGGGAAACTAGCCATTCCCGCGAGCTACCGCATGGCTGGCCCCTTTGTCGTGGAGAACTGTATCGATCATCTGGATGAAGCGGGTGAGTGGGTGCTGAATTCACAGGAGGGTAAGCTTTACTACTGGCCGGAATCCGGCGAACCCGGGGAGGAAATAACCGCGCCTGCTCTCAATGAGCTGATCCGCGTGGAGGGTAGCAATGATGCCGCGGCGGAAGGTATGGGCGATAAACCTGTGGAAGGGCTGGTTTTCCAGGGCTTGCAGCTATCGCATGCGGATCGGCAGAAATGGACGGCGGATGACAAGGGGCTGCAGCACGACTGGAACATGTGGGATAAGGCAAATGGCCTGATCCGTTTCCGTGGAGCGATGAACTGCGTGGTAAGCGATTGCCTGTTTACCGATAGTGGAAGTGATGGTGTGCGCCTGGACCTGTTTGCCCGGAATATCACGGTGGAGAACTCTACTTTCACGAACCTCGGCGGCACCGGTGTGCTGCTTTCCGGATATGGACCCGGGAAGAAGGATGTGAATCAAAATAATGTGGTCCGTAACAACGAGATCACGGAAATCGGGAAGCTCTTTCTCCATTCTCCCGGGATTTTCATCTGGCAGAGCGGGCATAATTCGATCGCCCACAACCATGTGCATGACCTTGCCTACACGGGTGTGGTTGTCTCAGGAGTTCGCCGGCGATTCTTCGAGCCTGTTTTCGAGCAGATGGGTAAAAAGAATCCGTTCAAGAAATGGCATTTCGACAAAGATGCCCGCGAGCATTCCCGCACGATCCGCTGGGATGAGATCAGCCTGGGAGACGACATCGAGGACTGGAACAACTACGAACCCTACATGCATGCCCGGGGAAACGTCATTGAGTATAATGAGATCCACGACTGCCTGAAGCTGCTGCACGATGGAAACTGCATCTACCTCTCCGGCGATGGTGATGACAATATCGTGCGCCACAACGTGACGTATAATCACCCGCAGGGATCGATGATCCGCACCGATGACGACAGCCACAATAATCTCGTGGAGGGTAACCTCCTGTTCGGGACGATGGGCAATCAGGGCATCACCATCAAAGGGCTGAACAAGGCGACCGGGAACGTTTTCGTAAACTGTCAGCTCCTCACGGGCGGTGCGGGAAATACCGTGGATCCTGATTCAGAGCTTTCGCGAAACGTCTTTTATCACACCAACACCGCATTCACGGATGGATTCCATTACGGGATGCCGGATGTGAAAGAGGGACTGGATTACAATCTCTACTACCACGAGGGCGGAAGGGGAGAGGCGCTGCTGGCGGCGCAGAAGGAGGCCAGTCGCACGAAGTTGGTCGATAAACACAGCGTGGTGGCGGATCCTTTGTTCGAAGATCACGTTCATGGCGATTTTAGCTTCAAACCCGGTTCGCCAGCACTTGAGCTGGGAATCGAGCCCCTGACTCTGGAAGTGGTTCAGAAGATGGGCACATTGGATAATCCGTTCCTGAAGCGTTTCCCGGAAGGGGTTCCGATGCATTTCAAACACACAGACTCAAAGGGTAAGAAGAAATCCGAGTTGAAGCAGTAGTTCCGGAAGGGATGATCAGGCGCTTTGCAGATGCGGGTGCTGATGGCATCGGCCGTTGGCTATGCGTTGATGAGGGACATCAGGGATGAAATTTTCAGTGGTTTCATCATTTATTGATGGAAATAGGTGAATGGCTGATGGATTCTGGAAGTTACCGCGGTAGTTCTTAAAACAGATTCATTCTTCATGAAAATATCATCAAAACTCATTGTCTCATGCACACTTGCCATCGGCTTTGGATCCGGTTCTGTCTTTGGAGAGACCCGTCCGAACATTATCTATCTGATGGCGGATGATCAGAACTTCGGATCGGTCGGGATTTATGGAAATGCGGAGGTGCAGACTCCGAACATGGATAAGCTCGGGAATGACGGGGTGGTCTTTGACCGGCATTACAATACCACCGCGATCTGCATGGCCAGCAGAGCCAGCGTGATGACGGGGATGTATGAATACAAGACCGGCACGAACTTCGAACACGGTGACATGATGCCGGAAATCTGGGCTGGATCCTATCCGGTCCTGCTGAGGGAAGCTGGCTATCTGACCGCGTTTGCGGGGAAATTCGGCTTTGAAGTGAAGGGGCGTAAACAGGGCCTTTGCGAAAGTGATTTCGATTACTGGGGCGGCGGCCCGGGGCAGACCCAATACCAGACGGCGCGAAATAAATCGATGGCGAAGTATGCGAAGGAGTATCCGCATTCCACCTTGTCATACGGAGCGTTCGGGCGGGATGTGATCCGGGAAGCTGCGAAGCAGGAGAAGCCGTTTTGCCTATCGATTAGTTTCAAGGCACCGCACCAGCCGGTGGACCCGGATCCGAAGTTTGACGATATCTACGCGGGAAAGAAATTCACGAAGCCAGCGAACTACGGCCGTGAAAATGGCAAACATCTCGCCGAGCAAAGCAAGCAGGGACGTCAATATGAGCGTTTTGAGCTGTGGGATTATGACAAGGATTACGATGGCGTGATGGCTAAATATTATCAGCAGGTCTACGCGATCGATGTGGCCCTCGGTATGATCCGGGAGGAGCTGGAGGCGCAGGGAATTGCGGAAAATACGGTGGTGATTTACACCAGCGACAACGGATTTATCTGCGGGGCACATGGATATGGCTCCAAGGAACTACCGATGGAAGAAGCCGCACGTGCGCCGCTTATGATCTATGATCCGCGCAGTCCATCCGCCGGGAAGAAACTGAGAAGTCCGGCACTGACCGGAAACATCGATTTTGCACCGACCATGCTGGAGCTGGCAGGTGTCGAAATTCCCGAGAATATGGATGGGGTCAGTTTACTGCCACTGCTGGAAGATCCTACGGTGGACGTTCATGAACAGTTGGCTTTCGTCAATGTGTTCGGGCCTCCTTCGACCCATAGTCTGACAACAGTTACCAAGGACTGGAAATATACCTACTGGTGGTATGGTGACGATAAAATGGAACCGACCGAGGAGTTGTTTCATCTCAAAAAGGATCCGATGGAAATGAGCAATCTAGCCCGCAATCCGGAGGCCCAGCCGCAGCTGGAGACCATGCGCAAAAACTACGATGCGGAGTTGGCAAAATGGAAGAGCGGAAGCGTTCCGTATCACCGCTACGCCCAGTATGGAGAGATCTTTGATCGTTCTATCCCATGGGATCAGAAGAAGGTGGATAACCTGGTCCACCCCCAGAAAGAATAGGCTCCAGTCGGGTTTTCCCGGATCATAACCGGAGGTTGTTTTGTAAGACGACCTCCGCCCAGTTGCGGAAAGGGGATGGCGGGAGATACGCGTTTTGCTTCGTATTATAAGATCCTTCAACTCCTGTAATCGCATACATGGAGTCCGTTGCCGCGGCTTTCACCCCGTCATCGGTGCAGCGGCTCCCAGCGAAAAAATCGTTACCAGGCCATGAAACGTGATCCCAGGCGACGATGCTGAACAGCAGGCAGCCGGAGAAATCATCGCCTGTTTCCTCGAAAGCAGTTGGCGGGCAGAGTTGTGATTTTCGCTGATTGCCTTGAAGCAGCGGGCGAGTCCTCAGTGAGATCCCGTGATGGGTGCTTTGCATGTTTTCGCATTCGTTGAATGGATCGAAATACACCGTTCCGATATCCGGAAAGCCGGCTCCGTGTTTTTCGAGAAATCTCCGGAGGACTGTTTCCAATTCTTTTCCCAGACTCCCGGCAAAAGGCCCGGCGAAGCAGCCGCAGCCGAGGCCGGGGATCGTGATAAGAGCGGGTTTGTTTTTCGCCGCTGCGCTTTGGTTGATGTATCGGAACACCGGAAGGAGGCGACGCTCGTAGAGTCGGTAATAGCCTTCGGGGTCAAAGCGGCCGCCGGGTTCTGTTACCTCGGTCCAATCAGCAGGTGTGTGGCCTCTGTCGTTACGGAGTAACGCGCCAGGGGTGTAGACCAGGGTTCCCTGAAACGGGGTCGGGTGGATGACGGGGGCGGTGTGGTTGGCGTTGTCGAAGACAGTGACGGGGACTGGAATCGATATGTCTCCGAGCAGGCCTAGTTCAGTTTGGTTCCAATCCGAGCCATCGCCTGAAATTGCGCTTTCCGCGAAAATCTGGGGGAGCTTGGTGTTCAGCAGTGTCCCGAGAAAGTCGGGAACGGTAATGTCTGGCTTCGGATTTTCCGCGAGCTTGGCTTGCAATCGCTTGCCCGGCTGTGACTCATCGCAATTGAGCGAACGCAGATAATCGGCCGCGCGGTTGAGGGTTTCATCCGGGATGAGGACTGTATGAGGCACGGAGTAGAAGTGAAATGAGGGTTACGATCTACGGCTCCATTCCCGGACGTATGCCTTCTGGCTGGGTGTTTGCGGCGATTCGGGAAGTCTTTTCGATTTCGGCATATTTGTGGAGTAGAGGCTTTGGACCTGCTCCAATGCTTCGTCCGGACCCAGGCCCGTTTCCCGTAGCCAGCAACCGATGACGGTTCCGGTGCGGCCGATGCCGCCCCAGCAGTGCACGTAAATGGCCGGAGGCGCGGTGTGCACATGATCGAGTATTTTTGCCATGGTTTCCGAGGAATCGGGAATGTTCATATCCGGGATGGGGATGGAAATTCTTCGTAAATCCAGGCCTTTTTCCTGCCGAAGATCTTCCAGAATATGTTCGTAGGGATCCAGGAAATCGATTGGAGCTGTGAGGTCGATAAATGTGCGGATTCCTGCTTCCACCAGATAGGTGATTCGTTCGCGCGCGATCCTGGGATCGGTATCGCCCGGGTATTCTCCTCCGTAAAGGATGCCTGTTTTTGCGGGATAGTGTTCGGGTTTCATATGGATGGGTGAGAGACTGTGATCAGGTTTCGGGAGAGGGGTTCCCTCGTCTGTGGTTAGGTATATTCGATGGGGAATTTAACACAAAAGGTCACTTTCTGAAGGGAGGTATTTTTCTAATCCTGCTTTTGAAATCATCCGACGGAGTATTAGCCTGATACATATGTGGTATTTGGGAATATCTTCGTATATCTGTGGAAAAACGTGGCAGAATTGAGGTGGTCTGGTTTACGACTTTTGTTGTGAAGAGAAGTCGCAAAACCCCTGCAGAACGTGAGTATGAAATCGAAACGCTGAGAGCGATCTCGAAGCGTGTTCCCAATATTGATAGCGCTATTGCGGAGATTGCGAGGTTTTCGGCGGAGCTGACTCTTCCGAAGGGCACGGTGCACGTGATCAGTGATATTCATGGTGAGGATAAAAAACTCAGGCACGTCATTAACAATGCTTCGGGAACGCTCAGGCCATTGGTGGAGAATTTGCTGATGGATAAGCTTCCGGCCGATGAGTTCGAGGAATTCATGAAGCTGATCTTTTATCCTGCGGAGGTGGTTGGGCAGCTGGAGCGTTCCCTGAGGGAGGCGGAGGATCAGGAAGCCTATGCGGTGAGGACGCTGCACAGTTTGTTCGCGGTAATCCGAGTTCTCGCGGCGCGCCAGAGCTTGAAGCATGCGACAAGGCTTTTCCCTGCGGAATACGCGGACCTTTTCACGGAAATTCTCCATGAACCTTCCACCGAGAGGGAGGGTGCGTATGTGGGCGCGATAGTGAAGGCCCTGGTATGCAGGGGAAAAGTGCTGCATTTCATCCACCTTACCAGCCGTTTGATCCGGAACCTTGCGATTGATGAGCTGGTGATTGCCGGAGACTGCTGGGACCGGGGACCGCGTGGTGACAAGGTGGTGGATTACCTTATGCAGCAGCCGAAGGTTTCCTTTGTATGGGGGAACCACGATATGCTGTGGCTGGGTGCCTGCTTGGGTAGCGAGACGCTGATTTGCACGGTGCTCCGGGTTTCCCTGAGGTATCGGAGGTTTTTCCAGCTGGAGGAGGGCTATGGCATTCCCCTGATGCCGCTTGAGTTCTTTGCCCGTGAAATTTACGGGGATGACCCTGCCGAGTGTTTCATGCCGAAGGGGACGGGCTCCCGTGAGACGCTCTCCGTGGCCAGAATGCAGAAGGCAATCGCGGTTATGCAGTTCAAGCTGGAAGGTCAATTGATCGCACGCCATCCCGAGTGGGGTATTCAGAACCGGATGCTTCTTCATCGGATGGATCACGAAAAGGGAACCATCATGATTGATGGGGTGGAGTATGATCTGAAAGATACCCATTTCCCGACGATCGATCCGGCGGATCCATACGAACTTACGAAGGAGGAGCAGACGTGCCTGAGCCGTCTGAAATCATCGTTCCTCAATAGTCAGAAATTGTGGGAACACATGAAATGGATGGTGGAGAAAGGCTCCATGGTTATTTCCCGGGAGGAGCAGCTTATTTTCCACGCATGTGTGCCGGTGGATAGCAAAGGCGAGATGCTGCCAATGATTATAGACGGACGCGCGCTGACCGGTAAAAAGCTGTTCAAGGCAATCGACCGGGCCGTTTACCGGATGGTGGATGACAAGCCTACGCGCAATGATCTCGATATGCTATGGTATCTCTGGAGCGGACCCCAGTCACCGCTGTTCGGTAAGGACCGAATGGCAACACTTGAGCGTGCTCTGGTGGAGGACAAAACTCCCCACGATGAGCGGAAGAACCCGTATTTCGAGCTGCTGCACGAGACCTGGTTCTGCGAAAATCTTCTGAAGGAATTCGGGGTGGATCCGGTGGAGGGGATCATCGTCAACGGTCACGTGCCGGTGAAGGTGGAGAAGGGCGAGTCACCGATCAAAAGGAGCGGGAAGGCCATCACCATTGATGGCGCATTTTCCGAGGCATACGGAGACCATGGCTATACGTTGGTTCTGGAGCCTCATCGAACATTCATCGCTATGCACCACCATTTCGAGTCCGTGGAATCCGCGGTTTCCGACGGTGCGGATATTGTCCCGAAGATTACCGTGGTGAGAGAGTGGAAGGATGCGAAGCTCGTCTCCGATAGCAGACGCGGTCGGGATCTGGGTTTCGCGATCAAGCATCTGGAACAGCTGATCGTCGCATACCGGAATCACGATATTCCGCAGAGAAGGTCAGTCTGAAGGAAAAGGGGATAGATGGCTTGGTCGCCTTCCATCCCCTTGCCATAAGCAGAGCTTGATTTAGAAGTGCCAGATCAGGCCGCTGGTAATGGCGTGATCAAATTCCTTCGGCGAAGTGATCGGGAACTGGTAAGCGAGGCGAATATCCGTGAGCTCCGTGAGCCCGTAACTGATGCCGATAAGTCCATCGAGATTGATGTCTCCCTGTTCCTCGCCGTTGAGCGGGGTGGAGCCATTTAATTCCAGATGAAGATTGATGAGGCCGGCGGTGGTCGGATGCTGATGTGCGTGATCGTGGCCGGTGTGATCCGTGTGCAGGTCAGGCCTATCACCGAATGATTTCACCAATCCGAGGCCGATGAAGAATTCCGTAGAGTCCTCATCGAAGACATGCTCGACGCCGACTTGGGTATTCAGTGCGAACCAGTTGCCCAGATCATTCCAGGTGGCGATGCCGGGAGCAATGGCGGTTTCTCCACCGAATGTGCTGCTGCCGGTGGGGACTACCGTTTCAATCTGGCCGGTGAGGAGAAATTGATCGGAATCGATAAGGAGCGCCCGTGGAACGAGGGCCAAATCTCCGATGCCAGAGGCGGAAGGGCCTCCGGTTTCATTTTCAAAGATGTATGGAACCTCGACGATGATTCCAAGCCTTCTGGTGAAGGCCCACTCCAGCTCTAGCTCGATTTCCTGTTCTGAGCCGCCATCTCCATCCACATAGGTGTAATCCAGAAAGAGGTCGCGACCGGTGAGTGCTGGTTCTATCCCGAAGGTATGGATCACCGGAGTTCCGTTTCCGCTGAAATGGCTGTGCTCGTATGGCTCGAGGAAGTCAGCCGCGGTGAGGGGTGTGGAGAGAGTGACTAGGCCGAGAAGGAGTTTGCGCGCTGACATGCCATCGGTTCTAAGCGAGGAGAACGGTGCGGCAAGCAGTTAGTGCGGCTAATATGCATTAGCGGTAATATCGTGTTAGTCAGAGGAGCTATGCCCGTGACGCCGCGATTCCAGCTGCTTGGCCGGTGGCGAAGCAGGTGCCCATGACCCGGATTGAGGCTTGGGCCATGTGGTCGGCGGAAATGCAGCGCCCGGCGAAGTAGACATCGGGAATTTCCGAGCTGACGAGGGAGCGAAGTGGGATTCCGGAAGGCTTTGATTCGGTGAAGTATTGGAGACGCGGTCCACGGGTGGTCTCCCGTAGCTCAAGGGGCCAGGTGGCATTGGCGACAGCATCGGGAAAAGTGGTGCCTTCAATGAGATCCTTACCGGTGAGCTCGTATTGACCTTTCCACTGATAGGTTTCGCGAATCCCGGGAGCGGGGGCGAGCTGGGGAGGGGAGCAGTTCTTGTATTCCGGAAATGTGTTCCGCAGAAACGTGGTTAGAGATTCCGCAAGATGCCTGCCGGTTTCGAGAAGATCGGTGGGTGATGCGGGGTCGAGGTCGGTAGTGAAGAATACCTGGCCCGGGGTGGTGGATGCGCGACAGTGGGTGCCGAGTGCGGCGGATGGGAGACAGTTCGATTTCACCGCGCGGACGATCTCCAGGGCGAGGCGCATCCGGAAATTTTCCGAGGTGGCTTCTGCCGGGATACCATCAAGAAAGAAGATAAAAGCGGAGCGCTGGCGTATTTCCAGAGGGCTGGAAGTGCGGGTGGCACCGAGGTAATTGGCGGCGATGGCATCGGCCGAGGTGTCGATGATCCGGTCCGCGGTGATCTCGGATTTATCGGTGGAAATCCGGAAGCTGCCATCTGCGTTACCATCGATCGCTGTGCATTTTGTGTGGAAATAAGTCTGTAGATTTTTTTCCGCTGAGGTGAGTGAGGAAGCGATTTTTGCGTAGGCAGCCGGGTGCTGGGGCAAAACGTAGACCTTTCCGATTTTTACCGGAGCGGCGCCTGTTTCAGTGCGCATGAGGGATTCGATTTCCGCAGGTAGACCGGGATTTGCGATTTCCGGAGGCTTGGTGGTGTCGGGATTATAGAGGCCACAAAAGGTATGGACCATGGCACGGGTGCCCATACCGCCAAGCTGATCGGAGCGTTCCAATAGAGTGACCTGTGCGCCATTCCGCGCCGCGGCGATGGCGGCGCAGATGCCGGCGCTGCCTCCGCCTATGACTGCGATTCGTATGCCACTCATGGTTGGAGGACTTTAACCATGTATCCTACGACGTGACACGGATTTTCAGGATGAGCTGAAACGTGCCGGTCCGGATGTTATTCCGGGCTCTCGGCGATGGAGCGGAAGTAGTCCTGGATGGTGGCTTCGTATTGTTTCGGAGGATTTTGACCGCGTTGCTGGAGGAGCTCGTCGCGCAGATCCGAGGGAAGCGTGTTCCAGTCCGATGTGCCCTGCAATTCTCGAAGGTTGGCTAGCTCGTCCCGGCCATTGAGTTGTTGAACTTCGGATGCTTTTTTAGCGGCCTGGTTAGCTTGTTGCTGTGCTTTTTGTGCCTGTTTGGCGAGTTTCCGGGCTTCTGCCTTTGCTCGGTCACGGGACTCTTCGCGGGACTTGTCTTTGCCGTCCTTGCCGTCCTTGCCGTCCTTGCCGTCCTTGCCGTCCTTGCCGTCCTTGCCGTCCTTGCCGTCCTTGCCTTCCTTGCCTTCCTTGCCTTCCTTGCCTTCCTTGCCTTCCTTGCCTTCCTTGCCTTCCTTGCCTTCCTTGCCTTCTTTGCCTTCTTTGCCTTCTTTGCCTTCCTTGCCTTTTTCAGACGGTTTCTCCCAATCCATCAGTACCGTAATGTTAGCAGGGCGAGAGCAGGGAATACCGAAGGTTTTCAGGTAGTTCTGCTCCATTTGAACGAGTTCCATTAATTTTGCTAGTGCTTCTCTCTCTGTAATTTCGACAGGATCTTTTTTCACTGCGTTGTTTGAAGCTATGGCGTCTGGCTGCCCTCTACTTTTATCACCCTCAGCGTCAATGACGTCTATGACCTGATATACCAGGCGATCGAGTAGGGTGATGGCGGTGCTGTATCCGGAGTGGACCCTGAAAAGTTTGGGCAGGGTTGGCGCGAAGTCTGATTTCTTCATTTCCTCAAGCGTGCTTTCCTGGACTTCCAAAATTTCACTGGAGATGTGTTCCTGTAGTTCGGCGTGAGTTTTTGAGATTTCCTCATGCTCCTTCAGGAAGCTGGCAGTGTTCAGCTCAATTTCGGTTTTTAACTCGGCTGTCTGGTTACTGAGGAATCTCTGGTGATCGGCGAAAATGAGGCCGTATTCGCCATCGCTCCAGTCTGCCAGGTCATTGGCCAGCTGTTTCTGATGGAGCATGATATTTTCAATCTCCCGCAGACGGTTTGTCACAAATATCCCGATTCCGGGCATTTTCGTTTCCTCAATGACGCTGACGTCGCCGAGTTTTTCGGTGATGTCTTGTGAGCTGATGAGGAAGTCATCAAGGGCGGTTTGGGCTTCCTCCTGTTTCCGTTCGTTGACGAGGCGGGTGATCTCCTTTGCATGAATGGAGAGTGAGTGGGTGGCGGTGAGGTAGTCTTTGATGCGCGGGTCGTTGCGGTCACTTCCCAGCGGGAACCAAGTGGTGGATCTGTCGATGAAAAGAGCCAGCTGTTTGGTGATCGCTTCCTGCTTGCCGAGGATGAATTGGTAAACGGCTTCGCTTTTGGTGGCATCGTTTTCAGTCTGAACGATTGATTTTATGGCGAGGTCGATTTCCGACTGCTGGCGCTGCTGGGTGGCGAGAGCTTCGCGAATGTTAATTGCCCGGTCGCGCTGCTGGCTCATGAGACGTGCCTGAAGTTCCGGATTATCCTTGAGGATTTCCGCGATTTTTTGATTCAGGAGAACCTTGCGATCGATCATTCGTTGCATCGCTTCCGCCTCTTCTTTGCTGAGTTCCATGAAGTTTCTGGTGTATGGAGAGCCCGGCGCTCCCCCCAGAAGTATCGGCATGTCTTCCATATAGAGAACGAACATCTCCTTGATTTCGCGGAGTGCTTCGGCCTTTTCGCGTTCGGCTTTGACTGTGCCGTATTGCTTGCGGAGGGCGCTCAGGTGGCTGAGAGCGGCCTGAAGGAAGCTTTCAGTAAATTGGAGGTTTTCCAATGGTAGCTGCTCGGCTTTGGCCTTATCCAGATATTGCGTGGCTGGCTGGAGGGATGTGGCCGCGATGTCCTGGAGCTGTCTTCCTACGAATGCGTAGGGGGTTTTCTGCGTTTTTTCATCGAGCTCTGATGCAATGATCATTGCTGAATCGATAAATGAGCCGGAACTCTCAGCATCCTGAATCTCTTTTGTGGAGAGGGAGATGTTTTGGATTACTTTGGTTCTCCGGAGGCTTGTGGCGAGTTCTAGAGATCCTTCGATTTTTGCTTGGAAGTTGTCGATAGCTTCTTCGATGGGGATGGTGAGTTTTTCACGTGACTCGCGGTCTTCAAGCTTTGTGAAATTATCGATCTTGATCTTTTTCTCCGAGGTGCTGGTGATTCCGATTACCTCGCTTTCGACGTCGATCTGGCGTTTGCCAAGATTGTTTTCAGGTGATTGATTTTCACTGGGTTTGCTTTCTTCGGTGGGCTTTTGGAGAGAGAGGCTTTTTGAGTCGGAGGTGCCTTCCTGTGGTTTCTTTTGGGCTGTTTCCTCTTGGGAAACTTGATTTTCACTGGAGGATTTGGGGTCGTTTTCCTTGTTCTCTGCAGTCGAAGGATCGGACGGATCGGAAGGATCGGTGGGTTTGCCGTTCGGATTTTGGTTTTGGTTTTGGGCCACCGAGGGATCCAAGGGGCCTGGAACACCAGGCTCACCTGAAGGTGTTTTCGGTTCGGCCTCTTTGCTGAGATCGTTCTGTTGGTTTTCCGCGACAGGGGACTCGGACGGGTTGTTCGGTTTCCCGTCTTGGTCTGGTTGGCTTGGGTCGCTGTTTTTGTTCTCAGCTACCGAAGAATCGGAAGGGTTTTGTTCGCCGGGATCATCGGATGGTGTCTCAGGGCCTTTCGGTTTTGCAGAATCGCTCTGCTTGTTTTCCGCAACGGAGGGATCGGACGGGTTGGTGGGTTTCTCCACTTGGCTTCGTTCGACTGGGTCGTTGTCCCGGCTCTGGGCTACAGATGGATTCGATGGAGACTTGGCGTCCTGTGGTTTGACCGGGTCGTTTTGCTCGGTTTGCGCGACTGAAGGTTCGCTTGGTGCTTCTTCACCGTTTTCGGGGGAGGATTGCTGTTCTTTGGAAGGATCCTTGCTTTGCTCGCTGGCTAGTTGGTCGCGTTCGGCGGCGTCTTCATCGAGTCCGCGGGAGTCGCGGACTTTTATGGAATATGTGATCTCCGTGTCTTCGGTGAGGTTGAGATCTTCCAGTGGGAGATCGATGGTTCTGCGGATTGTCCGGGCACCTTTGTCTTCCTTGAGGTCGATGGGGAGGATGGTGGTTTTCGGTTCCTCGCCGGGTTCCTGGGTCTGGACGATGATTTCAGCCTGCTCAACGCCGTAATCGTCTTTTGCCTCGAAGTCGATTTTCAGGGTGTCTTCAAGGTCGAGGGCGGTGTCTTCGCTGGAAGCCAGGAGTTTTACGGTGGGTGCGAGATCGCTGAAAATGGTGATCTGGCAGCGGGGCTGGAGTTGGTTTTCGAGGCCTCCTTTATTGATAATGACCGGGCGGAAAGTGAAGGATTCCGAGAGTTCCGCTATGTATTGGTAGGTCAGCGGAGCGATTTTTTTCAAGGGGATGCGGGCAAGTTCCTTTGTGGAAGATTCCTGGAAGAGGTAGGCATCCTTCAGGTCCTGGTCGCTGGTAAATGTGAGGTGAAGAACCGTCCCTTCGACGCTCCGGATTTTGAATGGGAGGTTGTCTTTCTCCACCGGGCTTTGCTTTGTGTAGGCAGGTGGCGTGAGGAGGAATTCGGTGACGGAGATCTTCGGTGGGGCGACCACGTGGACGGTGCGCCACTGGGTTGTTTTATCGCCGCTGAGGATGCGGTAGGTGACGGCGGAGGTGACCTTTTTCAGAGTGAAGGAGATGTCGGTGGACTTTCCGAGATCGAAGGGCTGGGAGGTTTCCTTATCGGTTGTTTCGTTGCGGAGGATGAGGGTGGCGGTTCCGGGAATTTTGCCGGTGATGCTGGCGGAGATGGTCAGGTTCGAGCCGAGTGTCAGGGGTGTTTGCGGGGTGGTATCCCGGATTTCCGTGAGGGTGACCTGGTTCCACGGGAGGAAAAATCTTTGGCTGAGTTTTCCGGTAAATTGCGAGACTCCAATGCACAAGGCGATGAGGGCGGCTGCGGCGAAGAGCGAGGCGATGGCGGGTTTACCCAGGGATTTCGTGGAGACGACCTTTGAGGGGGTGACTTTTCCGTTGAAATCCGAGGCTTCGGTCGCGACCTGGGCGAGAAGTTCAGAGGAGCCTTTGATGGCTTCGGAATCCTTTGATGCGGCGAGATTGGTGACGGTGGACCAGCGCTCCTCCAGGGCGGGGTATGCGGTATCGATATCACGTGCGGATTTTCCGGACTGTTGACGGTGGGCGAGGGAGAGCAGGGCTTTCCCGCCGAGCCAGAGCGTGCCGAGCAGGGTGGCTACGGGGAAGATCCAGCGCATGAACGGGCTGCGCCACGCGAAGAGATAATCCAGTGTGAAGCCGACCAGAAGGAGGACGACAAAGGCGGTTACCGCGAGTAGGGCCAGGCGTAGGGAGCGCATGCGCGTTTGCCTGCGGTCGACGCTCCGGATAGTGGGTTGGAGGCTTGCGATCAGGTCAGTTGTAGTCCTTTTCATGGTATCGTGGGTTTATAGTATTCCTGCGGCGCGCCTGCCCATCCACTCGAGACTGAGGAATGCGATGACAAGTAGGAGGAGCGGCCAGACGTTCCAGAGCGGATGGCGGGCAGTGCGTATGGTTTTTGTGGATTCCAGGGAAAACTGTTCGAGCGCGGCGGGGAGTGCGGAGGCTGAGATGATGGTGCCGTTGCTGGTATTGGCGATTTGCCTGAGGGCGGAAATATCGCAGAGGCCGTAGTCCAGTTCCCGGTTTTCCGGCCGCAGGACGACGATGGGGGTGGCTGCGGATTGGTCATCTCCCAGAAGTTCCCGTATGGCGGTGCCTGTGGGTCTTACGGAGAAGTTCCCCTTCGGGGCGTTTTCAAATATGGCGAGGTATTCGCCTGGGGCGTCCGGGTTTTCCACGCAGATGGTTTCCATTTTAGCCTCGTCCTCGCTCATTAGGGCAACGGAGCATTCAATTCCCGAGAGCGGGAGACCGCGTGGATCGGAGAGGCTTACGGTGGCGTGGATCGGGGAGCCGAGGGGGTATTTGGTTTTGTCCGTGCGGATCTGGACCTGCTGGGTGCCGGCGGAGAAGTTCTGGGCATTGATCCATTGGAGGAATTGCCCCCAGAAGCGGTAATGATACTGGTCCCCAAGGCGGAAACGGAGGTGGTAGGTGGTGGGTGAGGCGAGGTAGGCGACCATTCCTTTTCCATACTGATGCCAGCTCAGATAGGCGCGCGGTTTCTCGGTGTTGGAGGTGCCGGATCTCATGTTTGCTTCAACGAGGACTGTGGCGGAGGGCTTGGCGACGGAGTATGGTGAAAGATCGTAAATCGGCATTTTATGGGAAAAATACGGCCATAGCGAGTTGTTAGTGGCGGGGTCCTCCTCGAGGCGGAGCATGGTGGCAAACCGGCCTTCGGCGCTGAGTGACAGGCTGACGCCACGTTTTTCCGGATCGTAGATCGGGCGTGGCTCGATGGGTAGAAGTTCCATGAGTGGCTGGCCATTGAAGGCTGCCGGCATGGAATTGTCTCCGGCGATGACCACGAGTTTTCCGCCGAGGTTGACGTATTCCTTTAAGGCCTGCTGGTGCTCCGGGGTCAGCTGATCCGGGCTGAGATCTCCTAGAACGACCAGACCGAAATTTTGCCATGTCTCCAGCGCATAGGGGAGGGCGGGGGGCTGCTGGCGTGAGGTGGCAGGCTGGAAAAGGATGGAGGTGTGCTCGATGCGCTTGGTGCGGTTGAAAATATTGAGCAGATAGCGGGTTTCCCAGCGGGGGCGGTCATCGGCGATGAAGATGCGCTGTTTATCATCGATGGTGTCTGCCTGGATGGAGCTGGAGTTGTTGGTCTCGCTGGCCTCGTTGTTGAGGATCTCAACGTTTACGTGGAGGTCGTAGCTTCCCACGCTACCGGGTTTCCACGAGAAATCGACGCGGTGATCGGAGACTTCCGAGGCGAAGGTGATGGTCTCCTCGGAGAGAACCGTTTCGCCAAGGAGGAGCTGGAGTTTGGCAGTTTCCCCTTTGCAACCGATCCCGGAGACCATGGCTTCGATAGGAATGCGGTCTGTGTAGAGAGTGTAGCGGGGGGCTGAAATATGGTGGAGAATAACGTCGCGTTGGACCTTGGTGCCGCCGATGGGGACGATGAAGAGGGGGGCGGTGGACAGGGCGCCGGGGATCTGGAGCGGCTCTGCATCGAGGGTTGCGTGATCGCCATCTGTGATGAGGACGGCGGCTTGGATTTCCCCGCTGGCGTAGTTCCGGGCGATGTCGCGGAGGGTTTTGTTGAGGTCTGTGGAGGCGGCTTGGGTTACGGGCTGGCTGGTGAGGGAAGACCAGTCGGGGTTTGCCATGGGGAGGACTTCATCGGCAAAGGTGTAGGCGCGGATAGTTGCTTTTTCGCTGAGTTCCTTTAGCCAGGTTTTGCGGGCTTTTCCGAGCCATGCGGTGGCGGATTTGAGGCGGCTCTGCTGGGTAGTGATTTTTTCAGAGGCGATCAGTTGCGTTTCCAGGTCTGCTGCCAATTGGTCGGCTAGGCGGTGAATGATTACCAGATGATCGGTGAGGCCCAGGAGGAGGGTGCGGGCATCGTTTCTGCGGGATGCGGTGGCGGTGTTTGAGGACAGGCTGTCCAGGGTGGGGATCAGGATTTGCTCAAGGTAGTTTGAGATTTCCGTGAAGATCTCGGAGGATGAGATTTTGTTCGAATCGTCTTCTATGTCCTTGAGGAGCTGTTTCGAATCTGTGCGGATTTTTGTGTAAACCTCTGGGTCGCTGGATTGCAGGCTTTGGTGGAGCTGGGTGCGGATTGCTCCTAGGCGGGCAGTCCAGGTATCGGCTATTCGTGACGGTTCGGCTTCGGGGATTTCTGACCAGCGGAGGGCGTTGCCGAGGCCGTCCGGTTCGTCTACGAGGCTCATGCTGGCTGAGTTATCGACATAGATTCCGAAGGATTTATCGCGTGAGGTGGTGACTTCCGTGAGATGGGTGGGCTCGGCTAGGGCGAATAGCACGCCTGCGACTGCGAGGAGGCGCAGGAGAAAAAGGAAAGGGACGATATAGCGACGTCGGGCCAGGCGGAGATCGCGCCAGAAAAGAACGCCCAGTAGGATCGTGAGGACTGCGCCGAGGGTGACGAGTTGCCAGACGGGGAGGCCGCCGGCGAAGATGATGTTTTCTGCCTGCTCGGTATTCATCGGATCTGGGGAGTCATGGCGGCAGGCGTGCGTTTCATACGGCGGTAGCGGAGCAGGCGGTGGGCGAGGAATGCTTCGATAAGAAACAGGCCGAGGAGGAGAAGTAGAAGGACTGACCAGAAAGGGTTTTTCGGTCGGATGTTTGAATAGGACTCGGGGGCGGAGGCGAGGGGTGAATCGGTGTAGGTGAGGCCTCCGGTATCGGTGAGCACGGATTTTTCCTGCTCGGAAAGGAGGCGGGTATCGGACTCTGCAGGATCCCCGGATACGTGGAAGTATTGGACGAGAGATTCCTTTTCCATGGCGGGTGAGGTGATGGTGTAGAGGCCGGGATCGGTGGTATCGCCGAGGAGGACCTGGTCGGAAATGGATTTGATCCCGGTGGTCTTTCCGTCGGGCTTTTTCATGGTGGCGGGCTCACCAACGAGGCCGGGGAGGGGGCGCCAGCTGAACGGGGCACCGGGGGTGAGATTCCGGCTGGTGAGCTGGGGCTCGAGCATGTGCCAGAGAAGTTCGTGGATGAGGACGACGTATGAATGGGTGAGCGGGAGATTCGACCAGCGGAGGTTGAGTGGGATGGTGGAAATGGTAATTTTTCCGGAGCCAAGGGTGTGCTCCATAAGTAAGGGTGCTCCGCCTTCAAAGCTGAGCGGGACGGATATTCCGCTTGGGAGTGGTGTCCCGATACGGTGAAAGCGGGTGGCGCGGATGCGATCGGTATCGAGGCGTTCGAGATCGCCGAGGAGAGCGATTGGTGAGTCATCTTCCAGGGGTGGGCGAACGCCAAGGGTGTTCTCGCCGGTGAGTTCTTCGCTGGCACCGATTAGGGAGACGGGGCAGAGGCGGGACATTGTTTTTTCTGCTTCTGCAGGATCTGTCTGATCTCCGAGGGCGATCCATAGGCCGCCTCCGGCGCGGACATAGTCTTCGAGGTGAGTGGCTTCGGCGGGTGTGAGGGCGCGGGCGTTTGCGAGGACCACACAGAAGTAATTTGTAAGGTTTTCCTGATTCAGGGAGTCCGGGGAGATGATTTTTGGACGGAAGATGGAGCGGGTGTCTGCTTTTTTCTTTGAGTCAGGGTGGTAGCCGATGGCGGAGAGGAAGAATCCGGATTCGTGGAAGCTTTCGGTTTCTTCCTCGAAGTTTCCATCGATGACCAAAACGGGGATTTCATCGATGACTTCGAAGATGGAGTGGTTGGTGTTGTCGCGGGGAAGTGTGTCGGATTCGCCCAAGTTGCAGGACAGGTCGTGGACGCCGCTGTCAGGTGCGGTGAACTGCAAGGAGAGGGTGGTGGCTTGGTCTGGAAGAAGAGCCGGGATCGTTGTAGCGCCGATTGTTTTACCGTTCAGTTTCCAGTCCGCGGTGCGTGGGGAACTGGTGTAGGTGGAGGCATTGCGGAAGGTGGCACGGGCGGTCATGAGAGCTCCGCGGGTGGCGGTTTCCCGTTCCATATCGATTTTCTCGACGAGGATGTTCTCTCCTTTGGTGGGGTTGTTTCCGGCAAGAAGAAATTCCACGTGAGTGGGGTTGGGTGCTTCGCTGATGAATCTGGCGGCGGATGTCCAAACGGTGGAGTCATCCGCGTGCCAACCGTTGGCGCTGCCGTCGGCGAAGATAGTGATTTGCTTGGGAAGGTCTACTTCCGCAGGAGGTAGGGCGAGGGCTTCCTGGATGGCAAGTGGGAAATCGGTGGCACCGGAGGTGGGCTGGAGGCTGGTGATTTTTGCGATTAGCGAGTTGCGCTGCTCCTTGTCCATGGCGACCGGGGTGTCGTTGATCCATTGTTGGGAGTTGGCGCTGACGAGCACGCGGAGGTAATCGTTCTCGTTGAGTGATTCGATGGTCTCGATGGCGAGTTCCTTCTGCTGATCGAAAAGTGGTTTTCCGTCGGTTCCTAAAACAGAAGTGGAGAGTGAGGCATCCAGGATGAAAATCAGATCCCGTTTCACCTGGCCGCCGCCGAAGAATGAGACGAGTGGGCGTGCGAAGGCGAGAGAAAGGAGTATGACGGCCAGGATGCGCAGGAGGAGAAGGATGAGCTCGTTGAGCTTCAGGAATTTCGCCCTTTTTCGTGGGGGCTTTTCCATGAGGAACTGCATGGCGCCCCACGGGATGACTACTTTCCTTTTCCTGGAAAACAGGTGGATCAGGATGGGGACGGATGCGGCCAGGGCGCCCCAGAGGAATATGCTGTTGAGGAAAGTCATGGGGATTTTTAATGACTTCCTGCGGCGGCGCGGGTGTGGCGGCCGGTGCGGGTGCGGAGGTAGTTCGCAAGGGTTTCGCTCACGGGTCTATCGGTGAGCATGGGGACGTAGGCGGAGTCTGATTTGATGCAGATGTTTTTGAGCCTGGTGAGGAAGATCTGCATTCGCTCGAGGTAGGTATCGGCGAATTCCGCGGGGTCGACGTTGCGGTGGAGGCCATCTTTTTCCATGCACTCGAAGCGGATTCCGTCGTCGAAATTGAAGGCGAGCTCCTCGGGGGCGAGGGTGTGAAAGAGGATGATCTGGTGGCCGCGCTGGGTCATCTGCCGCAAGACTGACTCGAAGTCCGAGAGATCGAAAAAGCCATCTGTGAAGAGTAGGATCTGGGTGCGCTGCTTGAGCTGGCGGACCAGGGTTTTGAGGGTTTCCACGAAGGTCTGATCGCCGCTTGCTTGTGCATGGTGGAGCTTGTGAAGGATCTGGTGCAGGTGACGGGCGGAGGAGCGGGGTGGGAGGATATCGTGGACGGAGCCGGTGCCAAAGGCCAGGCCGACGGGGTCGCGCTGGCCGAGGATGAGGCGGGCGGAACAAGCGCAGGCGGCTTTTGCGCAATCAAGTTTGCTGACGGTTTCCATTCCGAAATTCATGGAGCCGCTGACGTCCAGGACGATCATGCCATGGGCGGATGTTTCTTCGTCGTATTCTTTTACGTAGTAGCGGTTGCTCTTGGCGTAGACACGCCAATCGAGGTGGCGGATTTCATCGCCGGGGCTGTAGGCGCGGTGATCGGAGAATTCGCTGCAGCCACCCTTAATGAGCGATTTGTGTTTTCCTGAGATGTGGCCGTTTACGAGTTTTTGTGAGACGAGTTCCAGGCGATCGAGACGTGCCAGATCATCGGCAGTGACGAAGGACAGCATGGAAACGGGTGCGGACATCAGGGTGGGTCAGATGGGTGTTATGCTTTTCTGAAAAAGGTATTCTTCAGGTTTTCTGCAGCCGATGGGACGGGTGGTGGAGTTTCCAGCAGTGTGGTGATGATATCGTCCGTGGTGAGGCCTTCGGCTTCCGCGTTGAAGGTGGGCATGATGCGGTGGCGGAGGATGCCGTGCGCCATCTGGCGGACATCGTCTTCGGTGGCGTGGAAGCGGCCGAGGAGGATGGCACGTGCTTTTGCCGCGAGGAGGAGGAAGATGCTGGCGCGGGGGCCGGCTCCCCAGCTGATCATGTTTTTCGTGTAGGTGCTGGCGCCTGCTTCGTTGGGGCGGGTGGAGCGGATGAGATTCGAGGTGAACTCATAGACATGATCGGCGACTGGGACGCGACGGACGAGTTTCTGGAGTTTGAAGATCGTCTCGGCAGTCATGACGGGTTTTGTCTCGAAGCGATACTGGGTGGTGGCCCGTTTCATGATTTCGATTTCCTCTTCGGCGGTGGGGTAGCCGAGGGTGATTTTCATCATGAAGCGATCGAGCTGTGCCTCGGGCATGGGGTAGGTGCCCTCTTGCTCGATGGGGTTCTGGGTTGCGAGCACGAAAAATGGGTCCGGCAGGGGGTAGGTTTTCCCTCCGACGGTGAGCTGGCGTTCTTCCATGGCCTCGAGCAAGGCGCTCTGGGTTTTGGGCGGGGTTCGGTTGATTTCATCCGCCAGGATGACATTTCCGAAGAGGGGGCCCTGGATGAAACGGAAGACACGGTTGCCGGTGGTGCGGTCTTCCTCGAGGACATCGGAGCCGGTGATGTCGCCGGGCATGAGGTCTGGGGTGAACTGGATGCGTTTGAAATTCAGCTCAAGAAGTGAGGCGAGGGTGGAGATGAGTTTGGTTTTCGCAAGGCCGGGGACGCCCTCAAGGATGCAGTGGCCGCGGCAGATAAGGGTGACGAATGTCTGGGCGATAACTTCATCAAGGCCGACGATGACGCCTGCCATTTCCCGCTGGACTTCAGCGTAGGCGGCTTGGAGATCGCGGACCGCCTGGGTGTCGGATGCTTCGGTGGGAGCTTCGATTTCGTTCATATGGTTTTCGGGAAATTTTCTAAAAATGCTAGCGCTGGTAAATAGGGAGCAGCTGGTAGGGGGTGGTAAGCGAGAGGACTCCGAGTGAGGTGGAGTAGCAATCGCCAGCCCATTTCGCGCGCCAGAAATTTTCCCAGCTTCCATCTGGTTTCTGTGTGCTTATCAGTGCTCGTGAGATGTTTTTGTAGGTGTTTTCCCAACATGTTCCGCCAATCTGGGCGGCGGCCTGGCTGCTGTAGTAGCTGGCATACATGGGAAATTCCCGGGTCATGCCGGTAGAGGTGAGGAGTCTGCTGAAATTGATCCGCTGGAGTTTTTCCGCGACGATGGGGAGGCGCGGGTCGTCGTGTTTTCCGGCAAGGGCAAGGCAAAGTGCGCCCGCTCCGGTCATGGCAGTGCGGGGTTCTTCCCTATCGACGTTGTAATTGAAGTCTCTCCGGGTGGGCGAGTAACACATCCGGGCGTATGCGACTGCCATCTCTACGCGTCTCTCGGGGATCTCGAAGCCGGCGTTTTTTGCGGCGCGTAGGAAGGTAAGATACCAGGTAGTGAGTGAAAGGTCCGAATCACGACCGTTGTGGCCGATTTCCAGATAGCGCCAGCCTCCCTGATCTTCCGCCGGGTATTTGTTTTTATCCTGCAGGCGGTAGGTAAAGATGAGGCTCTTATCGAGGGCTGTTTTTATACGGTATGATTGCTGGTCTCCGACCATACCGAATACTTCAGCAAGCATGACTGAGGTAATCGCATGGTTATAACTCGTAGCCACGGAGTTCGGTAGGGATGTGAGGACTTTGTTGGCCGGAAGGGGGGCATTTTGCTCAGTCCGAAAGTCCGGGATGATGCCTTCGGCCGCGAAGTAGCCGTCCCTGTGCTGACATAGCAATGTGTAATCAATGGCCCTGGTGAGGGCCTCGCCATAAGGGCCATGCCCCGGTGCATGGCCTCGGGAAAGAAAGGCCATAATTGCGAACGAGGTGACTGCCGGCTGGGCCATGACATGACCTGCCTGGAATGAGCCGTCCGCGGCTTGGCGTTTTGAAAGCCAGACCAAGGCTTTGTCCACGCTCTGGTCAATGCGTTCCCATGAATCCGCCGGGTAGATGGCGGTGAGGGGACGGGTGTCCTCGGCTGTTGCAAAGGAAGAGGAAACTATGGATGCCGCAAAAAAAATCCCGAGAAAGCGAGCGGGGAGAAGCATGGTAGCCATAGGTTTTGTAGGTTTTCTGCGGGGTTTTCACGAATACTTTGAAAAGGTAATGGCATTCGTGGCCTATGGATTAGAGTGAAATTCAAATAGAGGCTATCATATTTTCTATATAAAAGGTTCGTAAGGCTGATCTTATAAGTGACACCGATTCGCCGTGCCGTTTTTTCCGGCTGGATTATACCAATATATGCTGAGGGCAGCTCTGGAAGGAGGTGTATTAAGACACGGCCTTCGAATCGATTAGGGCGGCGATATTTTTCAATGAGGAAAAGTTTTCGCGATCCAGATCCGTAGGCTGGATGGAGATGGTGAATTCCGACTCCAGCAGAAGTATGAGCTGCATGAGGGCGAGTGAGTCGAGGCCTTCCTGATGGAGATCCGAGGTCTCGGTGACGGAATCATCGAGCGGGAAAAGGTTCTGCGAAATGAGGCTGCGGATGGTTTCGATCATACGGTGATTTTCTGTGCGGTGCTTTCGCCTGCCTGGAAGAACTGGAGCTTTTTCCCCGCGGATTGCAGGAGCCCCGGGTGGGGGTGGTTGGTTTGGAGGAGGATGACCTTTTTTCCGTTTCTTTCTGCCTCAAGTCTGCGGAAAGCGAAGAGTTCCTGATTCATCATCCGGTGCGAGCTGCCGAAAATGGAGCCTATGCGGAGTTTTTTCATGTTCGTTGCCTTCGGATAGGCGACGTCGTGGACGATGATGGTGTGTATGTCCGGATTCTCGACGAACGGGGCGATGGGAAGCTCGTGGAGGATTCCTCCATCATGGTATTTCTTTCCTGAAATTTCCTGTTCCAGAAAGAGGATGGGCACTGCACAGCTGGCCATTATCGATTTGGCGAGGGGGCCGTTGGTGAGGAATTCCGCACGGTTTCCCCTGAATTCTGTAACGGCGATGTGTAGTGAGGCGTTCTGGCAATCCTCGATATTGTGGACGGGAAGAAGTTCCTCAAGGTGGGAGATGGTGCGTTTTCCGCTGAGCAGGCCGGTGAGGATCCCGACTCCCATCGGCGCGCTGCGGAAGGCGAAATAAGGGTCGAAATATGAGCTCTTCAGTTCGCTGGAGAGAGCTGCTTTCTGGAGTTCTCCGTCTCTAAGGCCAGCGGCGTAGAGGCCTCCTGCAATGGCGCCGGCGGAAGATCCGGCGATGTGGGCGGGGAAGATTCCTGCTTTGTTCAGGCCGCATAGGAACCCACTGTGCGCGTAGACACCGAGGAAGGCGGAGCCGAGTGCGACTGCTATGCCGGGATCTTCATTCATCGGCTTTGCCCGAGCGGGAGGTGATGATTGCAAGACCTCCGATGAGGCCCCAGAAGAGGGTGAAAAGGAAGCCGATGAGGGAGCCGGCGATGGCGGATGCAGTCGGGATGCCGGTAAGTTTTCCAAGGAGGAAATCGAAGGTGCGTTCACGGACTCCTAGACCTGAGATGGAGATCGGGAGGGCTGTGACCACATCCACCAGTGGCATGACGGCCATAATGGTAGTGGCTTGGATTTCCTGTCCGAGAGAGCGGATACCCGCGTAGAAGGTGAGGTAGAAGGTGGCGGAAAGGATGAAGGAGACGAAGAGTGCGGCGAGCGCGTGCTTCCAGCCGGTGCGGTAGAGGTCAATGGCGGCGGTGATGGAATCTACCCAGCGATTTTTCGTGATGAGAGGGAGATATTTCCTGCCGAAGTTCATCATGGTGGGGCTGCAAGAGAAGAGACTGCTGAGGACTACGAAAAGCGCACCTGCCTGGAACCATGTGGCAGCGATGAAGGTATTGCGGCCGGTGGCGTCGGTGGCGAATTCGATGGCGCCGAAAATCCAGGTAAAGCTGAGAAAGATGATGCTGCTGGAGAGGAATCCGATGAGATGATCAATCATCACGGAGACGGTGATGGGGATCTTTTTTTCGGGAAACCGGCGGATGAGTAACACGATTTTCGCAGCGTCTCCGGCGGCTCCACCGATGGATGCGATGTTGAAGAATGTGCCGTAAAGGGTGAGACGGAGGATGTAGAGGAAGGACTCGTTGATGGACTGGGCGCGGAGCAGGAAATACCAGCGAAGTGCGCTCGTGAAAATGCTGAGGAACGCGAATCCGATGCCGGTGGTGACCCAGAAGGGGGATTTGATAGCGCGCTGGAAGTTCTCGTAGAGAAGCTGCTTATCCTCGATCTGGGAGAAGGCCCACCATAGGAAAAGTGTGGTGCCGGCGATTTTGAGGAGAAGTAGGCCGG